>CAYTJA010000439.1:0-8805 GCA_964437835.1 uncultured Spirochaetales bacterium
CTGCGGCGGATCTCGCCGCGGCCGGTCGCGCGCGGCGCAGACGCGCCGCCGGTCTCCGTTCTGATCACGGTCTACAACGGCGAGCGCGAGCTCGCGGCCAAGCTCGAGCACACGCTGGGGCTCGAATACCCGGGCGAGCTCGAGCTGATCGTGGCCTCGGACGGCTCGACCGATCGCACGGACTCGATCGCGCGCAGCTTCGAGGCGCGCGGCGTGCGCCTGATCCGCCTGCCCGAGCGCGGCGGCAAGGAAGCGGCGCAAGCGAACGCGATTCCCCACGCGAAGGGCGACCTCCTGGTCTTCACCGACACGAGTGCGCGGCTCGAGCCGGGCGCGCTGCGTGCGCTGATCGCGCCGTTTTCGGATCCCAGCGTCGGCTGCGTGTCGAGCGAGGACGTCGTCGACCCCGAGCAGGGGGAGGGCGCCTACGTGCGCTACGAGATGGCGCTGCGCCGGCTCGAGAGCGAAGCGACCACGCTGATCGGCCTCTCGGGCTCCTGCTTCGCCGCGCGCCGCGAGCTCTGCACGCCGTGGCCCAGCGACCTCGCGAGCGATTTCCGGATCGGCAGCGAGGCCGCGAGCCGGGGGCTGCGCGCGGTCGCCGAGCCCGCGGCGCGCGTCGCGATCCCGGTCACGCAGCGCAAGGGCGGCGAGTGGCCGCGCAAGGTGCGGACCTTCCGGCGCGGCATCGCGGTGCTCTCTGCCTATCGGCAGCTGCTGCACCCGCGCCATGGCCGCGCCGCATTCTCGCTCTGGGGGCACAAGGTCGCGCGCTTCACCTCGCCCTTTGCGTTATTGACGCTGCTCGCTGCGAGCGCCCTCGCCGCGCCGCATAGCGCGCTCGCGGCCGGGCTGCTAGCAGTGCAGCTCGCGGGCTACGGGCTCGGCGCCGCGGCGCTGCGGCTGCCCGCGCTCGAGCGCCGCTGGCTGCCGCGCCTGCTCGGCTTCTTCCTGATGGTGAACGCAGCCGTACTGCGCGCGTGGATCCACCACGCGCGCGGCGAGCGCGCGGTGCTCTGGGAGCCGACCCGGCGATGAGCCGCAGCGCGCTCGGCTGGCTGCCCTCGGCCGGCGTCCCGGTCGAGCTCGAGCAGCTGCTCGGCGTCTTCCGCGAACGCGATCCCGCGCGCGAGCTGTGCCGCGGCCTGCGCGAACGCCTGTGCGCGAGCGAAGTGCAGCTGCGCGCGTCGGGGCGGGATGCGCTCGCGTGCCTGCTCGGCTCGGCGGCGAGGCACAGCGGGCGCAGCGAAGTCGTGATCGCCGCGTACACCTGCTTCTCGGTGCCCGCCGCGGCGCTCGCACAGGGGCTGCACGTGCGCCTCGTGGACGTCGACGCGTGCGGCCAGATCGATCTCGCGGCGCTGGCCGCACTCCCGCTCGAGCGCGCCTGCGCGATCGTCGTCAGCAACTTGTTCGGGATCGCCGAGCCGGTGGCCCCGGTGCGCGCCCTCGCGGAGCGCCACGGCGCGCTCGTGATCGA
This sequence comes from uncultured Spirochaetales bacterium, assembly GCA_964437835.1. GTDB lineage: Bacteria > Myxococcota_A > UBA9160 > UBA9160 > SMWR01 > CAYTJA01. The sequence continues at coordinate 1,481 of CAYTJA010000439.1, forward strand.
CGACGCCGCGCAGGCCTTCGGCGCGTCCGCGGCGGACGGCGCCGCCGGCGCGCGCGGGCACGCGGGTGTGCTCTCCTTCGGGCGCGGCAAGCCGCTCTCGGGCCTCGGCGGCGGCGCGCTGGCGCTGCAGCACTGGCCCGCAGGGGTCGAGGCGGAGGCCTGCGTCCTGCCCTCGCGCGGGCGCGCGCTGCTGCGCGCTGCGGCCTACAACCTCGCGCTGCAGCCGCTGGTGTTTCGCCTGCTCGCATCGATTCCCGCGCTCGGCGTCGGCGAGACGCGCTTCGAGCCCGGCTTCCGGCGCGGCGCGATCGACGCGGCTGCGGTCGCGCTCGCAGCGAGCGCGCTGCCGCAGGCAGACGCGGCCGCGGATCGGCGCGCGGCGCGCGCGCCAGATCGCAGTGCAGTTGAGCCAGCGCAGCTCGCTGCGCCCGCTGCTGCCGCCAGTCGGTACCCGCGCTGTGTTTGCGCGGCTCTTCGCCCTCGCGCCGGATGCGCGCGCGCGCGACGCGGCACTGGCTGCCCTGCGGAGCGCCGGGGCCGGCGCGACCGCGATGTACCCGAGCAGTCTCGCGCGCGTGCCGGGCCTCAGCGCCTCCCTGGTTGGCGAGCGCGCCTGCCCCGCAGCGGATGCGCTCGCGGAGCGTTTGCTGACCCTCCCGGCGCACGAGGGACTCTCCGGCAGACGTCTCGACGCCGCCATGGACGCGCTCGCGGCGGTCTGCCCACCCGGCGCGAGCGGATCTCCCTAACGAGCTTCGAGGGATCGGCGCCGGCCGCGGTAGAGCTCGAGGTAGGCGTCGAGCACTGCAGCCAGCGAGTAGTCCCGCTGCACGCGCTCGCGCGCTGCGCGCGCGAGGCGGGCGCTCGCCGCGCGGTCGCCCGCGGCCTCGGCCAGCGCGCGTGCGAGGCCCGCGGTGTCTCCGGGCTCGACCAGGAAGCCGTGCTCGCGGTCGCGCAGCAGCTCGGGAATCCCTCCGACGCGCGTCGCCACCGGCAAGAGCCCCGCGCCGCAGGCCTCCAGCAGCGACATCGGCAGCGCCTCCGAGCGCGACGACAGCACGAAGCCGTCCCCGGCCTGCAGCCAGCGCGCGACGTCGCCGCGGAAGCCGAGGAAGTGCACCGCATCCGCGAGCCCGAGCTCGCGCGCGCGCTGCTCGAGGCGCGCGCGCTCGGGGCCGTCGCCGATCAGCGCGAGCTGCATCGGGGCCGCGCCGCTCGCGCGGGCGCGCGCGAAGGCGTCGAGCAGCATCGCCTGATCCTTCACCGGCCGGTGATTCGCGACGTGCAGCCAGAGCCAGGCCTCCGCGTCCTCGATGCCGAGGCTGCGACGCAGCTGCTTCCGCTCGGACTCGTCGATCGCCAGCGCCGCCGGAACCGGGTTCGGAACCCAGCAGACGCGCCCGCGGCGCACGCCTAGCTCTACCAGCCGCTCCGCGCTGAAGCGCGCGACCGCCGTGAACTGCGAGCCGAGCCAGGTGATCGCGCGCAGCTTGGTGCGCAGCAGCTTCTTGGGCTGCGTGTGGTGCACGTCCCCGTGCTCGGTCGCGATGTGCGTGATTCCCGCGAGGCGCGCCGCGAACGCCGCATAGAAATTCGAGTCGAGCAGGTGCGAGTGGATCACGTCGCAGCGCTCTGCGCGCAGCAAGCGCGCGATGCGGTGCGGGAAGCCCGGATCCAGGCGGCGGCCCGCGTCGACGCGCAGATGCCGCAGGCCGCGCGCGGCGAGGCTCTCGCAGAGCCAGCCCGTGCGCGTCGTCAGCACGGCGACCTCGCAGCCGCGCGCGCGCAGGCCGCTCGCGAGCTCGAGCACGACGCTCTCCGCACCGCCCGCGCCGCCGCTCTCGATGAAGAGGCCCACGCGCAGCGGGTCGGCCGCGCTGCGCGGGCTCATGCCGAGGCCGCGCGCCGTGGCAGCGCGCGGAGCCAGCTGCGCAGCTCGCCCCAGAAGGGACCCGGGTCGCTCGCGCGCAGCACTTCGAGGCGCGTCGCGAGCGGACGTTCGAAGAGGTGCAGCTCGTTGCGCAGCAGCATGCCGATCAACGCTTCGCGCGGCGCGGCCCGGAGTCGGATCAGCGCGTGGTCGAGGCTCCCGAAGCCCCAGCGCAGTCGCTGGCCTGCCCGCAGCGGCGGCAACTCCGCGCGGAAGCGCTCGAGCGCTTCGCCGCGCAGCGGCTCGCCCGAGCGGAAGAGCTGGTAGAGCAGCGCGGGGAAATCTCGACCGGAGTCGATCGCGAGCTGCAGCGAGCCCCAGAAACGGGGATTGATTTCAAGTAGATAGGGAATTCCCTCTCGATCCTGCTTGAACTCGAGCATGGCCGCGCCCTGCCAGCGCAGCGCGCGCAGCAGGCGCAGCGCCTCCGCGATCGGCGCGCGCTCGAGCGGCAGCGCTTCGCAGAGCACGCTGACACCGCCGCTCGGAGGCTTCTCGAGCAGCCGGCGGTGCGCGAAGAGCGCCGCCGGCTCGCCATCCGAGCAGAGCGCGAAGACCCCCACCCCGAGCCCCTCGACGCGCTGCTGCAGCAACATCGGAACCTGCGCGTAGGCGCTGCCGGGCGCGAGCAGCGCGCGCGCGGCCGCGGCGCTCGCCGGATACGCGACCGGGAGCCGCGCATAACCGTCTCCGATCTGCGACTGCGTCACCTCGGCCTTCAGCACAGCGGGGTAGGGGAACGCGTCGAGCGCCTGCTCGTGCTTGGCGCTGCGCTCGGCCGCGGGCGGAATCGCGAGCGTGCGCGGCACGCGCACGCCGAGCTCGGTCGCGAGCGCCATCAGCTCGCCCTTGCGCTGTACGCGCGCACAGGTCGCGCGATCGACGAAAGGCAGCAGCGTCTGCGCGCGCAGCTCGGTCTCGATCTCGAGCGTGAGTCCGAGCGAGAGATCCGTGAGCGGCAGCAGCAGCTGCGGCCGGTAGCCCGCGACGGCGCTCCGCAGCCAGTCCTGGTAGGCCTGCGGCGCGCGAGCGGGCGACGGGCACGCGAGCTTCCGACTTGCGTAGCGGCTGCGCTGCGCGAGGGCCGGCGGGTCCACGGCCGCCACGGCCACCTCGAGGCCGAGCCGCCCCAGCGAGCGGACCGCCGCCAGCGCCGAACGCGCTTCTCCATCCAGGACCAGAATCCGATCCAAGCCAGTTCTCCAGCAGGGGCCTGGGCCGAGCCGGCGTGAGCCGGCGCAGCGCAGGCGAAAGGCCTCAACCCGTATCGGCGGGCGTCCGTATCTAGTTCACGTGGAATCCCACGCGAGCATTTCTCCGGTCCAGGTCGGGGCAGGGGCGAGCCGCGCGCTCCGGAGCCCCGGAACGCTGCCTGTCTTCCTGACGCTGACCTACGCGGCCCTCGAGTACGGACGGCCCCAGGACGCGATTCCGGGTCTGGAATATGCGCGACTGTCGCTGCTGGTCTCGGCGCTGCTCGCGGGTTGCGTGTTCCAGTGGTCCCGGCGCGTGCCGTGGTTCCACCCGCAGCTCGCGATCTATGCGGTCCTGCTCTCGTTCATGACCGCCTGGGTGCCCTTCGCGACGAACAACTTCTGGGCCTTCAAGACCACCTGGGTGCTGATCCAGACCTTCCTGTTCACGGTGTCGCTCGCGACCTTCATCGATACGCAGAAGCGCCTGCGCGACTTCTCGCTGCTGTGGGTCGCCTCCGGCTTGTTCCAGGCGATCTGGGGCACGCTGCACGCGGGCCGCGGCACCGGCTATTTCAACGGCGACGAGAACGACTTCGCACTCACGATGTGCATGATCCTGCCCTTCACGCTGATGCCGTGGGGCCACCTCGAGCGCCTGTGGCAGAAGCTGCTCTGCGCGGTCAGCGCGCTCGCCTGCGTCGTCGGCGTTGTCGCCAGCAGCTCGCGCGGCGGCTTCGTCGGGCTGCTCGCAACCTGCGGGCTGATGGTCGTGATGCATCCGAAGCGCGTGCGCTTCTTTGCCTTCGGCGCGGCAGCTGCCGGCCTCTTCGTCGTGCTGGCGGGCCCCGCCTACTGGGCCGAGATGGCGACGATCTTCGACCAGGGCGGCACGCGCGAGGACCGCACGGAGCTGTGGGAGATCGCCTGGGCGGCGTACGTCGACAATCCGATCCTCGGTGTCGGCCCCGGCAACATCAACTGGGTGATCCAGGACTACCAGGAATTCGATCCGGAGGGAAAATCCAACAACGGGCGTGCGGTCCACTCGTTCTACTTCACCCTGCTGTCCGAGCTCGGGACGCTCGGCGCGCTGCTCTTCCTCGCGCTGTTGCTCAGCAACGCGCGCGACCTCTGGGCCGTGATCCGCGCGCGCGGCCGCTCGCTCGGCCCGCCGCTGGACGGCTACGCGCGGGCGGCGGTCTGCTCGATCGTGGCCTTTCTCGCCTGCGGCGCGTTCCTGACCGTGAACTGGTACCCGCACCTGTACTTCCTGACCGGCCTCACGGTCGCGCTCGCGCGCGCGATCCGGCAGCCCGGAGCGCAGCCCGCCCGCGCCGCGGCACCTGCGGCCCGCGTCCCTTCGGCCGCTCTTCCGCTCGCGGAGGCCTCGTGAGCCCCGCCTTCCCGCTCTTCGCCTTGCTCGCATGGCTGCTCGCGAGCGCCTGCACCGCGCATACGCCGACCGACTACTACGTGCGCCAGGGCAGCGGCTGCAGCGGCGCCCACCCGAGCTGCGGCGTCGACGAGCCGGGCCGCGAGTTCGAGGACGTCGATCAGTGCGCGGAGCTGCTGCGGCCGGGCGACACCTGCTGGATCAAGGACGGCGTCTACGCGAAGGGCATCGACGAGAGCACGGAGCGCGCCTACCAGCCGCAGCGCAGCGGTACGCAAGAGCAGCCGATCGCGTACCGAAGCTATCCCGGGGCGCGTCCGGTCTTCCGCGGCAGCGCGACCTGGACGATGGGCCACAAGGGCCGCCTCTCGTACATCCACTACGACGGCCTGCGCGTCGAGGGCGTGCTGCGAATCCAGGGCGAGAGCGAGGACGACCGCACGCGCGGGATCGTGGTCGAGAATTGCGAGCTCGAGGGCGGCGGAGGCAAGGACGACGGCAATTGGTCGGCGCTCTTCGCGCAGTGGACCGAAGACCTCGTCGTGCGCAACAACACGATCCATTATTCGCGGCCCGCGAAGTCCGGCCGCGGCGAGAAGGGCATCAGCCTGTTCAACGGCCGCCGCACGCGAATCGAGGACAACCGCATCAGCGGCTTCCCGGACGAGGCGATCTTCGACAAGGAGGGCGGCGAGCAGAACGCGTACCGCCGCAACTGGTTCGAGGGCAACCGCATCCACATCAAGCTCAGCAACCAGCCGGACGAGCGCGGGATCTACAACGTCGGCAGCGAGATCTCCGGCAATCTGTTCCGCTGCGACCCGGCGGGAGACGAGCTCGCGCTGCTCGTGCTGTCGCAGGCGACCGGCTGGCGCGTATTCCAGAACACCGGGATCGGCTGCCACGCGCTGCAGGTGCGGAGTCGCAGTGGACCCGCCAGCGGTGGGGAGGTCTGGAACAATCTCTGGTGGCGGCCGGGTCCGGGAGGCCACTGGTGGGCCTCCGAGCACGGCGACGATCGCGAGCCGGCCTACCTGGACCACAACCTGTACACCCCCGGCGGGCGTTTCGAAGAAAATCGCGAGACCGACGCGGAACGCAGCTTCGAGAGCCTCGCGGCCTGGGCGTCGACCGTACATCCGAGCCGCTACGACCTGCACAGCCTGGAAACCGAGCCGTGGTTTCGCGATCACGCGGCCGGCGACTTCCGCACGATCGCGGAATCGAAGGCGCGCGGCGCGGGCCGCAACGGCGAGGACCTCGGCGCGTGGCCACGCGAGGACAGCCCGGCGCCAGGCCCCAAGCCGGCGGTGGTGCGCGTCACTCCGCCGCGTAAGGTCGCCGCGCAGGCGCGTCGATAACTCCGCTCCGGAGCGGGGCGCTTGCGACCCCGCGGAGGGCCCCACATTGGCGCGCGTGCTGTGGCTGTCCCACCTGGTTCCGCATCCGCCGAAGGGCGGGGTGCTGCAGCGCAGCTACCACCTGCTGCGCGCCGCTGCAGCCGCTCACGACGTCGATCTCGTGGCATTCCGGCAGCGCGCATTCCACCGCGACGCAGCACAGCTCCAGGCCTCCGTAGCGGCGCTCTCCGAGCTCGTGCGCGTGCGCGGCGTAGTCGAGCTGCCGGTCGACCGCAGCCGGCTCGCGCGCGCGCGCCTGCTCGCGACCAGCGCAATCACCCCCGCCCCCTATTCCGTGCGCTGGAATCGCGCGCGAGAGATGGACCGCGCGCTGCAGCAGCTGCTCGCGCGCGAGCGCTACGACCTCGTGCACTTCGACGCGATCGGCATGTACGGCTACCGCCGCTGGGTCCCGGAGGCAGCGCGGGTCTTCAACCACCACAACGTCGAGTCGCAGATGATGTACGGGCGCGCAAGGCACGCCGCGCTGCCGCTGCGCCCCTACCTCGCCTGGGAGGCCTGGCGCCTGCGCGCTTTCGAGCGCCACAGCGGCCGCGACGCGGACCTGCACATCGCGGTGTCGCCGCTCGACCGCGCGCGCCTGCTGGAGGTGCTGCCCGGTGCGGACGTCGCGGTGGTCGAGAATCCGGTCGACTGCGACTACTTCCAGCCCTTGTCCGGCGAGAAGCGCCCGGGGCACGTCGTCTTCGTCGGGCGCATCGACGCGCATCCGAACCTCTGCGCGGCGCGTTGGCTGCGCGACGAGATCTGGCCGCTGCTGCGCCAGGGCGGCGTCGCGCGCACGCTCGGGATCGTCGGCCGCAATCCGCCGCCCGAGATCAGCGCCTGGGGCGAGCGCGATCCGAGCGTGCAGGTGACCGGCTTCGTGGACGACATCCGGCAGGCCTTCGACGAAGCGCAGGTCTTCGTGTGTCCGATCGTGCAGGGCGGTGGCACGCGCCTGAAACTGCTCGACGCGATGGCGATGGGGCTTGCAATCGTCTGCCACCCGATGGCGCTCGAGGGCCTCGACGCGGTGCCCGGGGAGCATCTGCTCGTCGCCGACAGCGCGCCGGGCTTCGCCTCCGCGGTCGAGGGCCTGCTCAAGGACGACGACCTGCGTGAGCGCCTCGGCCGCGCCGCGCGCTCTCTCGTGCTCGAGCGCTACGCGACGCCCGTCGTCGAGCGCCACTTGCACCAGGCCTACGCGCGCGCGCTCGCGTCCGCCGAGTGGCGCCGCGCGCGCGCGAAGCGCTAACGAGGCACCGCCTCAGACCGACGAGACATGCAAGCCGACGAAGATCGCAAGCCGCTTCGGCGCGCAGCGAGGCGCAGCCGAGCGGAGTGCGGGTGGGACCGGGCCGCTCCCGGACCGGGACCCGCAAGGCCCGGCGCGCAGCGAGGCG
>CAYTJA010000440.1:0-58873 GCA_964437835.1 uncultured Spirochaetales bacterium
CAAAGCGACGCTGCTCGGCGCGCCGACTTCGGAGCGCCACGTCCTTTCCGCGACCCCGCCGCGGTCCGCCGGGTCCTTCTATCGAAGCCGTCTCGGCGCATCGGGGCGACTCACCGCTCCGCCGGAGCCCCAACCTACCGCTCGAAGGGTCTCCTGTTTGCTCTCGCGCGTCGCGCGCGGAATGCTCTCGGTGATCTGCGATTGAATAACCAGTTGGGCGGCGTGACGCCAGCCAGGAGGGGTGCGATGAAACGCCAGGCCTTGATGATCGCGTTCGCGTTCGTCTCTGTCGGACTGTTTGGAATTGCCTCCCCATTGCGAAACCTCATGCACCGAGTCGCTGCGCTCGAACGCCACACCTGCCACCTTGAACTCCGGCTCTTCCAGAGCGCGCACCAGGACACGCTCGAATTCCTCGCCTACCCGAGTTTCAAATGGAGGCCGACGGTCGAGTGCTCTGGCAACATCCCTGTGCTCATCGGGACTGGATCGCTGATTCTCGAGGATGCGGACCATGATGGGGGTGCGTCGATCGGAGACTACGTCGATTTCGCCCTCGAGGTCAGAAACGAAGGTGGCGGAACTGCGTCCGAGATTCTAATCGTGCCCGGCCCTGACAGGATGGAGTTCATCAGGGACACGGTGGTGGCGAGCGTTGGTGAGTTACGAGATCCAGGACCGTTTGACCCGTATGCATTCGCACTGCATATCGCTGAATTTCCTCCTGGAGTCGTAGTCGAGTTCTCAGGCCGCCTACGGGTAGTGCGTGAGCCCGGTGGCGACCGCCCGTTTCCAGGGAAGTTCTTTAGTGTCTCCTACCGGCTCACTTTCACGTCAAGCCTTGGGGACGGCTCCGCCGTTGGATTACTCACGTTGTGAACACTCACAGGGTGCGCTCCTCCGCTGATTTCCGAGGCAGATTGCGCGACGCTAGAGGCTATTCAGTTTCGGCTACAGGCGTTGCACTGGCACGCATGTCCTAGGAGCATCGCGACTACATCGTGGTAGGGCTTTACGAACGTTTCCACGGCGACGCCCGAGCAACTCCGAAGCATTTCCTTATCAAGCATGTCGGCGCCTTCTCTTTCGCAATGATCAAAGTTTTTCAGGATCCAACTACAGAGCGCATCGAAGACATCGTCGCTGATGGGGCTCCAGTCGTTTCCGTGGTAACAGATGGATGCCACGGCATATAGCCCCGCCAGCTTCCTGGGTGGAAAACGATGCGGAGGACCGTATTCCTCCAGCTCGCGGAATGTCGTCAGCCAGTTGAGCTTCACCTCTTCCGTCACTCGTCGAGAACCTCCATCGGTTCCCTTTCCATCGGACAACGAGTCGTTTGCTGAAGGAAATCTGTATCAACACGTCGGCTAACATGTGCTCCAGGCGCCAAGTCTCGTCAGCGTGAGATACCATGCGGCGCTCGCGGGATTCATCCTGATTTTCGCCGGGAGCGCGCAGTGGGCGGTGTTGCCGGGTGGACCTCTCGAGGAAGTAACCGCTCCGGTGCCGGAAACGTGGGAACTACCCGATGCCGACTCGATCTGTGAACTCGAGGTGCACCCGCTCGCGCCGCGCTCGGTAAAGATCGGACGTCATGTATTCGAAGGCCGGCTCTTCGTTCACTCCAATTGGTGGCCCTCGCTCCACGTCCCTTCGGAGAGAGTTGGGCAGTCACGGTGCTTCTCGAGCCCGAAGTCAGCGCACCCGTCGCGGGGGTGCTCCACGAGCTTCGCGCGGTGGTCGTCTCGGACCCCGCCCTCCGAACTCGCGTCCCCTGCAGCCGCGGTTTCGATCCGGTGTCTGAGGGAATCCAACAGTTTCCGCTCTGGGCGCGCTCGGATCCGCTCGAAGACACCGGCGCGAGATAGAAGCTGCGCTTCAGGGTCCCGCGAACCCCTAGCCTGGATCGCCTGTAGCGAGTGCTGCATCGAGTTTGGGTCGAAAAGTGTCATAGAATCAGGTTGTTGAGACCTCGAATCGCCACCGGAAGAGCTCACTCAGTTAGCCGCCTGGTGGCCCGATAGATAAGTTGGTGCTCACCGGAGGAACGACGTGCCCGTCCTCGCAGCTGTATTCGAGCCGCCTCCCCTCTTCCAGGCCTTCTTCACGGTCGAACCCAAGCTACGAGCGCAGTATCTGCGCCTGGAATCCGTTCAGCAGTCCGCTCTCGACCTTCCTGATTCGCCAACCCATCTAGTGGAGCAGTCGGCCTGCTTTCTAGAGCTTCTGCTAGTGAGTGCTGTCTTTCGCGAGAGTCATTCCGAGCTGAGTTACTCCCTCGCCGAGATTACGCCCGAGATCGCTGCCGAGCTGCGGAGGAGAACGATCGCAATGTGCGGACTAGATCCGGCAGTCGTCGTAGATGACGCTCGCCGTCATCTACAGATCAATTCACCGGCGAAACCGGAATTCCAGCTCTCCGTGGAAGCGCTAGTACGCGAGATGAAGTCGGCTCTAGAGGTCTGTCCAATTGGGCATCTGGAGCATCTTGCTGCGGCGAATCGCATCGAGAACTGGGGCCATCGATGTCGCATCGCGTACGATGGAATCAAGGCGTTCGTACTCCGAAACAGTCCCAACCAAAAAGCACAGATCTCGGTTCTCGGTCGCGAGTATGTTCGAGGCTCGCTCTCGGTGAATGATGTCGCCACGCTGCTCGAGTTGCACCCTGTCGACGCAGCTGCACTTCTCGAGAGTCGCGGTTTCAATCGTGGCATGGAGCAGATTGCTTTGGACGCCGCACAGCGCTCCCGGATTCTGGCGCGCATGCGAAGTGACAGACTTGCTCGCGATGGGGAGCCTGCCTGGACGAATGAGTCGATCGCGCGCGACGTGGTGGCAAGCGAGCGCATCGAGGGCGTCGATGCTCGCCACTGGATCACACGCGACGGGCGGTGAGCGACCCGGTCCGCACCTACACGACCGACGAAGAAGAGACGCTGGCCCGCAATCTTCTGCGTCTATCCGCTGAGATTCATCGAGGAGAACTGCGGGGGCGCGATGCCTCCGTCGGGCTGCTCTGTGATCTCCACCGCGTGCTCTTTTCGGATGTGAGATCACACGCGGGGCGTCATCGCCAGCGGGGATTCGGATCCGAATATCTGGTGTTCGGACCCAACCGCTCGGTGCATCGAAATGAAGTGCCGGTGCGCCTCGAGTCAGTCTTTCGCGATGTTCGCCAATCGATCGAATCCTTCGATGCCAATCCAGATGCTTCCGATTACGACGAGAACGCATTCCACCTCGCCGTGTGGGCTCACGCGAAGATCGTGGGCATTCATCCATTCGAGGACGGCAACGGCCGCTCAGCTCGAGCGCTCATGAACTGGATCCTGATACGACTTAAACTTCGGCCGATCGCGATCGAAGCGCCCAAGCAGGAATATCACGAGTGCCTCAACCATTACTATCGAACCACCGAGCTTCAACCGCTGATTGACTTTATGCTGGCGTTGTATCCAAGCTAGGTCACGCGATTCTTCACGCTGCGCGCTTTCCATAACCAGAGGACGATGCCCCGGCCCATGAGTGCCACAATGAACGCAAGAGCGAGACCCACCCCAGAGCGAAAGCCGCGAGGCTCGTAGCGGAACTCGACGACGTGCTCCCCAGCCGGAACCGCCACCGCGCGGAACAGCGCATTTGCGCGCAACACGCGCGCCGGCGCCCCGTCGAGCTCCGCGATCCAACCGGGATACCAGGCGTCGGTGAGCACCACGACTCCGGCCTCGGCGCCCGAGCTCCGCAGGCGCACCCGCTCGGGCTCGTAGAGCTCGAGGCTGGCGATGTCAGCGCCCGGAACGCGCGCGACGCCCCGCAGTGGCGCCCACGCGCGAAGCTCCTCCGGAACCTCATCGAGCATCACAACCCGCGCAAGGTCGAAATGCGGGTCGAGCAGCCTGCGCAGCGCCGCGTCGATCGAGTCTGGCTCGGGCTCTGCGCGCGAGACGCGATAGGCGCGCGGCAACGCGCCGGGGTTGCGGTAGAGCGCGGGCTTCGCGAGCGAGATCGGGTCGAAGGCCTTGCGGTGCCAGTCGCGGGGGCGGTCGAAAGCGACGAGGTCGATCGAGAGGGCGTCGAGCAGGCGAGCGTGGGTGGCGCGACGCAGCTGGGCCTTGCCGTAGAAAGGGGCGCGCGCGAAGGGGTCGGGCTCGCCGGGGCGCGCCATGCCCGTGGGCGCTTCGTTCTCGGCGGCGAGGGCTTCGAGCGCGTGCGCGGTGCGGGCGAGCGTGAAGGGCTCGAGGTCGAAGGCGGCGTCGAGGGGGCCCGCTGCGCCGAGCTTGCCCTCGCGGCCCGACCAGAAGAGCCGCGAGCGCGTGCCCGGCTCGGCCGCGCGCAGGACATTCGAGAGCGCGGGGCCGAGCCTGGCCTCGAGGCCCGGCGTGGCTGCCAGCGAGCGCGGGAAGCGCACCGGGCTGAGCGGCGCGCAGCCGAAGCGCGAGCCCACGAGCACAGCCGCGAACAGCGCGAGCAGCGCGCGGCCGGCGAGCGCGCGGCGCGCGGCCGGCAGGCAGCGCCGCGCGAGCTCCGAGCAGGTGCTGACTCCGACTCCCGCAAGCACCGCGATGCCTAGCGCTGCCACGCTCCGATAGCGGAACGGGAAGCGGAAGTCGCCGAGGAGCGGCAGCGCGCGGAGTGCGTCGTACACCGGCAATGCGTGCGGAAACGACGCCGCGAGTGCGACGGCGGCTGCGGCTGCGAGCGCCGCGCAGCGTACGCGTGCGGGGCCCGGACGCGCGAGCGCGACGAGCGCAAACAGCAGCGCGGCCGCGCTCGGGATGCCGGTCGCCACTCCCGTGGAGGCGAAGCGCGCGGCGTAGAGCTGAGCGTCGTGCGGCGCGTCTGCAAAGACGGCCTGCGCCGCCGAGATCGAGCCGAGCGCGCGCGTCGTCTGCGGCAGCAGCTCGAGCGCGGGCAGCAGCTGCGGCGCCGCGAGCGCGCCGGCCGCAGCCGTACCGGCGCCTAGCGCAAGGAGCGCGCGCAGGATCCGCAGCCGCGGAGCGTTGATCAGCGCGCCCGCGCCGACGCAGGCCGCCGCGAGCGCCGTCAGCGCCACCTGATAGGGCCAGCCGCAGTAGAGCTGGAGCGCGCCCACAGCTGCGAGCGCTGCGGCGGAAGCGGGGCCGGGGCGATCGATGCAGCGCAGCACCGCGAGCAGCACTGCGGGCATCCAGGCCAGCGCGCAGAGCAGCGGCGGCACCAGCGCGTTCGCGGTGACGTCGAGCGAGGTCGCGAACACCAGACCCGCGAGCGCGGCTGCGGCAGCGCCCGCGCCGAGCGCGCGCGCGAGGCGTGCCGTGAACCAGGCCGCGAGGGCGATGTGCATCGCGACCGAAATCAGCAACGCGCGCGCCGGAGAGAACGCGAGCGTGAGCCAGCTCGCCGGATACAGGGCCGCGGGCTGCAGCGTCGCGAGGAAGGGCCCGCCGAGACCCTGCTGCGGGTTCCAGAGCGGCAGCTCGCCGCGGCCGAGCCGGCTTGCGAGCAGCTCGGCATTCGGCGCGTAGTAGAAGACGAAATCGTAGACGCTGCTCTGCGCGAAATCGCCCGGGCGCAGCTCGGGCCCAGTCCCGAAGCAGAGCCAGACGGCCGCGCCGATGGCCGCCGCCGCGAGCGCGGCCCCCCGATCCCGGGCGCTCGCGGCGCCGGAGCCGGTTTCGCATTCCGCAGAGCGCACGAGCGGCATTCTCGCGCATAATGCGACCGGTGCCGGTTCTCCGAGTGCGCCCGAGATGCGGGCGGCGCAGCCGCGCCACGACCACCAGGAAAGGAACCGCATGCCGGTCGACCCGAAGCTCGAACCCTACCGCAATGCGATGCGCGCCTGGGCCCAGCAGCTCGCGCAGGCGCCGGCTCTGATCCCGCCGCTCGAGACGCGCGAGGACGTCGCGCGCTTCCGCGCGCTCGGCACCCCGCCATTCCCGCCGCAGGAGCTCGCGCTGCCGGTCGAGCTGCGCCGCTTCGCGGGGCGCGGCGGGAACGTCCCGCTGCGGCTCTTCTGCCCGCGCTCCCCGCGCGCGCTGTATCTCGACTTTCACGGCGGCGGCTTCTGCATGGGCTGGGCAGAGCAGAAGGACGCGCAGAATGCGCGGATCGCCGCAGCGGCGCAGGTCGCGGTCGCGAGCGTCGACTATCGCCTCGCACCCGAGCACCCCTTCCCGGCCGGGCCCGACGACTGCGAGGATGCCGCGCTCTTCGCGCTCGAGAAGCTGGGCCCTGAGCTCGGCACCCGGGCGATTCTGCTCGGCGGCGACTCCGCCGGCGCGAGCCTCGCCGCGCTGACCGCACTGCGCCTGCGCGAGCGCGGGCTGATCGGTAAAGTGCTCGGCCAGGTGCTCGTCTACGGCGTCTTCGACCTCTCGATGACGCCGAGCACGCGGCGCGCGGTCGGCACGCCGCTCGTCGACGCTCGCCACTCGCGCATCTTCAACGACTATTTTCTGCCCGGCCGCAGCCAGGAGCAGCGCCGCGATGCCTCGATTTCGCCGCTCTTCGCGGAGCTGCGCGGCCTGCCCCCGAGCCTATTCCTCGTCGGCGAGGCCGACCCGCTGCTCGACGACACGCTCTTCCTGCACGCGCGCTGCGAGGCCGCGGGCGTGGCGTGCGAGCTGCACCTGTTTCCGGACTCCCCGCACGGCTTCGCGAGCCTGCCGAGCCCCGTCAGCGCGGTGGCGGAGGAGCTGATCCTGGACTTCGTGCGCAGCAGATTGCGCTGACAACGGGTCTTTGCCCCGCGCAGGGGGCCGCAGGCGAACGCTGGTCAGCGGATCTGGAGGAAGCGATCGATGAGAGATCTTCGCGGCAAGGTGGCCGTCGTCACGGGTGGCGCGAGTGGCATCGGGCTCGCGCTCTGCGAGCGCTTCGCAGCCGAGGGCATGGCCCTGGTGCTGGCCGACGTCGAGGAGGCCGCGCTGCTGCGCGAGACCAAACGCCTCGAGGCCGCGGGTGCCGACGCGCTCGGCGTGCGCTGCGACGTACGCGACCCCGCCGCGCTCGAGGCGCTGCGCGACCGCGCGCTGCGCCGCTTCGGCGCAGTGCACGTGGTCTGCAACAACGCCGGCGTCGCTCCAGCGGGCCCCATGCTCGACATGCGTCCCGACGATTGGCGCTGGCTCATCGACGTCAATCTGCTCGGCGTGGCCTACGGGGTCGGCGTCTTTGCACCGCTGCTCGTCGAGCAGGGCGAAGGCCACATCGTGAACACGGCCTCCGAGGCGGGCCTCGTGACGAGCGCGATGCTCGGCGCCTACTCCGCGAGCAAGCATGCGGTGGTCGGACTCAGCGAATCGCTCTACCGCGAGCTCGAGGCCACGCCCGTCGGCGTGTCCGTGCTGTGCCCGAATCTCGTGCGCACACGGATCTTCGAATCGGAGCGCAATCGCGGCGACGGGCTCGACCCCACGCCGAAGCAGAACGCGACGCTCGGGCCGCTGCGCGAGCTGATCCACAGCGGGATCGCGCCGGCCAGTGTCGCAGATCACGTCGTCGCTGCGATCCGAGACAAGCGCTTCTGGATCCTGACGCACCCGGTGACGCTCGACGCCGCGCTGGTGCGTTTCGAGGATCTGAAGGCAGGACGCAACCCGGGCAATCCCTACGCGGGGCTGCCGGGCGCCCCGCGCTAGTCGCCCCCGCACTCCCCGGAGCGCGGAGACGGCGCGGAACCGCCCTCGGCCGCTTCGAAGCCGGCGCAGGCGCGCACTGGCAGCGGCGGATAACGCAGATAGTGCGGGTCCGCATCCGCGCGCAGGCAGCGCCAGAACTCAGAGCTCTTCGCGCTGCGCTGGACGCGCGCGTGCGCGCAACCGGAGCAGAGGCCGACGCTGCGTGAAGACATGCTCCTCGCCTCGATTCAGGCGCGCGCTTCGGCCGCGACCGCTGCCAGGTCCTCGCGGACGTCGCGCGCGAGGCGCAAGAACAGCGGACCGGAGAGCGCCCCAGCGACGGCCGGCAGCAGCAGCGACCAGCGGATCGCCTCGTCACCGAAGCGCGCCCCCAGATGGTCGTTCAGCATCCCGATCGCGACGCTGCCCAGGCCGTAGCCAAACAGGTTCGTGACCGCGAACTGCGTCGCGGCCGAGGTCGCGCGCAAACGCGGGTGCACGAGGCTCTGCACCAGGGTCCAGAGCGTCGGCACGTAGACGTTATTCAAGAAGTAGAACACGCCGAAGCTCGCGAGCGCGACTCCGGGCGTCCCGGCCTGCGCGAAGCCCGCGTAGAAGGGCGCGGCGGCGAGACACGCGACGCCCGAGATCCAGCCGTACCAACGCGCGTCGCGTGCCGCAAAGCGGTCCGCGAGCACTCCTCCCGCGAAGCAGCCGAGCGCTCCCGTCGTCCCCGAGAGCAACCCGAAGGCCACGCCCGACTCGCTCATGCTCATCCCGAACACGCGCTGCAGATACAGCGCGCTCCACGAGAGCGCGGCGAAGCCGATGAAGGATTGGCATGCGGCGGCAGCCATCAGCCAGCGATAGCTCGGGCGTGCGAAGACCGTGAGGATCCGGGAGAGGACGCCGGACTGCGGCACGTCGGCCGCGCGCACGCTGCGCGCGGGTTCGCGCACGGTTACGCCGATCAGTACTGCGAGCGGCAGCCCCAGCGCGCCTGCGATCAGGAACGCCGTGCGCCAGTCGAAGCGCTCCGCGATCAGCCCGCCGCCCGCGGCGCCGAGCGCAGCGCCGAAGTAGATGCCGAGGCCAAACACCGACATCGCGCGCGCCCGCTGCTCGGGGCGGAAGGTGTCCGAGAGCATCGATTGCGAGGGCGGCGCGCCCGCGGCCTCGCCGATTCCGACCGCGAAGCGCAGGCAGGCCAGCTGCGCGAAGCTCGAAGCCACACCGCAGCCCGCGGTGAAGAGGCTCCACGCGCCGAGCCCGATCGTGAGCACCCACTTGCGCGAGCCGCGATCCGCCGCGCGCGCGAGCACGAAGCTCGCGAGCGTGAAGCAGACCACGAAGGCCGGGCCGAGCAGGATCGCGAGCTGGGTGTCGCTGAGCTCGAGCTCGGCCTTGACGTCGCGCGCGACGATCGCGAGCAGCTGGCGATCCAGGAAATTCACGATGTACGCGAGCGTGAGCAGTGCGAGCACCCAGCGCGCATAGCCACGGGATACGGCGGGCGCGGACGCTTCCGGTTCAGCGTGCGCGGACGGGGCAGGCTGCGGCGTCGAGGCAGACTGCGGCTCGTTGGGCGGCATCGGGCTGAGAGAGATAGCGGACGCGCGCGCGCCACGTGATACGATCGGAAGCCTTCAGCTGCGATCTGCGCGGCGCGATCCCGGTGGTCGATCCGGGCACTGCGCCGGAACCGCTGGGCCGGGAGCCAGGCGTGGACTCCTCTGTACTTCTGCTCGCCCTCGCCGCCGCGCTGGTCGCAGTGGGCCTCGCGGGCACGCTCCTGCCGGCGCTCCCCGGCGTGCCCCTCGTGTTCGCGGGCCTCGTGCTCGCAGCCTGGGCGGAGGGCTTCGAGCAGGTCGGCCTCGGCAGCGTCGCAGTGATCGCAGTGCTCGCGACCTTCGCGTGGGGCCTCGATTTCGCCGCGGGTCTGCTCGGAGCCCGTCACTTCGGCGCGAGTCGCAGCGCTCTCGTCGGCGCGGGCCTCGGAGCCGTCGTGGGTCTCTTCTTCGGTCTGCCGGGTTTCCTGCTCGGCCCCTTCGTCGGCGCCGCGCTCGGCGAGCTGATCGCGCGGCGCGACCTGCTGCAGGCCGGCCGCGCGGGCTTCGGCACCTGGCTCGGGCTGCTGTTCGGCTCGGTCGCGAAGCTCGCGCTCTGCCTGTCGATGCTGCTGGTCTTTCTCGCGGCGCGGATCTGGTAGTCCGGTTCGGCCCTGCTTCGGCGGCCGCTGCCCGCCCGCTGGGCAGGAGCTGCCCCTGCGCTGGGCAACTCGGGGCGCCTGGAGAGCCCGCCCGGCTTCGCGAGCGCACCCGGGTCTTGGCACGCTTGTTGCTCATCGACCCGGCTGCGCCGGCCTGATGCCGGTCTGCATCCGGAGGTTCCGCTCATGTCGCTCGCGATCCGCAGACCCCGTCTTCACGCGCTCTCCGCATTCGCGGCCGCGCTGCTCACCGCCGGCTCCGCCTGGGCCGAGGGCGAGGCGCCCAGCCTCGACACCGGCAACACCGCCTGGCTGCTCGCGAGCTCCGCGCTCGTGCTGCTGATGACGCTGCCTGGCCTAGCACTCTTCTACGCGGGCCTGGTGCGCGCGAAGAACACCCTCTCGCTGTTCATGCAGTGCCTGGTGTCGGCTGGCGTCGTCGGAGTGCTCTGGATCCTGGTGGGCTACACGCTCGCGTTCGCACCGGGCAATGCCTTCATCGGCGGGCTCTCGAAGCTGGGACTCGCCGGGATCACACCGGACACCCTCTGGACTGGCTACACGATTCCCGAATATCTCTTCGTGATGTTCCAGGCGATGTTCGCGATCATCACGCCCGCGCTGATGATCGGGGCCTTCGCGGAGCGCATGCGCTTCGGCCCCTACCTCGCATTCATCTCGCTGTGGCTGCTCTGCGTCTACTGCCCGCTCGCGCACATGGTCTGGGGCGGCGGCTACCTCGCCTCACTCGGCGCGAAAGACTTCGCGGGCGGGCTCGTCGTGCACATGTCGAGCGGCTTCTCGGCGCTCGTCGCGGCGCTCTTCCTGGGCAAGCGCCGCGGCTTCGGCAAGGAGCCGATGCCGCCGCACAACCTTCCCTTCGCGGTGATCGGCGCCGGGCTGCTGTGGGTCGGATGGTTCGGCTTCAATGCCGGCAGCCAGCTCGCGGCCGACGGCATCGCCGCGCTCGCGTTCCTGACCACCAGCACCGCGGCCTCGACCGCGCTCGTGACCTGGATTGCGATCGAGTGGCTCCACCGCGGCAAGCCGACGGTGCTCGGCGCGGCCACGGCCTGCGTCGCGGGCCTCGTCGCAATCACCCCGGCCTGCGCCTTCGTCACGCCGATGGGCTCGATCGCGATCGGCATCGGCGTGTCGGTGCTCTGCTACGGCGCGGTCACCGTGCTGAAGCCGATGCTCGGCTACGACGACTCGCTCGACGTCTTCGGCGTGCACGGCATCGGCGGCAGCTGGGGCGCGATTGCCACCGGCCTCTTCATCGCCGACTTCGCGCTGCCCGAGGGCGTGACGCGCGGCGCGCAGATCGCGGTGCAGCTGCAGAGCGTGCTCGTGACGGCGATCTTCGCGCCGGCCGCGACGATCGCAATCCTGCTCGGGCTGCGCGCAGTGTTCGGCAACCTGCGGGTCGGGGAAGAGGCCGAGTTCGAGGGTCTGGATCTCTCCGAACACAGCGAAAGTGCCTACTCCTTCGGCTCGCAGAGCGGATCGTCGCTGGTCTCCATCCCGGTGCTGAGCGCGCCGCAGGGATCGACCTCGCCGGCCTTCAAATCCGCTCAGGAGAGCGCCGTCTAGCGGCGGAACCTCGCGAGCGGCTTCGAGCCGCGGGGCCGTGTGCCGGAATCTCCGGTGCACGGCCCCATTCGTTTCTCGGCGGGCTCGAGCGCGGCGCCGCGCGTGTTACGCTGCTCTGCCGCCGGGGGGGGGCGGCGCCGTGCGGAGGTTCCGATGAGCAGCCCCTTCCAGGCCCTCGGCCGAGCTGCGCGCCGCCTCGCATGCCTGCTCGCGCTAATGCTCTGTTGCACGCCAGCAATCGCGCGCGCGCAGATCGGCGGCTGCACGCCCGACCTCTCGGACGCCTTCGTGCTCGAGGTCGAGACGAACCTCGGCACGATTCCGATCGAGCTCTACCCGAATCTCGCACCGGCGACGGTCCGGAACTTCCTCCGCTACGCCGCGACGCACAACTACGACGGCGTGCTGATCCACCGCAGCGTGCCCGGCTTCGTGATCCAGGGCGGAGGCTATCGCGAACAGAACGGGAGCTATGTCGGAATCTCCACGTTCTCGACGCTCCCGAACGAAGCCTGCCTCTCGAATACCATCGGAACCGTCGCGATGGCTCGGCTCAGCGGCCAGCCGAACAGCGCGACCAGCCAGTGGTTCGTAAGTCTTGCCAACAACACCAGCCTCGACGGCGTCGACGGCGGCTTCACCGCGTTCGGTCGCGTCGTCGGCAACGGAATGGCGGTCGCGAGCGCGATCGCGGCGTTGGCGCGCTTCGATGCGCTCGCCTATCTCACGCTGCCGATCAACCGGATCCTGCGCGAGCTGCCGCTCCAGAGCCCGCCCGGCGACCTGCCAGGCGGCTACGGCTGCTCGCGCGCGAGCCCGACCTTCGGACTCTTCAACCAGGCGCTCACGGCTTTCGAGCTCGATCCCCTGCGCTCGAGCTCCGGCGCCGTCGTGCCGGTGCTGCTCGATCCTCAGTGCACCGGGAGCGCCTCGCCGCCGCCGCCGGTCGTAGCCTGCACTCCGGTCGTCGGGCGCGACGTCTACCAGATCAATCTCGTCACGCAGACCTTCACTCCTCCGCCCTTACACATGAGCTGCGAGGCCGTCTCGGAATCCGAGATTTCCTGGGCCGCGCGCCGCGCCGGAACCATCTCGCAGCTCTTCCCGCAGGACGTCGAGATCCTCGCGGTTCCGGAACCGGATGGCTGGGTTCTGCGCGCGGCCGGGCTCGCCGCGCTCGCGCTGCTCCAGCGAGCGCGGCGCCCCCTCGCGCAATCGCGCGCAGCGTCCGGTACCGGCTCGCGTTGAGCCCGCTCGGTCGGCGCATCGCACCGCAGGCGCTCGCAGCGCTGACCTCTCCGCGCACCCGGAACGCGCGGCGCTGGTGGATGGAGCGGCGAAGGCGCCTGGCGCGCGCACCGCACCGCGTGCTGTACTTCCATCAAGTCGACGATCCCTACAGCCAGCTCGCGGCACAGCTCCTGCCCGCGCTCTGCACGCGCTATGCAATCGAGCTCGTGCCACAGCTCGTCGGGCCGCCCTCGGACGAGGCCGCTCCCGAGCGCGAGCGCCTCGCCGTGTTCGCGCGCCGCGATGCGGCGGACATCGCGAAGGGCTACCGGCTCGAGTTTCCGGCCGCGGCCGCCGCCCCGGAGCCGCAGGCGGTCGAGCTCGCGGAGCGCATCCTTGCGGCGGCTCTCCCGCCGGAGCGCTTCGCCGCGCTCGCGGAGCGCGTCGGGGCCGCGCTCTGGGCCCGCGATCGCTCCGCGCTCGAGGCGCTCGCGCGCGCGGAGGGCGCCGCGGAAGCGGGCGCGGCGGCTGCGCTGCGTGCGGAGGGCGAGCGCCTGCGCAATCGCCTCGGCCACTACCTCGGCGCGATGTTCCACTACGGCGGCGAGTGGTACTGGGGCGTCGACCGACTGCACCATCTCGAACGCCGACTGCGCGAGCTCGGCGCGTTGCGAGCCGGAGCAGGCGCCGCGCTGATCGCGCCGCGCCCAGAGCGCGCGCAGCCGCCAGCGCTCTCGGCTCCGCGCCCGCATCCGCCTCTGGTGCTCGAGTTCTATGCGTCGCTGCGCAGCCCCTACAGCTACATCGCAATGGAACGCGTGGCGGCGCTCGCGCGCCGCTACCCACTCGAGCTCAGACTGCGCCCGGTACTGCCGATGGTGATGCGCGGGTTGCCGGTGCCGCTCGCGAAGCGCCTCTACATCGTGCTCGACACCAGGCGCGAGGCCGAGGACGCGGGCGTGGAATTCGGGCGCATCTGCGATCCCGTAGGCCGCCCCGTCGAGCGCGGCTTCTCGCTCTACCCCTTCGCATGCTCGCTCGGGCGCGGCGCGGAGTACCTGCTCTGCTTCGCACGCGCGGCCTTCGCGGAGGGTGTCGATACCGGAACGGACGCCGGCCTGCGTCGGGCCGCCGAGCACGCGGGACTGCCCTGGGATGCAGCCCGCCTGCAGCTCGACCGCGAGGGCTGGCGCGACGAGCTCGAGCGCAACCGCGAGCAGCTCTTCGCGCTGGGCCTGTGGGGCGTTCCGAGCTTCCGCCTGCAGGGCGGAGCGCATGCAGAGCCCGACTACTGCACCTGGGGCCAAGACCGCCTCTGGCGCCTCGAAGCAGAAATCCGCCGCCGCCTCTAGCAAGCACGGACCTCAGATTGTAGGGATAGTCAGATTCCCCCCATGGGGCGAATCTGACTATCCCTACAATCTGAGGTCCGTGCTCGCGCTATTTCGCGTAGCGCTCGACGGGGTGGTGGGTGGCCATCGCGGAGCCGGCGGGGCCGAGCAGCATCTTGTAGCGGAGATAGCGGCGGTTGAAGAGCTCGAGCAGCTCGAGATCGCGTTGGCCTCGAGCGGACAGCACGAAGCGCTCGAGCTCGGCGTCGCCCACCTGCCAGCTCGCGGGACGCCGGCCCAGCAACCGCTGCAGATCTTCGAGGTCGGCCGCGACGAGCGCGTCGCCAATTTCATCGAAGCGCTGCAGATGCCGCGCGAGCCGGAATGCGCCGCGCAGCCGGTACTGGCCGAACTCGTCACCGGCTTCGATCGCCTTCAGCGTGCGCACGAGCTGCTGGTGCGCGGCCGCGACCGGCGAGACGCGCGCCTCGGGCCGCTCGACGCCTCCGAGCTCGACATCGAGGATCTCCGCGAGCGCCTCGACCGCGTGCAGGTTCGTCTCGCTGCACCACTGCATGTTCGTCATGTAATCGGACTCGAGCGGCGGGTCTGCCAGCGCCATGTGGTAGGCAAGCTGGTTCGAGAGCGTGAAGGCGAGGTGGTAATAGCGGATCGCATTCATGTCGACCGCCTCGCCGCGATACTTCGCATAGCGCTCGTAGAGGGCCGGCAGCTCGCCGTAGTGGAGCACGGTGTCGCGCATGCGGAAGCCCGCCAGATCCATCAGCGGATCGCCAATGTGGCCGATCTCGAGATCGAGCACGGCCGTGATCTTTCCGCCCTGGTGTTGGAACTGGCCAGAATCCCAGACGATCACCGACTCGCGGCCGCGATTGTCGAGCGGATTGCGCGCGAGCCAGCCGAGGAAGAATTCCAGGCAGGGATCCGGGCGCCGTTTCGCACGGCGGTAGCTGTGCTCGTAGGCCTGCATCCCGATCGTTCCCGACTCGCGCGGCGTGCTCGCCTGCGCGATCCCGGCCTCGATGAAGGGGCGCGGATCGAGCGAGTGGATGCGCGCGAGAATGGACATGTAGTCGTCCATCACGGCGTCGCGCTCGAGATCGCTCACGCCCTCGAAGTGGTTTTCGCCAGGCACTCGCGCGATGGCGAATGCGCGGGGGTCGTCGCACCAGCCGAATACCTTTGCGACTGGAATCCCGTGAGAGTCGAGCAACTGCTGCAGCTTCATCTCGTGCTCGAGCGGGAACACACCGGGCACATCGGTGCGATCGCCGCGCAGCATCAGCTCGAGTCGCTCGCCGTCGCGCTCGAGGTCGACCCACCACGCCGGGCGCCAGCGCGGCTGCCGCTCGATCCGCAGCACGCGCCCGCCGACCGCGCTCTCGAGCCACTGGCGCAGCTTCTGCGTGTCGGAATCGCTGCGGCCCTGGCTGCTCGCTGCTGTCGCCATCCTCACGCTCCCTCGCCTTGTGGTCCCGGTCCGGGCGCAGCCCGGACCACCCCGCTTCGCTTGGCTGCGCCTCGCTGCGCGCCGACTTCGTCGGCTTGCATGTCTCGTCGGTCTGAGGCGGAGCCTCGTTAGCGGTGTGGGCGCCGCGCGCGTGGGGCCAGCCTACGCGCCCAGCCGGGTCGGGTCAACGCGAATCGGGCTACCGTGAGGAAGGTCACGTTGTCGCTTCTGGCATCGGCCGTTCTGCTAGGTAGCTGCCTGAGGGGGAAGCAAATGAGAAGCCTTCGTGCGCTCGTGCTCGGAATCCTCTGCGCGCATGCGATCGGGAGCTTCGCTGCCTGCCGCGCGGAGCCGCCGGCCGCGCCCGCTGCCGCCGAGGCGCTGCTCCGGCATTACCAGCGCTGGGAGCGCGAGCAGGGCGATCGCGGTGCTGAGCTCCGAATTGCGCTGCGCTTCGCGAAGGGCGTGTCGGTTGCGGGCCCGGAGCTCGGCGGCAGCGCGAGCATCGACCGCGATCGCGGCCGGGTTGCGGCCGAGGTCTTCGGGCTGGAGCAGCCCGCCGAGCTCTGGCTCATCGACAACCGGCCCGCTCCCAGTGCGAGTGCGTTGCCCGAAGCCGGCGACGCGAGAATTCTCGCGGGCACACTGACGCCCGCCGAGGCGGGCCCCGCGCGCCTCGACGCGCAGCTCGAAGCCGGCGCGCTGCGCGATTTCGAGATCGACCGTGTCGTGCTCTGCCGCGCAGGCGTTGGCCCCGAACGCGGCATCCTGATCACGGGAGCGCCCACGACTTTCGAGCGGCTCGCGGCGCGCACGCGCAATGCGCCGGCGACCGGAGCCACAGCGGCCGCAACCGGCACAGCCCACCCCGACCTTCGGAGCGAGCTCGGCACGCTCGCGCAGCGCGGTCGCGAGCTCTTCGAGCGCGAGACCTTCGCGGGGAACGGTCGCAGCTGTGCGACCTGCCATCCGTCGCTCCACAACTTCACGCTCGACGCGAATTTCATCGCGACGCTTCCGAAAGACGACCCGCTCTTCGTGGCCGAGCGCGTTCCCGCGCTCGCGCAGCTCGAGAACCCACTGCTGATGCGCTCGCGCGCGCTGATCCTCGAAAACCTCGACGGCTTCGACCGCCCGGGCGTGATGCGCGGCGTGCCGCACATGCTCGCCCTCGCGACATCCATCCGCGGTCCCGAGGTCCCCTTCGACAACACGCTGAATCCGGACCTCGGCGTCACGCCTCCCGCCGAGCGCACCGGCTGGAGCGGCGACGGCGCGCCCGGCAGCGGCGCGCTGCGCGAATTCGCGATCGGCGCGGTGATCCAGCACTTCCCGCGCACGCTCGCACGCGTGCCGGGCCAGGACTTCCGCCTGCCCACGGACGAGGAGCTCGACGCCCTGGAGATCTTCCAGCTCTCGCTCGGCCGCAGTGAAGAGGTGGACCTCGCGCAGATCGCGTTCCGCGACCCGCTCGTGCGCGACGGCGCCGAGCTCTTCAGCCGCATCGACACCGAGCAGGGAACCCAGCCCGCAGGCAAGTGTGCGCTCTGCCATTCACAGGCCGGCGCGAACATCGACTCCGCGTTCTTCAGCCGCGTGCTCGGCGTGCAGGTCTCTGGCAACGCGAACTTCGGCACCGGTGTGAACGACCTGCCGGGCCTCCCCGCCGATCGCATCGATCCCGAGCACAACCCGCGCGACGGCGGCTTCGCGCGCGTGCCACACGACGGCAGCGCATGTGAACCGCCGCGCGGCGGCTTCGGCACCGTGACGCCCGAGGGCGGCGCGCTGCCTCCGGACCTCTGCGAGGAGGACTTCAACACGCCCCCGCTGATCGAGGCCGCCGATACGCCGCCCTTCTTCCACTCCAACGCGGTCGACTCGCTCGAGCTCGCAGTCGAGTTCTACGACGGCGAGGCCTTCAACGACTCGGCCGGCGGCCAGCTGCTGGCCTCGCTCGACAGCGGCGGCATCGGCATCGCACTCGACACGACCGACGTCGCCGCGATCGGTCGCTTCCTGCGCGCGCTGAACGCGCTCGAGAACATCCGCGAGGCCGGCGCACAGGCGCGCGCCGCGCGCGCTCTCTCGCGCTGCGCTGCGCGGGATGCGCTCGCCCGCGCGCGCGCCGAGCAGCGCGATGCGGTTCAGGTGCTCGCGGCGGTCGGCCTGCATGCGGACGCCACGGCCGAGTTGCGCCGCGCCGGCCGCGCGCTCGAGCGCGCGCGCACCGCGTTCTTTGGCGTTACGAGGCGCCGGCAGATCGACCGTGCGCTCGCGGCGCTCGACGCGGCCGAGCGGGCGATCGCCGAGCCCGTGACGGCGGGCAACGGACCGATCGGAGTGCGCTGAGCCGCTGGCGGACGCGGCGGCTCGAGCTTCAGCTCGCGCACGAGTCGCGCGTTCTGCAGGCCGCTGCGAGCAGTTTCGGGCGCAGACTCGAAGCGAGCGCGAATGGTATTGACGCCGATGTGATCGGAGGAGTATGCAGGCGGCGTGACGGCCGCCGATCGCAGCGGACTTTCCCGGCGCGCATTCCTCGAGTGGATCGCGCTGAGCGGGGCCGCAACTGCGCTGCCCTCCCTCGCGGGCTGCGCTGCTCGCATTCCGCTCGCGGGAATTTCCGAAGCCCACTTCTTCTCTGCCCCGGAACGCAGCGCGGCCGAGGCGCTCGCGGAGGCGATCCTGCCCGAGGCCGGAACCGTCGGGGCTCTCGGCTCCGGCGCGGTCGAGTACATCGACCGCTTCCTCGCGACTTTCGACAATCCGGTGCCGACGCTCTACCGCGGAGGCCCCTTCAGCGGGCGCACACCCTATCCGGATCCGAAGACCGGCGCGCCGTCGGATCGATTCCCCGAGAACGACTTCCTGGAGCTGCTGCCGCCGACCCGCCTCCAGCAGCTCTCGTTCCGGATCCTGCTCTACGGCTCGGAGTCGATTCCGGGCGCCAGCGCGGCTTCGCCTGCACACGCGCCCTCCCCCGGGCTGCGCGCGACCTTCCGCGCTGGTCTCGCGGCGCTCGAACGCAGCGCGGCCGCCTCCGGCGCCCCGAGCTTCGCCGCACTCGACCCTGGCGCGCGGCTCGCGGCTTTCGATGCGGGCGAAGCGCCCTTCCAGGAAGCCTTCCTGACGCATCTCGCCGAGGGCATGTTCTGCGCGCCCGAATACGGCGGAAATCGCGGGGGCATCGCCTGGCGTGACTATCACTACGACGGAGACAGCCAGCCGCTCGGCCACACGCTCTACGACCGCCGCACGCAGACGCTCTACGACCGCGCCGATCAGCCGATGCAGACTCTGGATCCGGCGCTTCCGAACGACGGCCTCGGCCCCGAGACGCTCACTATCGTCGATGCGCTGGTACGCGCGGTCGGCGGCCAGCGCTTCTACTAGCGCAGCGGAGATCCGGCGTGGCAACCCTTCCCTCGCGGGTCGCGAACCTGCTCGGAAACTCGAGCCTCGAACGCTTCGACGCGCTCGTGATCGGGAGCGGCTGCGGCGGCGCGCCGGTCGCGTGGATGCTCGCGAAGCACGGGTGGAAGGTCTGCGTGCTCGAGGCCGGGCCGAACTACTTCCCGGGCCTCGACGACCCCGCGCCCGGAAATCCGCTGCCGCTCTATTCGAACGACGAGATCAAGCTCAGCGCGCGCGAGCTGATCCAGCAACAGGCGCGCGTCGAGCCGCGCAGCTTCCGCAGCTCGGAGGCCGACGGCGCGCGCAGCTTCGTCGGCGAGGTGAACTCGCTGCCGAAGACCGTCGGCGGCGGCTTCGTGCACGCGGACTGCAAGACACCGCGCTTTCGGGAATTCGACTTCCAGCTCGGCTCGCTGCTCGGCGGGGTTCCGGGCGCGAGCTTCGCGGACTGGCCGCTCGACTACGCGGAGCTCGAGCCCTACTACGCCGCGGCCGAGCGCCTGATCGGCGTGCAGGGCCTCGCGGGCGCCGACCCGCACGCGGCATGGCGCAGCGGCCCCTACCCGATGCCTCCGGGCCCGGACATGTACGTCGCCTCGGTGCTCGGCGCAGGCGCGCGCAAGCTCGGGCTGAATCCGTTCCCGTATCCGGGCGCGATCACCTCGCGCGACTACCGCGGCCGCCCTCCCTGCAACGACTGCGGCTTCTGCAGCGGCTTCGGCTGCCCGATCAACGCCAAGGGCTCCCCGGCGGTCACCTACCTGCGCGACGCGCTGCTGACGGGAAATCTGCAGCTGCGCTGCAACGCCGTCGCGACTCAGGTGCTGACGGATCCCTCGCGCCGGCGCGCGATCGGCGTCGCCTATCTCGATCCCGAGGGCCGCCCGGCCCGTGTGCTGGCAGACCGCGTCGTGCTCGCCGCGAGCCCGATCGAGTCCGCACGCCTGTGCCTGCTCTCGGATCCGGGCGGCGCAGGGCTCGGCAACTCCTCGGGCCTGCTCGGCCGCAACCTGATGTTCCACCACCAGACGATCGCGATCGGGATCTACCGCCAGCGTTTTCACGGCGAGCGCGGCCGCTCGGTCACGAGCGGGATCACCGACTTTCGCGGCGTGCCGGGGGATTCCGAGCGCCCGCTCGGCGGCATCGTCGAGTTCGGCACCAGCTCGCGCAAGATCGCCGACGAAGTCGCGAGCGCGATGCTGCGCATGCGACTGCGCGGCGACGCGCTGCGCGCTTGGCTGCGCGACAGCCCGCTCGGCGCACACAACGCGGCGCTGATCATGCAGGGGGAAGACGCTCCGCAGCTCTCGAACCGGGTCGATCTAGACCCCGAGCTGCGCGACATCCACGGGCTGCCGATCCCGCGCATCACGTATCGATCGCACGCCTTCGAGCTCGAGGCGCGGCGCGTCTACGGGCCGAAGCTGATGCAGCTGCACGAAGCCGCGGGCGCGCAGTTCGCGCTGCTCGCGCCGCCCTTCGGCGGCGCGAGTGCGCCCGATTCGCGGCATGTGCTGGGCACCCTGCGCATGGGCCGCGACCCGAAGCACTCGGTGACAGACCCCTTCGGCCGCTTCCACGATCTCGAGAATCTGTACGCGACCGACGGCTCGCTGCTGCCGACTTCCTCCGGCTACAACCCGACCCTCACGATCCAGGCCCTCGCGCTGCGCGCGGCGGGCGCGATGGTCGACGCGAAGAGTCCGCTCGCGGCGCTTGCGCGCGCCGAGGCGCCAGCGCCCGGCTGACGCGCGCGAGGCGCGCGCGGATCAGGGGGCTCCGAAGGCCTCCGCGAAGATCCGCGGGCCCGCGTCGAGCAGGATCTCCTGCCACGTCAGCGAGGACTGGATGGGCACCGGCTTGCGGGCCTCGCCGCTCCAGAGGAGCTGCTGCGTCTGCAGATCCACGAGCGCGAGCTCGAGGCGCACGAGCAGGAGGCCCGTATGCGTCACGGTGAAGCGGCGCAGCGTTCCGGTCAACGCGGGGCCCGTGAGGCCCGCCGCTCGCGCCGCGGACGCCGCGGCCCCCGGATCCGCCGGAGCGCGCGACACCAGTGCGCGCACGCGCTCTTCTGACTCGACTTCGAAGCCGCGGCGCAGCAGCTCCGCGACCGCACGCTGCTGCAGCAGATCCGGCACGCCGAGCTCCGGCGCGTCGGAGCCCGCGCCCACGACGCGCGGCGCATCGGCGAGCACTCCCAGGGGTACGCGCAGCGACTGGCCGGTTGCGTTCGCGAAGGGGAGCACGGCGACCGCGCGACCGGCTGCGAGCTCGGGCAGCGATCCGCGCGGAAGCGGCGAAGCCGCACGCTCGGCTGCGGCCGCGAAGCGCTCGGCGCAACCCGAGCTTCCGACCAGCGCCGCGAAGAGACACAGCAGCGAGGCCCCGCGAGCGCGCGACGCAGCGCGCAGCGCGAGGCTCGTGGTGGCCCAACACGCCGCCGCGAGCGCGACGCAGACCGGACCGGAGGGCAGATCGGCGCGATACGAGAGCTCGAAACCCGCGACGGTCGAGAGCACCGCGATCGCCGCGGAGATCGCGAATGCCGCACCGAGACCCGAGGCGACGCGCAGCGCTGTGAGCGCCGGCAACACCAGGAAGCCGAACACGACCAGCGGGCCCGCGGTCATCACGCCGAGCGCGATCCCGCTGCCGAGCAGCAGATACAGCAGCAGATCCACGCGCGTCGGGTTGCGCCCGAGCGTGCGCGCAAACTCCGGATCGAAGCAGCAGAGCAGGAGTTCGCGCCGGAACAGCAGGAAGAGGGCCCCGACTGCGCCGAGCACCCAGCCGAGCAGGCGCAGGTCGGCGTCGGTGATCGCGAGCAGCTCGCCGCGCAGCAGGCTCGCCATCTCCATGTCACCCGTCGGGTTCAGCGCGACGAAGAGAATCGTCGCCGCGGAGCTGATCGCAAAGAGCGCACCGACGCCCCACTCCGCGGGACTCTTCGAGCCGCGTTGGCCCGCGACCAGCAGCGCGAGCGCCGCGAAGGTCGCGGCCAGCGATCCGACCAGCGCGAGCAGATGCGTGCTCTCGCCGCCCGAATGCGCGTGCCCCGAGAGCCAGAACACCGCCGCCACGCCGGCGGCGCTCGCCTGCGGCAGCGCGACGCCGATCAGCACCAGCCGGCGCAGCACGAGGTAGACGCCGAGCACCGAGCAGAGCAACGCGACGCCGAGCCCTCCGAGGATCGCGTTGCGGAACAGCAGCTCCCCGGCGAAGAGATCGCTCAGCACGCGGCCTCCGTGTGCACGCGCCCCTGCGACACCACGAGCCTGCGGTCCGCGCGCCCTGTGACTGCATCGACGTGATGCGTGACCATCCAGACCGCGATGCCGCGCTCCTTGCACAGCTCGCTCAGCAGGTCGAGGATTCCGCGCTCGGCCTCCGGATCGATGCCGGCGGTCGGCTCGTCGAGCGCGAGCCACTCCGGATCGCTCGCGAGCGCGCGCGCGAGCAGCACGCGCTGGCGCTGCCCACCCGAGAGAGACGCATAGCGCTCGTCCGCGAATTCCCGCGCGCGACAGGCCTCGAGCGCCTGCTCGGTGCGCGTGCGCTCGCGTGCGCCCGCGAAGTGCCAGAAGGAAAGGTCGCGCCAGGTGCCCATGCGCACGACGTCGAAAGCCGAGAGCGGATACAGCGGGTCCAGCGTCTCGCGCTGCGGCACGTAGCCGATGCGAAGCCCCGTCCGGCGCTCGACGCGGCCGCAGAGCGGAGGCACCAGGCCCAGCAGGCCGCGCAGCAGCGTCGTCTTGCCGCTGCCGTTTGCCCCCAAGAGCACGACGAATTCGCCGCGCAGCACGTCGAGGGAGGCCTCGCGGACGACCGCGCGCCCCTCGTAACCGAAGTCCGCTGCAGCGACACTCAGGAGCGGCGCGGAATCGCTCAGCGGGGCGTCCTCCCCTGCGCTGCGTCGAGCAGCGCTCGCAGGTTGGCGTCGATGGAGTCCACGTAGCCCTCAGTGCCCGGAAGTCCTCCGGCCAGCGTCGCGATCGTCGCGACGCGCGCGCCCGCGCGCTCGGCCAGCGTCTGCGCGAGCGGCATCTCGTAGGCGACCTCGCGGATCACGAGCGTCACGCGCTCGCGCTTCATGGTGTCGATCAACTCTTCGAGGTGTCCCGCAGTCGCCGGCACTCCCGGCCTGGTCTCGATCGTCCCGACCAGCTCGAGGCCGTAGCGCTGCGCCAGGTACGGGAGATCCTGATGGTAGGAGACCGCCTTCAGGCCGCGAAGCGGCGCCGCGAGGTGCTCCCACTCGGCGATTTTGCGGTCGAGCAGCGCGCTGAAGCTCGCGAGACCAGCCCGGTACGCCGAGGCGCCGGCCGGGTCGACCCGTTCGAGGCCCTCCGCGATCGCCCGCGCCATCTGCTTCCCGCGCACCGGGTCGAGGCTGATGTGCGGATTGCCGAGCGGGTGCAGATCGCCCTGCGCGCGGTTCTGGCTGCTCGGCACTTCGAGCGCCTCGACGTAGACCGAGGCGTCGATGTAGGCCGGGCCCGAGGGCAGGATCTTCGCGTTGCTCGCGACCTCGAGCAGCGCAGGCAGGAACGCGTGCTCGAGGCCGAGGCCGTTCACGACCAACGCGTCGGCGCGGTTCAGCTTCGTCACGAAGCTCGGCTTGACCGGGACCTTGTGCGGGTCCTGGCTGCCGGTCGCGATCGTGTCGACCGAGACGCGCTCGCCGCCGATCTGCCGGGCCATGTCCGCGACGTCCGGCGTCGTCGCAACGACGCGCAGCGCCGCCGCGGCGGGAGACGCCGCTCCGAGTGCGAGCAATCCAATCCAGAGTCCGATGAAACGCATGAAATTCCTCCGCGCTGCGCTGCGCTCAGCGAGCCATGAAGCCGTGGGTGTGACTCCCGAGGAAGCCGGTCCACTGCAAGGTGAAGCGCTGGTCGTTTTTCGCGCCGGCCAGCTCGACCTCGTCGAACTGGAAGCGCAGCCGGTGGAACTCGGAGGGCTGCCACGTCGCGAAGGCCGACCAGGTGCGCTGGCTCGCCGGCTCGCCGACGATCTCCTCGGAGTAGTCACCGCGCACACCTAGCGAATAGCGGCGCCCGAAGAAGCCCTCGAGGTACGCGTAGCCGCCGTTGCGCGTGAAGCGCTCATCTACGAGCACCTCGACCAGGGGATCGGGATCTGAGTCGAAGTCCTGGAACTCCTCGTCGTTCCAGAGCCACTCCGAGCCGAGCACGAAGCCCTGGTAGAAGGCGCTCGTGCCCGGCTGGTGCCGCAGCGTCGCGTCGACGCCGTAGAGGAAACGCTGGCCCTGATCGGCGACCGTCGCGAAGCTGCCGCCGAGCTCGAGATTCAGCGTCTCCGTGAGGTCGAAGTAGGTCGTCGGATGCACCAGCCAGGTGAGCTCGTCGAAGGCGCGCCGGCCCGCGAAGCCGTTCTCCATCAGCTCCTCGCGGCGCTCCGCGCCGATCGAGTCGTAGATGCCGGTGGTCACGCGAATGTAGTGGTCGATCGGGACCAGCCACGCGAGCTCGACGCCCTCGGCGCTCGACTCGCCGCCGATGATGCGATCGATCGACGGCGGCCGGTCGGCGAAGGGCAGCTGCTCCTCGTGCCAGTGCGGCAGGCGGCCAAAGTCGGCGTGGAAACGCCCGCCCTCGAGCGTCAGGTTCCAGGGCAGCGCAGTCGTGATCAGCGCGGCCTCCTCGAGATCGAAGCCCTCGTCGCTGCTGCCGACCAGGGCGGCATAACCGCGCAGGAAGGGATCGATCGGCGCAGAGATGAAGAGCTCGCCGCTGCGCAGCGCGAAGTCGAAGCCGTCGCCTTGGGTGTCGTAGCGCGCGGTGGTGTCGACGACGAAGCTGATCGCGGGGTTGTCGGCGTTCACCGGCGGGAGTCGCGGTGGGGGCGGAGCCGAAGCCTGCGACGGCGCGGCGGCGCTCGGGCCGGCTTCGAGCTGGTCGAGGCGCCGCTCGACGGCATCGAGCGCGCCGCGGGTCGCGCCGAGCTGCTCGCGGGTGGCCGCGAGCTCCTGCTTCAGGTCTGCGATTTCCTCATCCTTGGACGCCCCGAAAGCGGGCAGGGACAGGAGCAGCAGGGGCGCTGCGCACAGCAGCCCCCGCGCGCGGAGACGCACCACGGTAGGTCCTCCAGGCCGGCACCGAGCGCCGGCCGCCTCGCTGTGCCGAAGCCCGCAAACGCGCCCAACTGGACGCGCCGCTGCCGCGGCACCGAATCGCTTCTGTGGCTGTGGGTTAGGCGCTGATCGGAGCGGAGAGGACCGGAGGCGCGCGCGGCGCCGCCGAGCGCAGCGAGGGCGGAAGCGGTTGCGCGGCCGCGGGCAGTTGCTGCGGCAGTCGCGAACCGAGATCCGCGAGCGCGAAGGCACTCGCGGGTGCGCGCAGGCCGACGCGCGCCTGGCTGATGACGTGGCAGACCGGGCAGAGGTCCGGGTCGTGGCTCGCGGCGGCAGCGGGCGCATCGACGTCGAGCCCGGCGTTGTCCGTCGCAGCCAGCTGGATCGGATCCGGACTGGAAGCGACCCAGCCGTGGAGCGGCGTGGCCAGGCAGAGTGCGGCGATGGACGCGAGTGCGACCCACGCGCCTGCATGACGCAGGAACGAGACGGAAGCCTGGGAGCGCGCGCGAATGCTGCGCATGCCAACGACCCTAACCGGCGCGCGGGTGGCCGTCAAGCCACCGGAGGAAGCGAGGCCACAGGCCCAGCGGCAACCAGCGCTTCTGCCCGGGAAGCTTCGAGCCTTTCCTTCTGCGCGGCAAAATCTCGCTCGAAGCCCGGATTCACGGTTCCGAACAGGCGGTCCCAGATCGTCGTGAAGCCGCCGTAGTTGCAGTGGAAATATTGATGGTGCTGGTCGTGAAACATCGGCGTGAGCAGCCATTTCGTGAGCGAACTCGAATACCACCACTTCGGGAACACTTCGTGCCCCGAGTGAACGAACATGCTCATCAGCGGCTGGAAGCCGTAGATCAGCCAGAGCGAGGAGCGGTGCAGCTCGAAGGCGCTCAGGAAGAGCGGCATGAAGCCGCCCGCGAGCGCACCCTCGAGCGGGTTGAACGAGAACGCGGTGAGCGGATTCGGCGCTGTCGAGCGGTGGTGCGTCGCGTGTACCCAGCGGTAGATCGGATCGACGTGCATCAGCCGATGCAGCAGATAGAAATAGAGATCGAAGACGAAGAAATAGAACGCGAATTCGAGCGCGGTGACCCACCACGCGCCGGGCTCGGGGTGGTACGTCAACGCCCCGCTGCCGCGGAGCCAGCGGTGAAGTACTCCGATCGTGAGGCCCGACGCGCTGAGCGTGAGCGCCGAGAACAGGACTTCGTGCCGCAGGATGCGCCAGTCGAAGCGGGCCGCCTGGATCCGGCGCGGGCGGAAGAAGGAACGGAACACGCCGTAGAGCAGCGCGCAGATGACTGCGACCGCGAGCCACTGCGAGGCGATCGCGCCGCCGATGTCGACCAGGAAGTCCGCGACGCTCGCGCCGCTCACGAGGTGGCCCGCGCGGCGGGAGCGAGCGCCGCCTGAGCATCCAGCACCCGCTGCAGCATCCAGAGTGTGTAGCTCGATACAAAGCGTTCTGCGCTCGCGCCGCACAACGCGCTCGCGATGCGGCCGGTGAAGCGCGGCGGCTCTTCTGCATCCGCCGCAGCGGCCGCAGCGGCTCCGGGCCGTGCATCCGCCCAGCTCTCGAAGGCCCAGACGCCGTCCAGGATCCAGGGCGCAGCGTCCCGGCCGACGAGATCGAGCAGCGGCCGCAGCGTCGCGGGCAGAGCGTTCAGGTAGTCGGGCAGCAGCTCGACGAAGGGGATGCCCTTCGCGCGCAGTGCCGGGCGCACTTTCCCCGAGAAGTACGAAACTTCGGCCGCGTAGAAGCGGAACGGCGCTTCCGGATCGGCCATCGGCTGCCTCCCGCGCGCAGGCTACCCTCGCGCGCCGTGAACGAGCTCTTTTCCGTCGCCGGCAAGACCGCCGTCGTGACCGGCGGCGCGCGCGGCATCGGCCGCATGATCGCACGCGGGCTGCTCGAAGCCGGCGCCGAAGTCTACGTGGTCTCGCGGCAGCCCGAAGCCTGCCGGCAGGCCGCGGTCGAGCTCTCGACCTTTGGCCGCTGCACGGCGCTGCCGGCGGATCTCTCGCGCGAAGGGGAGGTTGCGGAGGTCTGCGCCGAGCTCGAGCGCCGCGCGTCCGCGCTCCACATCCTGGTCCACGCGGCTGGCGTGCACGTCGACGCGCCCTTCGACCGCCACCCGGCCACCGCCTGGGATGCCGCGTGGGCGCTGCACCCGAAGGCCTTCTTCCTGCTGCTGCAACAGCTCGCTTCGCTGCTCGAGCGCAGCTCGAGCGCGGCCGAGCCCGCGCGCGCGATCGCGCTCGGATCGGCCGACGCGCTGCGCACGCCCGCGATGGACGTCTTCGCCTACGCCGCGAGCAAGGCCGGCCTGCACCACCTCGTGCGACAGCTCGGGCGCGCGCTCGCGCGCCGGCACATCACCGTGAACGCCATCGCGCCCGGTGTGTTCCCTACCGACATGCTCGGCGCTGCCCGCGAGCGCTTCGGCGATCGCATCGAGAAATCGATTCCGCTCGGCCGTCTCGGGGACGCGGAGCATGCGGTCGGCGCCGTGCTCTACCTCGCCTCGCGCGCAGGCGCCTACGTGACCGGCGCGGTGCTGCCGGTCGACGGCGGCCTTTCCTGTTGAGCGTGCCGATCCGCATCAGGAGATCTCGCAGATGCGCCGCTCGCGCCAACCGGATTCATCGCTAGGCGCAACCGCGGCGCCGCTCTCGCGCGGCGCCACCGCGCCGAGCGTCGCGCTGCTCGCAGGCGCGGGCCTGCTCGCGTTCGCTGGCCAGCTCCGCACCGCATGGCCCTTCAGCGCTGACGACGCGTTCATCACCTTCCGCTACGCCGCGAACTGGGCCGCCGGTGAGGGCCCGAACTTCAACCCCGGCGGCGAGCGCAGCGAGGGCGTGACGAGCTTCGGCTTCCTGCTGCTCTCGACGCTCGTCACCTGGCTCGGAGCCGATGCCCTGCTGTTCGCGAAGCTCTTCGGGGTGGCCTGCGCGATCGCGACCGCCGCGCTGCTGGCGCTGCTCGCGCTCGATCTCGATCGCGCGCTGGACGGCGCCGACGCCCTCCGCCCCGACCCGGCCGAGCCCCGTTCCGGCCGCGCGCAGCTCGCCGCCGCGTTTGCGTGCTTCAGCTGGCTCGGCTTCTACGCGACCTCCGTACACGCGGCATCCGGAATGGAGACGCTGCTCGCCGCTGCGCTGCTGACTGCGTTGGTTCGCGTCGCCTGGCTCGCGCGCACACGAGTGGAGTTGCCCGGACTCGCCTTCGGCGTGCTCGCGCTTGCGCTCGGGCTCGTCCGCCCGGAGCTGAACGTCGCGGCCGCCGCCGCGTTGAGCGCGGCCCTCGCCGGAGCGCAGCCGCTGCAGCGACGCGCGCTGCTGCGCTCCGCGCTGCTCGGCTGGTGGATTCCCGGCGCGCTCTACTTCGCGGCGCGTGCGTCCTACTACGGCCAGCTGTTCCCGATTCCGTTCTACGCGAAGATCTCCGGCGGAGCCGCCGCGCCGGGCGTCGCGAATGCGCTCGCGCTCGCGAAGCTGATCTTCGGCAGCGTCGGCTTCCTCGTGGCGCTGCCGCTCCTCGCCGCTCCGCGTCGCTTCGCCGCACCCGCCGCGGTCGCGCTCTGCGTCGTGCTGCTCGCGTTGCTGCCCGATCCCGTGATGGATTTCGATTTCCGCTATGCGCTGCCGGCATTTCCGATCCTGTTCGCGCTCGCGGGGCTCGGCTTCGCGCGCGTCGTCGAGCTGATCGCGCAGGCCCTCCCGAGCCTGCAGCTGGGCTCGCCGCAGCGCCTCGCGACTGCACTCACGGCGATTGCCGCGCTCTCGCTCGCCGCGCGCGCCTACGATCCGGCGCTGACCTCGCTGCGCGAGCGCCACGCCTACGGCCTCGCGCTCGAAAGCACGAACCTGCGCCTCGGAAAAGTTCTCGCGGACTACCGCCGCAGCGCGGGCCGCACGCCCCTGCTCGCGCTCGGCGACGTCGGCGCAATCCCGTACACCTCGGGCTGGCGCACGATCGACACCTTCAGCCTGAACGACCCCGCGATCGCGATCGGCGGCCGCGACGACCCCGCTTATGTGCTCGACCAGAATCCGGACCTCGTGATCGCCGTCTCGACCCACGCGCGCGAGTTCCGCGCGCATTGGGCGAACCGCCACGACGGCCCGCTCTTCGAGGCCTGCCGCGCGCGCGGCATGCGCCCGGCCGTGATCCTGACCTTCAGCGCCGCGAGCTACCTGTTCGTGATGACGCAGCCGGGGAGCGAAATCGAAGGCCACCTGCGCCGCGTCTATCTCGAGCACGCGCCCCCGCCCTGAGGAGCGCATCCCGATCGGGTGCGATCAGCCCGCGGCGCGCTCGAGATCGCGCCGCAAGCTCCGCGCGGCGAGCAGGTTGAAGATCGAGGCCAGCGTGTGAGGCAGTACGACGATCAGGAGGCCGTAGCGAATCGCCTCGACGCCGAAGCGCGGAGTGAGCCAATCGTTCAGCGCGCCGACCGCGAGGGGGCCGAGGCCGATGCCGATCATGTTCAGCGCGAATAGCAGGATGGCCGACGCCATCGCGCGCATCTGCGCGGGCACGAGGCTCTGTGCGGTGGCGTAGGTCGGGCCGGTCCAGGCGCTCACGATCGGGCCGCCGAGGATCAGGCAGGCGAGCGCGCCAGGGGTGCTCGGCGAGAGCGTGAAGCCCACGAGAAAGGGCAAGGCTGCCACGGCCGTGACCGCCGGCACCCACATCGCGAAACGCGGATCGCGGCGCGAGAGGCGATCCGTGAGGCGCCCGAAGCCGATCTGGCCGAAGACCGAGGCACCCGCATTGACCGCGAGCGCGAGGCCGACCTCGGAGCCGGAGAGCTCGTGCACGCGGCGCAGGAAGCTCGCGTTCCAGCTCCCCGCGCCGTAGCTCGAAAAACCGTGCAGCGCGGCCGATGCGACGACGAAGCAATAGGATGGAATCGCGAAGAGCGCGCGCAGCGTATCGGAGAAGGGCAGCTGCCCGGCCGCGCGCGCGACCCGCGGCGGCTCGCGCACGCTCAGGTGGAACACGAGAGCGGCCGCGATGCCCGGCAGGCCGACGACGAAGAAGGTCATGCGCCAGCCGATCGCGTCTCCGAGAAAGCCGCCGATCAGGTTTCCGCATAGGGTGCCGACCGCCGCGCCGGACGCGAAGATCGCCATTGCGGTCGCGCGGCGCTCGGGCGGGAAGTAGTCGGAGATCAGCGAGTGGGCGGTGGGCGTGAAGCTCGCCTCTCCGACACCGACGCCGACCCGCGCGAGCAGCAGCTGCCCGTAGCTGCGAGCGACTCCACAGGCCGCCGTCATCGCGCTCCAGACGACGAAGCCCGCGGTGATCAGGGTGGTGCGCGAGCCGCGATCCGCATAGCGCGCGATCGGGATCCCGCCGGTCGTATACAGGATCGCGAAGGCGGGGCCCGAGAGCATGCCGAGCTGGGTGTCGCTGAGGCCGAGATCCTGCTTGATCAGGTCCTGGATCAGCGACAGGATGTAGCGGTCGACGAAGTTGAAGATGTAGAGCACGAAGAGCGCACCGAGCACGAAATTCGCGCTGCTCGGGGGCCGGGCGGCCAGCGTCGAAGCGCTCGGGGGGCGCAGGTCGGGACGCTCTGACATCGGGTCGGGTGCTCGGATTCCGCCGCGGCCTACTGGATCACGATCCCGCCGTCGACGCGCAGCACGGCTCCGGAGATCCACTTCGCTTCGTCCGACGCGAGGAAGACGGCGGCGCTCGCGATGTCTTCGAGCGCGCCGACGCGGCGCAGCGGAATCATCGCCTCGGTCGCGCGGCGTCCCGCTTCGTTCTGGAGGAACTGTGCGTTCAAGTCGGTGGGCACGGGGCCCGGCGCGATGCTGTTCGCGCGCACATTTTGCGGGCCGTATTCCGAGGCGAGGTAGGAAGTGAGCGCGAGGATGCCGCCCTTCGAGACGCCGTAGTCGGCGATGCCCGTCGGCGAGGCCTGGAATGCGCCGTGGGAGCTCACGTTCACGATCGAGCCTCCGCCGCGAGCGATCAGATGCGGCAGAGCGTGCTTCGCGCAAAGGAAGGGTCCGCGCAGGTTCACGCCGAGCGTCGCGTCCCATTCCTCGACCGGCAGCTCTGCGATCTTGCGGCCGTAGCGGATCACCGCGGCGTTGTTGTAGAGGATGTCGAGGCCACCGAAGCGCTCGACTGCAGCCGCGACAGCGGCCGCGACGTCGCTCTCGCGCGAGACGTCGCAGTGCGCGAAGAAGCAGCTCCCGCCCGCGCGCGCGATCGATTCCGCGGTCGCCTTGCCGGCGTCGTCCAGCAGGTCGAGCAGCGCCACGCGCGCGCCCTCGGCCGCGAAGCGAGCCGCGACCGCCGCGCCCTGCCCTTTCGCAGCGCCGGTCACGATCGCGATCTTGCCTTCCAGGCGACCGTTCATGCGCCTAGCTCCTGTACGGCGCGAAGCCGAGCTGCGGCGAGTTCACGAGCTCGATCGGAAAGCCGTCCGGATCGCGGATCACGCAGCACTCGATCCCGTGGTGCAACAGTGCTCGGCTGCCGGGCTCGGGCTCGATGCCGTGCGCGTGCAGCTCGGTCAAAACGGCGTCGAGATTCTGCACGTTGAAGGTGAAGTGGGAGTGCCCGATCTCGTTCGCGAAGCGCGGGCGGCGCTCGCTCAGGGGCTGCGGATTCGAGAAGCCGATGAGCTCGATGCGCATGCCGTCGCGCTGCATGAAGATGCCCTTGAACTTCGCAGCGGGGACCATCATCACCTGCGCGGTCTTTGGATCGTCGAAGTCGAACTCGGCCATCACCTCGAAGCCGAGCACCTGCGTGTAGAAGCGGCGCGAGCGCTCGATGTCGGAGACACAGTGCGAGTAGTGGAGCAGGACGGCGTTTTTCATCGCTGGAATCCCTTTCGCGCGGCCTAGGATCCGAGCAACACCATCCCACCGTCCACCGCGACGCACTGGCCGCTGATGAAGTGGGAGAGATCGCTCGCGAGAAAGACGACCACCGGCGCGACGTCGCGCAGTGCATCGCCGAGCCGGCCGCCGAGCGGAACCGTGCGCGCCATCATCGCGTCGTGCGCGGCGAGCTGCTCGGGCGTCATGCGCGCGCGGTGGCTCTCGTACTGGCCGGTCCAGGCCGCGGGTACCACCGCGTTGACCGTGATCCCG
The DNA here is from genome assembly GCA_964437835.1 of uncultured Spirochaetales bacterium. Taxonomy (GTDB): domain Bacteria; phylum Myxococcota_A; class UBA9160; order UBA9160; family SMWR01; genus CAYTJA01. Next base: position 32,078 of record CAYTJA010000440.1, read on the forward strand.
TGCGCGCCCCACTCCTGCGCGACGGTGCGCGTCCACGCCATCACCGCGCCCTTCGCCGCCGAGTAGTGCGCAGAGCCCTTCTGGCCGCGGATGCCGGCGCCCGAGCCGAAGTTGATGATGCGGCCGGTCGCCTCGGCGCCGCTGCCGGGCACAGCGCCCGCGCGCGCTCCGAGGCTGCGCCGGATCAGCTCGAAGGCGACCTGGTTGGTGTGGAAGGTGCCGCGCACGTGGATGTCGAAGACGCGGTCCCATTCCTGGTCCGTGATGCGCTCGGCGGGCATTGCGGCCTCGATGCCGGCCGTGTGTACGAGCACATCGAGTCCGCCGAGTCGCTCGGCCGCCAGCGCGAACACGCGCGTGACTTCCGCGCGGCTCGTGACGTCGCAGTGCAGATGGCTCGCCGCAGCGCCCGCCTCGTTCGCGACCTTCTGGCCGCGCTCGTCGTCGATGTCGACCGAGACGACGCGCGCGCCCTCGCGCGCGAAGGCCGCGACGCAAGCCGCGCCGATCCCGTTCGAGCCTCCGGTCAGGATCACGCGCCGTCCGGCCAGCAGTGCGCTCGTCATCTGCTCCTCGTCAGTCCTCGACGAAGGGATTCGGCTCGCCTGTCAGCACGTGCTTCAGCACCTTGCCCGGCGCGTTGCGCGGCAACGGTTCGCTGCGCAGCTCGACCTGTGCCGGCACCTTGAAGTAGGCGAGACGCTCCGCGACGAACGCGCGCACCTCTTCGGCAGTGAGCCGCGCGCCTGGCCGCAGAACCACGATCGCCTTCACCTCCTGGCCGAGTTCGCGGTGCGGCACGCCGACGACGGCGGCCTCGGCGATCCCGGGGTGCTCTTCGAGGCGGTTCTCGATCTCGACCGGGTACACGTTCTCGCCGCCGCGCAGGATCAGGTCGCGCTTGCGCGAGGCCAGGAACAGGAAATCGCCGCTCAGCTTTCCGACGTCGCCGGTCTTGAGCCAAGCCCCGGGCAACAGCGTCTCGGCGTTCGCAGCGTCGTTGCGCCAGTAGCCCGGCATCACCATCGGGCCGCGCGCGCAGATGTCGCCGTCGCGTCCCTCGGGCAGCGCGCGCCCGTCTTCGCCGCGGATCTCGATCTGCGCGGTCGCGAGCGCGCAGCCGACGCTGTCCGGATGCGCGCGCAGCATCGCCTCGTCGGCCATCGTGAGCAGCGCGGCACTCTCGGTGAGGCCGTAGCCGACCTGAAATGCGGGCGTGGCCTGCGGGAGCTTCTCGCGGATCAGGCGCTGCAGCTCGGGAGACCAGGTCGAGCCGCCGCCGCCGACCGACGTGATCTGCGAGAAGTCGCGGCGGTCGAAATCCGGATGCTCGAGCAGGCGGTACAGGTGCGTCGTCACGCCGCCCCAGCGCGTGATGCCCTCTTCGAAGGTCAGGCGGATGATCTTGTCGGCGTCGAAGCGCCCGGTCGTCCAGACCAGCTTCATGCCCGACGACATCGCGCTGACCGCAGCGCCGTGCAGCCCCGAGACGTGGAAGAGGGGGCTCGCCGCGATCCCTGCGGGTGGCTTCGCGCCTGCGGGAGGGGTGGCGATTTCGCCGCGCATCAGCAGCATTCCGCGCAGCGCCGCGAATGCGCCTAGCGTGAGGAAGCAGAGCATGTTGCGGTGGCTGTTGATCGCGCCCTTCGGGCGACCCGTCGTGCCGCTCGTGAACAGCAGGATCGCGGGATCGTCCTCGCCGATCGGGTGCTCGGGCAGCGCAGCGCCCGGGTCGTGGCGCAGCAGGCGTGCGAAGTCCTCCTCCATCACGAGCGTGCGCACGCCCGGATCTTTGCCGCCCAGGCGGTCGAGGCGGCGCTGGTCTGCGATCAGCAGCTTCGGCTCCGAGACGCCGAGGCCGTACTCGATCTCGTCTCCCTGCCACCAGCCGTTCAGGCCGACCGCGATCGCGCCGAGGCTCGTGACGGCCCAGAAGCTCGTGATCCACTCGGGGCTGTTGGCGCCGAGAATCGCGACGCGGTCGCCCGGGCCGATGCCGAAGCGCTCGCGCAGCGCCTTGGCGACCGAGGCGACGTCGCGGCGGTGCTCGGCGAAAGTGGCGCGGCGGCCGTCGTCGAAGACGTAGTAGTCGAAGGGGTCGAAGCGAGCCGAAGCGGCGAGCAGATCGCGCAGGCTCTTCAAGCGACGGCGGAATACGGACATGCGCTCGCCGCGCACGGACTCGATCGCGGTCTCGAAGAGGCCGCCGGGCCCGGTGAGTCGGGCGTTGGCCTCGGCGAGAGTCAGCTTCGGGGCGTAGACGCTCATGCGCCGCGACATCCTCCCACGCTGCGCTGGCGAGCTGCAAGCGCTCTGCGGCCTCGGGAAGCGGTAGCCTCGCGCGGGCGATGTCGGGCCGTGTTCGATCCCTGGTTGGCGCAGCGGCGCTCCTCGCAGCGCTCGGCCCCGCCGGCTGCGACCGCGAGCGGGAGCCGCGCCGGGCGCGCGCGCCCGGCCTGCGCGCGGCCGAGCTCGCGCAGCAGCACTGCGGCGGCTGTCATCTGGTGCCGAGCCCGGGCGATCTCCCGGCCGAGACCTGGCCCTTCGTGCTGACCTGGATGAGCCATTACCTCGGCATCCGGCCCGTCGACGCCGCATTCCGCAGCCTGGTCGCGGCACCGCTCGTGCCGGCCGAATCTCGAATCTCGCGGCGGAACTTCGAGCGGCTCTCGAAGTACTTCATCGAAGCCGCGCCCGCGCAGCGCGAGTTTCGGATTCCGCCGCGCTCGCTTCCGCCGCTCGCGCGCGAGGCGTCGGAGCTCGCGGGCTTCGAGCTTCCGCGCGGCGACTACACGACGCTCGTACACGTCGACTCCGCGCGCGCGGAGCTCTACCTCGGCCTCGGCCACGCGCGCGAGCTGCGCGTGCTGTCGCTGCGCGAGCGGCGCGAGCTGTGGCGCGAGAAGCTCCCTTCCGAGCCCGTGCACGTCGAGACCCACGCGCGGGGCTTCCGCCTGACGCTGCTCGGCAGCTTCGACCAGGAGCAGATCGCGCCAGGTGCAGTGCTCGACTTCGAGCGGCGCGCAGACGGCTCGCTCGCGCAGCGCGAGCTCGTCTCGGAGCTGCCGCGCCCGACCCAGAGCCGCGCGGCGGACCTCGACGCGGACGGCTCGCTGGATCTCGCCGTCGCGGGCTTCGGCAACGGCTACGGAGCCGGCGCCGGGAAGCTCTCGGTGTACTGGGGTGCGGGCGCACTGGGCGCGCAGCACGCGGCGACAGAGTCCGTGCTGCTCGACCGCGCGGGCGCGCTCGGGGTCGAGATCGCGGATTTCGACGGCGACGGGCGCAGCGACCTGCTCGCGGTCACCGCGCAGGCGCACCAGCAGCTGATTCTCTACCGCAACCTGGGTGCGCGGCGCTTCGAGGAGCGCGTGCTGCTGCGCGAGCCGCCCGGTTGGGGCTACAACCAGCTCCTCGTCGCCGACTTCGATCGCGACGGCCGGCCGGACCTGCTTACCGTGAACGGAAATAACATGGAGATCCCAGACCCTCCGCTGCGGCCCTATCACGGCCTGCGCATCCTGCTGAACCGCCCCGACGGCGAGCTGCGCGAGGCCTTCTTCTACCCGATGTACGGCGCGCTCCAGGCGCGCGCCGCGGACCTCGACGGCGACGGCGACCTCGACCTCGCTGCGATCGCGTTCTATCCAGACTGGCAGGCGGCCGAGCCCGAGACTTTCACGCTGCTCGAGAATCGCAGCGAGCGCAGCGCGGACTCGAGCGCGCGCACACTCCGCTTCGAGCCAAAGACCCTGGTCGGCCCGCACTGGAGCCGCTGGCTCTCGCTCGACGTCGGCGACGTCGACGGCGACGCGCTCCCCGACATCGTGCTCGGCTCCGCGAACCTCCCGGGCGGCGGCCTGATCCCACGTGACCGCGAGCGCTTCGCCGCCTACCGCAAGCGCCTGAAAGACGCCCCCGCCGTACTCATCGTCCACGAAAAGTGAGCACGGACGTCAGATTGTAGGGATAGTCAGATTCCCTCCGTGGGCCGGTGTCGTTCCGGCACAACGAGTCCTGAGAATCTGACTATCCCTACAATCCGACGTCCGTGCTCACCGGGGACGGTTACTTGGGGAGGCCTTGCATGCGTTCGGCGATGATGTTGCGCTGGATCTGGGAGCTGCCGGCGGCGATCGCGATCGAGAGCGAGAAGAAGAAGCGCATCGCGAGCTGCTTGACGGGCGTGTCGTGGAAGTCGGCCATCGAGAGGCCCGCGCGGCCGAGCACGCGCTCGCCGAGGTCGGCAATACCCTGGTAGACGTGCGTGAAGGCGAGCTTCAGCGCGGAGCTCCCGAGGCCGGGCACGCCGGTCGATTCCGCCTCCGAGATCGCGAGCTTCAGCATCGCAGAGAGCGCGTCGAGCTCCGCCTGCAGCTTGCCCGCCTCGCGGCGCAGATGCGCGTCGTCCCAAGAGCGCGCGTCGCGGCGCGTGATGCGATCCGCCGCGCGGCGCAGCGCCCAGAGCGTGGCCTGGAGCTGGTAGATGCGGCCCGAGAACGCGGTGCCGCGCTCGAAGCGCAGCGTGACGTTCGTGACGCGCCAGCCGTCGTTTTCGGATCCGACGCGGTTCTCGATCGGTACACGCACGCTCTCGAGAAAGACCTCGCTGAACTCGCCCTCGCCGGTCAGCGTCTTGAGCGGCCGCACTTCGATGCCGGGCAGCCGCATCGGCAGGATCAGCCAGCTGATGCCCTTGTGCTTCGGGGCCTCCGGATCCGTGCGCACCAGCAGCTCGCAGTAGTCGGCCTGGTGTGCATAGCTGGTCCAGATCTTCTGCCCGCTCACGACGTAGTGATCGCCGTCCCGCACCGCGCGCGTGCGCAGGCTGGCGAGGTCCGAGCCGGCCGAGGGCTCCGAGAAGCCCTGGCACCAGACCTCTGCGCCGCGCAGGATCGCGGGCAGATGCTGCGCCTTCTGCTGCGCGCTGCCCTCGACGATCAGCGTCGGCCCGCCGTGCATCAGACCGACGAAGTTCATGCCGATGTCGGGAGCGCCCGCGCGGGCTACGTCCTCGTGGTAGATCAGCTGCTGCGTCAGCGAGAGGTTGCGGCCGCCGTACTCCGAGGGCCAGTGCAGGCCCGCATAGCCGGCGTCGAAGAGCTTGCGCTGCCAACGGGTATCGTTGGCGCGCCGCGCGGGGAAGTCGTGCATCGCGGGCGCGGCGCCGTGGCGCGGCACCTCGCTCGCGAGCCACGCGCGCAGCTCGCGGCGGAACTTCTCGTCTTCGGGAGACAGGCGCAGGTCGAGTCCCATGGCGATGCGTGCCTCGCGCTCAGAAGTCCATCGGCAGCGAAAGGTGCCGTTCGAAGATCAGGTCGCGATGCGCGAGTAGCGCCGGATCGATCGGCGCGCTGCCCGGTGCGACGTAGGCATAGATCGGGAGCATCCCGCCCGGGATCGGGCAGCGCTCGGGCGGCATCGGCGCGAGCATGTTCGAGAACGCGGCCCAGTAGAGATCGAGCGCCGAGAGCGCGGCGCCCATGAAATAACTCTCTCCGGCCGCGCGCGAGCGCGCGAGCCGTGCTTCGAGCAGGCCGAGGATCTCGCCGATGCGCCGCGTTGCGGCAGCGGCGTCAGCCGCTTCGGCGACGCCGTACTTCCACTGCATGCTGCCGGCCTCGGGCGCAGCTGCCACCGGGCGGCGCCCCATCAGCTCGAGGCGCCGGCTCCAGCCGAGGCCCTGCTCGCCGCAGAGCTCGAAGCAGAGCCCGAGCATTTGCGCGCGTTGCTCCGGATCCGCCGGCACCAGGCGCGGCTCGCTCGACAGGCGCTCGGCGAGAAACAGGATCTCTGCCCAGCCCGTGCGCGGCCGCTCGCTCTCGTACATCGCGGCCGGCGCGCCGCTCTGGTTCGTCCATCGAATCAGCTCGGGATCGATCTTCCCGGCGTCCTGCCGAACCGGCAGGTACGCGATCTTCTTCACCTGGAAGATCGCCTTCGCGGCCTCACCCCAGGGCCCGGGCACGCCGGCCGTCAGCACCAGGCGCAGCCCCGGCGCGCGGATCCCCTCTGCGACGCTCGCGTAGTGCATGGCGGCGCAGTCTACGCGATGCCGGCGCGCGTTGTCTGCGCTCTCGCGTGCGTTGTTTCCGGCGGCGCTTCTGGGTAGGGTGGTCGCGCCGGCCGCACGCGGCGCCGTGGGAGACGCATGAACAAGCTCAAAGTCGGCTTCTTCTCGTTCACCGAGGTCACCGGGGGGCAGCACCGCGCCTACAACGAGTGGCACATGCTCGACCACATGCCCGAGCAGTTCCCGATTCCGGGCATCGCGTTCGGGCAGCGCTGGGTCTCGACGCCCGCGTGCCGAGCGGCTCGACTCTACGAGGATGCCGCGGTCGCCGAGGCGCACTACCTGACCTGCTACTACATCACCGAGCCGATCGAGCGCACACTGACCGAGTTCTTCGACCTGGCTCAGCAGCTGCGCGCGCTAGGTCGATTCTTCGCACAGCGCCGCGGCCTGATGGGCGGCACCTTCCTGCTGGTCAAGGAATATGTCGCGCCGCGCGTGCTGATCTCCGCAGAGGCAATTCCGTACCGCCCACAGCGCGGGATCTTCGCGCTAGTCTGCGACCCCGTGCCCGGCGTCGACGCCGACGAGACCGGCAGCTGGCTCGACTGCGCGCTCATTCCCGAGCTGCTGCGCGTGCCCGGCGTGGCCGGCGCCTACTCCTACATCGCGCGCATGGGCGAACGCGATGCCGTCTTCCCGGATCGCAGCCCGGCCGGGCGCCGGGTAGCCGTGCTCTACCTCGACGAATCTCCGCTCGAGGTGACGGGCGCGCTGCGCAGCCTGATCGGCCGCGGCGGCCGCCTCGGAGCGGAGCTCGAGAAGCGCCTGCGGCCGGTATTCGCGGGCCCCTTCGAGACGATTCAGCCGTGGAAATGGGATTGGTTCGAGTGAAGTCTCGCCGCGGGCGAGCTCAGGCCTCGAGCACAGAGCGGTCGAGCTGCGAGACGCGCGAGACGCCGAGCAGCGCCATCGTCACGCGCAGCTCCTGCTTCAGCGTCTCGATCACCGCGGTCACGCCCGCCTGGCCCGCCGCCGCGACGCCGTAGACCCACGGGCGTCCGACCAGGCAGGCGCGCGCGCCGAGCGCGATCGCCTTCGCGAGGTCCTGCCCCGAACGCACACCGCCGTCCATCAGCAGCTCGGTGCTGCCGCCCACTGCGTCGGCGATCGCGGGCAGCACCGCGAGCGAGGCCGGCGCGCTGTCGAGCTGGCGCCCGCCGTGATTCGAAACCACGATCGCCTGCGCGCCGCAGGCCACGGCCTCGCGCGCGTCGCCGGCGTCGAGCACGCCCTTCAGGATCAGCGGGCCCTTCCAGAACTGGCGCACCCACTCGAGATCCTTCCAGGTGACGCTCGGGTCCACCTGCGTCGTGGTCCAGAACAGCAGATCGAAGAGGCCGCGCAGCTGCGTCACCTTCTCGAGGTTTCCGAACGTCAGCGGGCGGCCGCGCAGGCCGACGTCGATCGCCCAGCGCAGATGCGTCGCGAAATCGAGGCCCATGCGCAGCCGGCCCAGCCGCGAGAGCTTTACTCCGAGGCCGTTGCGCATGTCGCGATAGCGCTTGCCGAGCACCGGCAGATCGACCGTGAACACCAGCGCCGAACAGCCCGCGGCCTGCGCGCGCTCGAGCATCGCCTTCACGACGCCGCGGTCGCGCATCATGTAGAGCTGGAACCAGAAGGGGGCGCTGGTGCCGCTGCGCACCTCCTCGATCGGGCAGATGCCGACCGTCGAGAGCGTGAACGGCACGCCCGCTTTCTCGGCCGCTGCCGCCGCCTGCACCTCGGCGCGGCGCGCCATCATGCCGGCGAAGCCGATCGGCGCCAGCGCGATCGGCAGCGCGAGCTCCTGGCCGAGCAACGTGGTGCGGGTGTCGAGCGCGGAGACATCGCGCAGGATCCTCTGCTTGAGCTTCAGACTCGCAAAGGCCTCGCGGTTCGCCCGCAGCGTGTTCTCGTCGTAGGAGCCGCCGTCCACGTAATCAAAGAGCAGCCGCGGCAAGCGGCGCTCGGCGATCTCGCGATAGTCGAGTACGGATGCGGGCGCGAGCATGGGACCTCCGCTCGGGTGCGTCGCGAGTCTACCTGCGGCAGAGCCGGGAAGCCGAGGCTCCGCTGCAGGGCCACACCCGGAGCTCAGCGCTCGCGCCGGGCGGCACACAGCGCGAGCCCATTCGCAACCGAAGTCAGCTCGGCGCCGCCGCGCAGGCGCTCGGCGCCGAAGCGCTCGCGGAAGAGCTCCCGCACGCAGGGCACGAGCGAGGAGCCGCCGGTCAAGAAGACCCGATCGATCTCGCCGGCCGATACTCCGGTTCGCGCGAGCAGGCGATCGACGCAGGCCGCGATCGCCGCGAGCTCCTCCGCGATCCATGCCTCGAAATTCTCGCGCGTGACCTCTGCGCGCACCTCGAGTGCGCCCAGCACTTCATCGGCGAAGTGGAACTCCGCGCGTGCGGCCTGTGAGAGTGCGCGCTTCACGGCCTCGGTCGAGCGGTGCAGCGGGAAGCCGAGGTCGTGCTCGACGATCTGGATCAGCGCGTCGAGCCGCTCGGGCTCGAGCGCCTCGCGGCGCAGGTCGTAGAGCACGCGCAACGTCTTCGGCGAGCGCAGGAACGAGAGCTGGTGCCAGCGCTCGAGGTGCCGGTAGATCCAGCCGGGCACCGGGAGCTCGTCGCCCGAGGTCGAACGGAACGCGCTGCCGCGGCCGAGGCGCGGCGCAACCACGTGCCGGATCAGCTGGCCGTCGAAGGCGTCGCCCGCGAGGCCGACGCCGTCGTGCCCGAGGATCGCACCCGCGCGGCTCGCGCCGCTGCGGAACGAGGGGCCGACTCGCAGCAGCGAGAAGTCGCTGGTGCCGCCGCCGAAGTCCGCGATCAGGATCAGCTCGTCGCGTTCGAGCCCCTGCTCGTAGTGGTAGGCCGCGCCGACGGGCTCGTACTCGAAGCTCACGTCGCGCAGGCCCGCGTTGTGCAGCGCGGCGCGCAGCCGCGAGAGCGCGAAGTCGTCGTCAGAGGCGTCGTTCGCGTGCACGAAGTGCACCGGCCGGCCGACCACCACGCGCTCGATCTTCTCGCCGAAGTCGCGCTCGGCCTGCTCGCGCAGCGGGCGCAACAGCTGCGCGATCAGATCCTCGAGCCGGTAGCTGCGGCCGCAGACACTGCTCGAGGTGAAGAGCCGGCTCGCGAGAAAGGACTTGAGCGACTGCATCAGCCGCCCCTGTTTCTCGTCGCTCTCGAGGTACGCGCGAATCGCATCGGGGCCGGCGTAGACGCACAGCGGCCCGCCTCCCGCACTCTCTTCGAAGTAGAGGATCGAGCGGAAGATCTCGGTCGGGCCCTGCGGACCCCGGAAGCGCGCGAGCTGCGTGCGGCCGTCCGGCCCCAGCCGCGCGATCGAGCAGTTCGTGGTGCCGAAGTCGAGGCCGATCGCGGCGCTCTGCATGCAGCTCCCCGCTGCGCGCTCCTGGGTTGAACTCGCAGTTCAGCTCGTTGCAGCGCGCGCCAGTCGACCCTCCGCGCACTGCTCGAGTACCCTCGACGAGCTTCGAGCGACCTCGAGCACACCCTGGGAGGATCCTGTGAGGATCGCCGTACTCGCGCTGATCGCAAGCCTCGCATCGACCATGCCCGTCGCGGCGACCGCTGCGCGCCGCTGCCCCGGCAATCGCTCGCGAGAAGGAGCCATGTGGCTCTCGATCGCCCACCCGGGCCTCGGCGAGTGGTACTTGAAGGGATGGGGAAACTTCCGGGACAGAGCCCCGCAGAACAAATTCTGGCTCGGCTTCATCCCCGGCTACGGCTGGCCGGGCTACCTGCAAGTCAAGAGCGCGATCGACGCGCACCATTGCAGGACCAACGACGAGCTGACCTTCAAGGATTGAAACTCGCGGCTTCGCCTGGATCTTGTAGCCGCTCCCGCCGCAGCCCTAGACTGCCCCACCACTCACGACCCGACAGGGGGAACCGCCATGGACCGCCGAGACTTCCTGAGCGCCGCCGGAACGGGCCTCGGGCTCCTCGCCGCTGCCGATCTCTTCACGCCGCGCCGCTCGGCGGCGGAATCCGGTTCCGCTGCCGCAGGCTCCGGGGCCGATGGCGCGGAATCCGCGGCCGCGCTCGAGGAGCTGCGTGCGACGATCGCCGAGGTCGAGCAGCGCTTTCACCAGCCCGAGTGGCGGATGGTCGGCCCGGTCGACTACGCCGAGGCGCGCCGCATGCTGATGTTCCACCTGCATCACGCGATCGAGGTCTGGTTCGAGCCGAGCCCGGAGCGCCCGAACTGGCGACGCATGGTGACGACCACCAAGAAATTTCTCGGCGACAACCCGGACGCGGTCTACTTCGGCACGCCCGTGAGCCCGCAGCACAGCTACCGGATCCGCGGAAATACCGCGAGCGCGACCTACACCTCGTTCACGGTCGAGCTCGGCGCCGCCGATGGCAAGAACCCGACCGGCATCGGACACACGCTGAACGACAGCGAGTTCGAGATCGCCGCGGACGGCAGCTACGAGATCACCGCCAGCGCGGCAAAGCCCGCGCGCGGCAACTGGCTGCGCCTCGACCCGGAGGCCGGCAGCCTCTCGACGCGCCACTACTACGAGCGCAAGACGAGCATTGCCGCAGATCAAATGCACCACATCCCGCTCTCGATCGAGCGGCTGGACTTGCAGGAGCCGCCGCCGCCGCCGAGCGACGCCTCCGTGGCCGCGGGCATCCGGCGCGTCGCGAATTTCCTGCGCGGCACCGTGAATCCGCCCGGCCTCGACCCGAAAAAGCTGCCGCCCTGGGTCTCGCTGGTGCCGAATCAGTTCGCGCAACCCAAGAAGGATGACTCGAACCGCGGCGTCGGCTTCGCGGCAGTCGACAACGTCTACTCGCTGGCCCCCTTCCTGCTGAAGCCCGACGAGGCGCTCGTGATCCGCGGCCGCTTCCCGAAGTGCCGTTTCGCGAACGTGGTGCTCTGGAACCGCTTCACGCACACCTTCGACTACGCGTACCGACGCGTGTCGCTGAACCGCGCGCAGACGCAGCTAGAGCAGGACGGCAGCTTCAAGCTCGCGCTCGCCGCGCGCGACCCGGGCGTCCCGAACTGGCTCGACAGCGAAGGTCGCGCGTCGGGCAGCATCTTCTGGCGCTTCCAGTTGCCCGAGGAGCCGATCGCGAAGCTCACGACGGCCGTCGTTCCGCTGTCCAAGGTGAGTAACGCATAGCACGTAGTGCTCGCGCGGATCGCGCTCAGCGCAATAGCGGCAGCACCTTCGCCGCGAGCCACTCGAGCTTGCGCAGATAATCTGCCGGCTTCTCCCAGCCGAAGCTCAGCGTGAGGTTGGTGAAACCGGCCTCGCGGTAGCGGCCAATCAGCTCGGCGACCGCCTCGGGGGAAGACGGCGCGTTGCGCTCGGTGCGCTCGCCGCCGTGCGACGCGTGCCGGCGCGCGGTCTCGCGCAGCGCGTCGGGTTCGCCGAAGCTGATGCTCGAGTTGAAGCGGAATGCCGCCGGGTCGCGCCCACGTTCGGCGAGCTGCTGCTTGAGCCGCGCGACCTCGCGCGCGAGCTCGGCGAGCTCGCCGACCATCGGCGACCAGCCGTCGCCGAGCTCGAGCGCGCGCCGCAGCGGCGCAGGCCCGCTGCCGCCGACCCAGATCGGGACGTGCGGCTGCTGCACACAGCGCGGCGCGAAGGCGATGCGCGAGAACTCGACCGTCGGCCCCTCGAAGCTCGGGCGCTCTTCGGTCCAGAGCACCTTCATCGCGCGCAGGTATTCGTCGGTCAATGCGCCGCGCTTCTCGAAGGGCACACCGAGCACGCGGAATTCGCCCTTGAGCCAGCCCGCGCCGACGCCGAGTGTGAGGCGGCCCTTCGAGACCGTATCGAGCGTCGAGATCGCCTTCGCGAGCAGGATCGGCGGGCGGTAGGGGACCACCAGCACGTTGAAGATGAAGCGCAGCCGCGTCGTGCGCGCCGCGAGATAGGCGCCCAGCACGAAGTTGTCGTACCAGACGACGCTGACGTCCGGGCGGCCCTCGAAAACCGGCATGAAGACGTGATCGGGGAACTGGAGCGCGTGGATGCCGAGCTCGTCGGCGAGCTCGGCGGCTTCGGCGATCGCGTCGACGCTGCCCCAGCGGTCGTAGGGAAAGAGCGGAACCGAAAACTCCATCGCGCCGATCATAGCCGACGAGCACGGACCTCAGATTGTGGGGATAGTCAGATTCTCTCCCCCGCGACGACGACCTGTACGCAGTCCGCGGCAGAGAATCTGACTATCCCCACAATCTGAGGTCCGTGCTCGCTGATTTCGCTCAGGGTTTCGTTCCAAACTGGAACAGCTGGATCTTTTCCACGGCGCGCTCGGGCGCGATCGGATCGCCGGACTGCGCGCGCAGCGCGGGCTCGGCGCGGCGCTCGCGCAGCTGCAGCAGCTCGAGGCCCGCGGCGCGCGCGGTGTCGAGCAGGAAGCCGCGCGGGCGCAACTCGAGGCGTTCGGGCAGATCGGAGATCAGCAGCCAGCCCTGGCCGCCAGCGGCGAGGTGCTCGCGCAGGCCCGCGAGCCAGCGCGCGAGGAAGTCACCGCCGGGGTCGTAGACGGCGCGATCGAGGCGCGTGCGCGGCTGCGCCGGCAGCCAAGGCGGATTCGCGAGCACGAGATCGGCGCGCCCCTCCGGATACAGATCGCACTCGAGCGCGCGCACGCGATCCGAGAGCCCGAGCCGCAGCGCGTTCTCGCGCGCGCAGGCGACCGCGCGCGGATCGATGTCCGTGGCGATGACCTCGCGCGCGCCCCGCTTTGCCGCGAGCAGCGCGAGCACGCCGCTGCCAGTGCCGATGTCGAAGACGCGGCGCCCTGCGAGCGGAACCTCTGCGAGCGCTTCCGCCACGAGCTCGACGGTTGCGCGACGCGTCGGCGCGAAGACGCCGTAGTGCGGATGGATGCGCGCGCCGAGCGCTGGGATTTCGATCCCGCGCAGCGTCCACTCGAAGGCGCCGAGGATCCCGAGCAGCTCGCGCAAGGCGGTCAGGCGCGGGGTGCCGTCGGGCGCACCCCAGGCCGCCGCGCAAGCCGCGGCGACGTCGCTCGCCCGCGCCAGGCGCAGCTCGTAGCTCGGGCCGAGCTCGACGAGCAGATGAGAGAGCAGCTGGTGCTCGCGCAGGCGCGACTCGCGCAGCGCGCGAAAACGCTCCGCGGGCGCTGCCGCGACTCCGCCCCGCGCGGGTGCCGGGCCCCCCTCGCGCCGGATCCGGCGCGTGAGCGCCGCGAGCAGCTGGCGCGCATTGCGCTCGTCGCCGCGGTACAGGAGATGGCAGCCCGCGCGGATCGCGCGCAGCGCGGCATCCGCTCGCGTCGTATCGTCGCAGGGAGCGATGCGCGTCGGAGCCGGATCGTCGGACTCGCTCATGAAGCGCGGCGAAGCAGGCTCCCGCACGCAGGCCTGGTGCGTTTCGGCCCCTGTGTCCGCTGTGTCTCGCTCGCCCGGATGCATGCCGCGAACCTTATCCCCGCCTCATGCGCGCAGCACCCGGGCGCAGTCTCAGGCCAGCGCATGGGCTATCTATCGACCGCATTCGCCTCGTCGCCTGCCACGACTGCGATCTGCTGTGTCGCCTCGAGGAGCTGCCCGAGGGCGCGTCGGCGGACTGCGCGCGCTGCGGCGGACTGCTGCGCCGGCGGCGGCGCAACTCGATCGAGCGCACCCTGGCGCTGACCATCGCGGCGAGCCTGCTCTTCGCCGTCGCGAATCTCTTCCCATTTTTGTCCTTCGAGATGCAGGGACGCGTCACCCAGACGACGCTCGCCTCCGGCGTCGTCGACCTCTGGGAGCAGGGCGTTCCGCAGATCGCAGTGCTGGTCGGCTTCACCGCCGTCGCGGCGCCGTTCGCGCAGCTCGCGCTGCTGCTCTACGTGCTGCTGCCAGTCCACTTCGGCCGCGTGCCCTGGCAGCTGGCGCGCAGCTTCCGCCTGCTCCGCCACGTCCAGCCCTGGAGCATGATGGAAGTGTTCCTGGTCGGGATCCTCGTCGCCGTGACCAAGCTCGTGGACATGGCCGAGGTCGTGCCCGGACTCGCGCTCTGGGCCTTCGGCGGGCTGATCGTGGTGCTCGCAGGCGCACTGGCGTCACTCGACCCCGAGGCCGTCTGGGAACGGCTCGAGCTGCCGCGATGAGCAGCGCGACCCCGCGCGGCAGCGCACTCGCCGCAGCCTGCACGCCCTGCCACGACTGCAGTCTGCTGTGTCGGCTGCCCGCGCGCGCCGCGGAGCAGGCCTGCTGCCCGCGCTGCCACGCGCCGCTTCACGAGCGCAAGCCGCGCAGCCTGGAGCGCACCTGGGCCTGGTGGATCGCCGCCGCGCTCTGCTACCTGCCGGCGAATCTGATGCCGATCATGAAGATCACCTCGCTCGGCCGCGCGCAGGCCGACACGATCATGAGTGGCGTGCTGTATCTGCTGCTGCACGACATGTGGCCGCTCGCGCTGGTGGTCTTCACCGCCAGCGTATTCGTTCCGATCCTCAAACTCTCCATCCTGCTCGGCCTGCTGGTCTCGGTGCAGCGCGGCTCCCGCTGGCGCCCGCGGGACCGCACGCGCCTCTACCGCATCACCGAGGCGATCGGGCGTTGGTCGATGGTGGACATCTTCGTGGTCACGATCCTGGTCGCACTGGTGCACCTGGGAAACCTGGCCACGGTCGAGGCCCAGCCGGGCGCGGTGTTCTTCGGCGCGGTAGTCGTGCTCACGATGCTCGCCGCCGAAGCCTTCGATCCGCGTCTGATCTGGGACCGCAGCGAGGTGAGGAAGGCATGAGCTCCCTGGAACCGGGCGACCTCGACATCGCAGAAGCGGTGGTCAGCACGCGGCGCCGCCCCTCGATCGTGTGGCTGATCCCGATCGTCGCCGCGATCGTCGGTGCCTTCGTCGCGTGGCGCACCTACGCCGATCTCGGCCCCGAGATCGAGATCTCCTTCCGAACCGCCGAGGGGCTCGAGGCCGGAAAGACGCCGATCAAGTACAAGGACGTCGAGGTGGGCAAGGTGGAAGAGATCCACCTCCGCGACGATCTCAAGGGCGTCCACTGCACCGCGCGCATGCTGAAGAGCTTCGCGCCCTTCCTCGTGAAGGGCACGCGCTTCTGGGTCGCGCGCGCGCGGGTGGCGGGCGGCCAGGTGTCGGGACTCGGCACGATCTTCTCGGGCGCCTACATCGGCGTGGACCCCGTCTCCGAAGGCGAGACCAGGCGCAAGTTCAAGGGGCGCGAGACTCCGCCGATCGTCACCACCAATCAGCCGGGCAAGCAATTCGCGCTGCACTCCCACGAGGCAGGCAGTGTGGATGTGGGTACTCCGGTCTTCTTCCGAAAGATCCGGGTGGGGGAGGTGATCTCCTCGCGCCTCGACGCTTCGGGCGACTTCGTTGCGATCAAGGTCTTCGTGCGCGCGCCGCACGACATTCGCGTGTCGCAGGCCACGCGCTTCTGGAACGCCAGCGGCGTGCAGGTGGAGGTCGGCGCGCGCGGTGTCCAGGTCGACGTCGAGTCGCTCGCGAGCCTGCTGATCGGCGGCATCGCCTTCGAGACGCCGGCCGGCGGCGACGTCGCACCCGCCGAGAGCGACACGCTATTCACGCTCTACGAGAACCGCGAGGCCACCAAGCGCGAGGTCTACACCCAGAAGGCGCACTACCTGGCCTACTTCGAGGAATCGGTGCGAGGACTCGAACCCGGTGCGCAGGTCGAGTTCCGCGGCATCCAGATCGGCGAGGTGCGCGACGTGAAGCTCGAGTACGAGGCCACCAGCCGGCAATTCCTCATTCCCGTGCTGATCGAGATCGAGCCCGAGCGCATCGCAAATCTCGGCATGGTCGATCCGGCGTCGCGGCGCCAGAGCTTCGACCAGCTCGTGAAACAGGGCCTGCGCGCGCAGCTCCAGAGCAGCAACCTGCTGACCGGCCAGCTGATCGTGCAGCTCGACTTCCACCGCGGCGCGGCGCCGGCCGCGATCGTGTGGAACGAACCCTATCCGGAGTTTCCCACCGTGCCCGCGCCATTCGAACAGATCACGGGCAGCGTGCAGCGCCTCGTGAAGCGGCTCGAGACGCTGCCGCTCGACGAGCTGCTCCGCTCGATGAACGGCACGCTCGAAGCTGCGCGCGGCGCGCTCGCGCAGGCGCAGCAGACGCTCGGGACCGCGAGCGCGCTCGTCGGCCCTGACTCACCGGCAAATTCCGAGCTGCGCCGCGCGCTCGTCGAGCTCTCGGAGGCCGCGCGCTCGGTGGGCCTCGCCGCAGACCAGATCCAGCGACAGCCGGATTCTCTGCTATTCGGAAAGCAGGACGAGCCGTGAGCGGGCTCACGCGCTGGCTGGCGCTGGCCGTAGCGGCGCTCGCGACGGGCTGCCTCGGTGTGCCGACGCCGGAACCGCAGTACTTCACGCTCAGCTCGGCCAGCGCTGCGAAGGCTGTGGCGCTGGCCGCGAGGCCCGACCTCGGCCTGGTGCTGAGCCAGGTGGAACTGCCGCGTTACCTCGACCGCGCAGAGCTCGTGACGCGCGAGGGGCCGCACGCTCTGCGCGTCTGGAACCTCGTGCGCTGGGGCGGCTCGCTGCGCAGCGACGTGCAGCGCGTGGTGGCCGGCGACCTCGCGGCGCTGCTCGGCACCACGCGGATCGCGGTCTACCCCGCCGAGGCGCGCTTCCCGGTGAGCTACCGCGTGCTGCTCGAGCTGCTCGAGTTCGGCAGCGCGCCCGGCCGGCCCGTTGCACTGCGGGCGCGCTGGAGCATCGCAGCCCCTGACGGCCGCGCGCTGGCCGTGGCCGCCACGGCGTTCGATCAGCCGCCCGCGTCGGAGTCGTGGCAGGACTACGTCGCCGCCCACAGCGCCGCGCTGTCTGTCCTCACTCGCGAAATCGCCGAGCGCATCGCCGCACTGCCGTAGCCGATTGATCTTCGTTCGCCTGCGGCTCACTGCGCGGGGTAGGACCCCTTGCTGATTGACCTTCATTCGGCTGCGGCTCACTGCGCGCGGCATGACCGCTTGCGGATGACCTTCATTCGCATTTGGCTCACTGCCGCGGGGCAAGGACCCCTTGCCACCGATCAGCGTTCGGCTTCGGCTCAGTCGCGCTCGTAACGCGTTTCGCCCGCGGCGATCGAGAGGCGGTGCCGCGGTCCGGGGGCGTGCGGGTCTCCGGACGCATAACCCGCGTCTCCCTCGTAGAGCATGCAGAGGCCGCCTTCGAGCTTGCAGGGCCGCGGGCGGAAGCTGACGAGCGGGCGCGGCGACAGATCGCGCAGCGCGTCGGCGCTGCGCGAGAACTCGGCGAGCCACGCGAGCGTCACGAACTGGGGCGGCGCGAGCGCGAACTCGCGCGTATGGTGCAGCTCGAGCGCCGCGGCGGGCGCGAGCCAGCGATGCTCGAGCATCTCGGACCTGCAGACCACCACCGCCTGCTCGCCAGCGAGCGCGCCGAGGAAGAACCAGGTGTCGAAGCGCTTCGGGCGGATCTCGGGCGTGATCCAGCGCGCGATCCCCGAGAGCGCTGTGGTCGAGAGGTCGAGCCCGGCCTCCTCGCGCGTCTCGCGTACCGCCGCGCGCTGCGCCGATTCGATCGAGCCCGGGTCTCCGCCCACGACGTCTTCGGGCTCGACCTTGCCGCCCGGGAACACCCAGTCGCCATGCGCGCTCTTGTCGGCGCGGTGGAGCAGCAGCACTTCGAGCCCCCCGCTGCCGTCGCGCACGAGCACGGCGGTGCCGGAGGGCTTCGGAGCGGCGGGCGTCGCGAGAGCTTCCATCGGCGGTGGACGCTAGCTCGAAGCGAAACGCGGCGCGCCATCGCGTGGCTGGGGCCGGCTCCGGAACCCGAGGGCATCCACGCGCTTCCGATCCTCGAGAGCGACCGCTCGTTCGGAGCTGTTACGCAGCGAAGCCGGAGAAGCGCTCCCGGAACTCCCGCAGCGTCTGCGCGCAGCGCCCCGTGCGGTCGACCTGCACGATCACGAGCTGCGCGCCCGCGTCGACGAAGCGGCCGATCCGGTCCTCGATCTCGGACTGGTTCCCGACCAGGAACCACTCGCGCGCGTTCGGTCCGCCGCCCCAGCGTTCGAGCTTGCGCTTCACGGGCTCGTCCTCTTCGAGGTAGAGCGGGAGCATCACCGAGCGCGTGATCCGCTGCGGGTCGCGCTTCTCGGCCGCGCAGTGCTCGAACAACACAGAGCATTTCTTCGCGAAGAGTGGGGCGGTGCAGTAGGTGTTCCAGTGGTCCGCGTGCCGCGCGACGTTGCGCAGCGCGACGCGCTCTCCGCTGGCGCCGATGGTAATCGGCGGGTGCGGCCGCTGCAGCGGCTTCGGCTCCGAGACGGCTGCGTCGAGCTGGTAGTAGCGGCCCTGGAAGCTCACTTCAGGCTGCGTCCAGAGCGCCTTCACGACGCGAACCGCCTCCTCGAGCGCGGCGATGCGCTGCGGCAGCGGCGGGAATGGAATTCCGAGGCTGGTGTGCTCGCGCTCGAACCAGCCGGCGCCCATTCCGAGCTCGCAGCGCCCGCCCGAGATGTGGTCGAGCGTCGCCGCGAGCTTCGCGAGGATGCCCGGATTGCGGAAGGTCACGCTCGCGACGAGCGGGCCGAGGCGGATCCTGCGCGTGGCCTGTGCGATTGCCGCGAGCGCGAGCCAGCCCTCGTTGAGCGGCGTGCGCGTACTCGGGATCAGCCCGTCGGGCGTCGACGTGTAGTGATCGGGCAGCCACACGCTGTGATAGCCGAGATCCTCGGCCGTGCGCGCGATCTCGAGGCACTCGGGCCAGCTCATGCCCTCGCAGGCGATCTGGACGCCGTAGCCGAGCGGAGGTTGCGACATCGAAGCTCCTCTCGCGGATCGCGCGTAGGGACGGATTCGCCTGCTGCGGCGCGCGTGGTCGCCAGCATACGCCTCCGGTAGCGTTCGCGGCGTGCACCGCTGGCTGCCGCGAATTCTCGTCACGCTCGTCGTGCTGCTCGGCGCCGCGGGCTTTACGGCCTGGCGCTATGGGCGCGGCGGCTTCGCAACGCCGCGCAGCCCCGCCGCACTCGACGCCGAGCTGCGCCCCGTCGATCGCAGCTTCGCGCCGGCGGGCCAGGGCCCCTTCCCCGCGGTCGTGCAGCTGCACGGCTGCGGCGGCGACCCCGTGCACCAGCGCGACTGGGCCGAGCTCTTCGCCGGGCAGGGGCTCTTCGCGCTCGCGGTCGACAGCTATCGCGGCCGCGGCATCGCGGCCGAAGAGGTCTGCGCGGGGCGCGCGCTGCTGCCGGCCGTGCGCGCGGCGGACGCGCTCGTCTCGCTCGCGGCGGCGCGCCGCGACCCGCGCGTCGACGCGTCGCGCGTCGCGCTGGCCGGCTGGTCCCACGGCGCGAGCTCGCTGATCGAGCTGCTCGGCGCGGATCCGCCACACGAGCTGCTGCCCGCGCTGCTGCCGCACGAACCCCCGCTCGGCCTCGACGGCCTCGCGGGCGTGCTGCTCGTCTACCCCTACTGCGGCTTCGGCGTGCGGCTCGAGACCTGGCGCTCGCCGGTTCCGGTATTGATGCTGCTCGCGGAACAGGATTCGCTCGCGGACCCCGCGCCCTGCCTCGACCTCGCAGCGCGCCTGCGCGAGGCCGGGCGGCCCGTCGAGGCGAAGCTGTATCCGGGCGTCGACCACGGCTTCGACTTCCGCAAGCGACCGGAAAATTGGAACCTGCGACAGCCCGACTCCGAGATGGCCTCGCGCGCCGAGCGCGACGCGCTCGAGTTCCTGCGCCGCGTGCTGCGGGTCGAGTAGGCCGAGCTGCTGTGACACAAAGACCTTGAGTCCCGGCCGCGGACCGGCGTAGGCTGCGGTCCTCGGGTGCAGCGAGCCGAAGGTGAGCGAAGACCGAAGCAAGCGGAGGAATCGCGATGTCCGATCGCATCGACCCGTTCCGGATCTCTGCCAGCGATGCCCAGCTCGACGACCTGCGCCGCCGCCTGCGCGCGACGCGCTGGCCCGAGCGCGAGTGCGTCGACGACTGGTCGCAGGGCATCCCGCTCGCCTACGTGCAGGAGCTCTGCGCGTACTGGGCCGAGAAGTACGACTGGCGCTCGCGAGAGGCCAAGCTCAACCGCTTCGCGCAGTTCCGGACCGAGATCGAAGGCCTCGGCATCCACTTCATCCACGTGCGCTCGCCGCATCCGGAAGCGCTGCCGATCGTGATCACGCACGGCTGGCCCGGTTCGGTGGTCGAGTTCCACAAGGTGATCGAGCCGCTCACGAACCCGACGGCCTTCGGCGGCAGCGCCTCCGACGCGTTCCACGTCGTCTGCCCCTCGCTGCCCGGCTACGGCTTCTCGGACAAGCCGACCCGCAGCGGCTGGTCGACCGTGAAGATCGGAGCGGCCTGGTCGCAGCTGATGCTGCGCCTCGGCTATTCGCGCTATTTCGCGCAGGGCGGCGACTGGGGCGCGATGGTCACCACCAGCATCGGGATCCAGGACCGCGAACACTGTGCGGGCATCCACCTGAACATGCCGGTGGCCGGCCCCGACCCCGAGACGATGAACAGTCTGACCGAGCGCGAGAAATCCGCGCTCGCGGCGATGCAGCACTACGGAGACTGGGATTCCGGCTATTCCAAGCAGCAGAGCACACGCCCGCAGACGCTCGGCTACGGACTCGTCGACTCGCCCGCCGGCCAGGCCGCCTGGATCGTCGAGAAATTCTGGTCGTGGATGGACTGCGACGGCCAGCCGGAGAATACGCTCACGCGCGACGAGCTGCTCGACAACGTGATGCTCTACTGGCTGCCCGCGACGGGTGCCTCCTCCGCGCGGCTCTACTGGGAGAGCTTCCGCAGCAACCTGATGGACGCGGTCGAGACCCCGACAGGAGTCAGCAGCTTCCCGAAGGAGATCTTCCGGCCCTCGCGGCGTTGGGCCGAGAAGCGCTTCCACAACATCCATTACTGGAACGAGCTCGAGAAGGGCGGCCACTTCGCGGCCTTCGAGCAGCCCGAGACCTTCGTGCGCGAGATCCGCGACTGCTTCCGGAAACTGCGCTAGGCGATCTCCGGTCGCATTCACGACCGTGTCGACCGCGACGGGCAGGGATCAGCTCGACTCGAATCGGCGTGTCCCAGCGGGCCTGAACGCGGCCTATCTCTCCTCGGAGCGCGGCGGCTCGAGCATCAGGGTTGCAACGCCGCAGGTTCCGCTGCGCACGCTGAACACGCGCGTGCCGGGCTTGCGGCCGTCGCGCAGCTCCGAAACCTCGAAGCCGAGCTCGGCTACGCGCTCACGCGCAGCCGCGGCATCCCGCACGCGCCACGAGAGTCCGAAGAGGCGGTCGTTGGCGCTGCTCGGAGCGGGCGGCGGCGCCTGCGAGCCGGCGCCAGTCGCGCTGTCGTCCGTGAGCCGCGCCGCGATCTCGACCGTGACGCCGCCGACGCGAAAGAAGACCAGGCGAGAGCCCCAGGCCGGAAACGCGCGGTCTAGCGCCAGGCGCAGGCCCAACGCATCGCCGTAGAGCGCGGCGCTCGCGTCGGGATCGCCCGAAAGCACGACGAGGTGGTCGAGCGCGAACACCGTCGCGGCTTCCGGCGCAAAAGCTGTGGCCGGCGGCAGCAGCTCCGGTGGCGAGCTGTGCTGGATCGCAAACATCGGAACGCCGCGCGTCCGCGCGAGTGGCAGCGGCAGCCGCCGCCACTGGCGATAGGCGCCCGAATCGACGTCGCGTCCGATGCCGTTCTCGAGCGCTTCGGGCTCCAGCCCCGCAGCCGCGAGCCGCGCGCGACACGCATCCGCATCGGCGGTACCGAAGGCGATTCCGAGCACGCCCTCGCCGTTCGCCGCGAGCCAGCCACGCAGCACGCGCGCGAGCGGTCCATCTCCGCTCGGGCACAGCAGCTCGAGCGTCGTGTTCTCGAGCCGGAACAGCGTGTTCCCGGTGCCGGCCTGCGGGTGCAGGCCGCGCCAGGACGGGCGGCGTCCGAGCAGACGAGCGATCTCGCCGGTCGCAGCTTCCAGGTTCGCGACCGCGATCGTCACGTGGTCGAGAGCCTGGATCGCAGCCGGCAATACCGGCTCCTGGTGCGCTTCGCTCGCAGTCACCCGGGGAAGGTACCGCCGCGAGCTGCGGATGCCCCAGCGGAGGCGCCGGGAAGTCGCTGCGTTCTTCCCCGTGCGCGAGAATCGAGCGCGCACGGACAGCGACTTGGAATAAACTGCCTGCCGCGATGAGCTGGCAGAAGGAAATCGAAGGGATCGAGCGGCGCCGCGAGCTCGCGAGGCTGCACGGCGGGCCCGAGGCGGTCGCCAAGCAGCACGAGCGCGGGAGGTTCGCGGTGCGCGAGCGCATCGACGCGCTGGTCGACGCGAACAGCTTTTCCGAGCACGGCAGCGTGGCCGGCGCCTCGGAGGTCGACGACGCGGGCAACCTGAAGAGCTTCGGCCCCGCGAACGTGGTCACCGGCGTCGCGAAGATCGACGGGCGCACGGTCGTGATCTGCGGCGACGACTTCACGGTCGGCGGCGCCGCCTACTCCTCGGTCGGCATCCGCAAGGGAATCTACGGCGACGATCTCGCGGCGAAGCGACGCATCCCGATGGTGCGCCTGCTAGAGGGCGGCGGCGCGAAGATCTCGGGCGCGCTAGGCGCCAAGGGCCGTTCGGGTTACGACCTCACGACGACCTCGCCCAGCAACCTCGTGATGGCGCAGGCGCTCTCCTCGGTGCCGGTGGTCTGCCTCGCACTGGGACCCGTCGCGGGCTTTCCGGCGGCGCGCCTCGTAGCCTCGCATCTCTCGATCATGACGGAACGCACCGCGCAGGTGTTGATCGGCGGCCCCGCGCTCGTCGAGCGCGCAACCGGCGAAAAAGTCACGAAGGAGGATCTTGGCGGCGCGCAGGTCGTGCTGCGCAGCGGAGTGGTCGACAACCTCGCCGCGGATGAAGCCGACGCGTTCCGGCAGACGCGTCAGTTCCTCTCCTATCTGCCGTCGAACATCTGGGAGCCGGCGCCGGTCGCGAGCTGCGGCGATCCGCGCGGGCGCTGCGACGAGAAGCTCCTCAGCGTGCTGCCGCGCGAGCGCCGCCGTGCCTACAAGATGCGCAAGATCGTCGAAATGGTCTTCGACCAGGGCTCTTTCTTCGAGATGACGCCGCTCTTCGGCCGGAGCATCATCACCGGCCTCGCGCGCCTCGAAGGGCGCACGCTCGGCGTCTTCGCGAACGACCCGGTGCACGACGGCGGATCGATGACTGCGGACGGCTCGCGCAAGGTGCGCCGCTTCATCGAATTCTGCGACCTCTTCAACCTGCCGATCGCAGCGCTCGTCGACGAGCCCGGCTTCCTGATCGGCATGCGCGCCGAGGCGGAGGGCACGATCCGCTACGGGGTCGAGGCGCTCTTCGCGGCGATCCAGTCGCGCGTGCCGTGGGCATCTGTGATCGTGCGCAAGTCCTTCGGCGTCGCTGCCGGCATCCACCTCGGGCCCGGCGCAATGACCTTCGCCTGGCCCTCGGCGGAGTTCGGCGCGATGCCGATCGAGGGCGGCGTTGCTCTCGCCTACGGCCGCGAGATCGCCGCTGCGCCCGACCCGGAGGCGCGCCGGCGCGAGATCGAGGACGAGCTCGCGCGCGCGCAGTCGGTGTTCCCGCGCGCCGAGGAGTTCGGCGTACACGAGCTGATCGACCCCAGGCAGACGCGGCCAGCGCTCTGCGGCTGGCTCGACGAAGTGGAGCACGCGTTACGCGCGAATCTCGGCGCGGGAGCACCGCGCTACAGCCTTCGCCCCTGAGCTTCCGCGCGCTGCGCCTGAAAAATATCGAGGAGAAATCCAGTGGCAGATTCGAAAATACGTTATGCCGAGCGCTTATTCCCCGAGCCGCGCGACCTCGGCATCGCGCAGCCCGACCGCGCCGTCTGCTCGGTGAAACACGGCACCAGTTCCCATCAGGAGAAAGAAGGCGGCGAGGGCGAGACCTGGTTCCACGGCGGCGGCAAGGTCGGAGAGCGCGCGGTCCAGAACATCGTGATCACCCCGCCGACCCGCGGGCTCCAGACCCAGGGCGATGCCTTCGAGCCGGTCAAGATCGGCGTGCTCGTCGACATGGACATCGGGCAGCTGCTGGCCGACTGGATCGACCCGACGATCCTCGCGATCGAAGACGCGCTGAACGAGGGCGTCTGGGGCCGTTCGCCGGTCGAGATCATCACGGCCGACGCGCGCGGGCTCCCGCGCGAGAACTACCGCAAGGTGATCCAGGGCTACCAGTGGCTGGTCGAGCAGGGCTGCGTGGTGATCCTGGGACCCATGATCTCCGACAACTCGATCGTGTTGCAGGAGACGATCGACGAGACGGGCGTCCCCTGTATCGGCTGGACCGGCGCGCACAAGTTCGCGAGCGAGTACTGCTTCACGGTCGCGAACGGAGACGTCGCGAGCGAGGGCGTGATCTGCGCACACTGGCTCAAGAACCAGGGTCTCTCGAAAGTCGGGCTCTTCTGGGAGGCCGGCTCTTCGGGGCGCGACTACGCCGACTACTTCCGCTACACGGCGCTCCAGCTCGGACTCACGATCACGCGCGAGGTGATGATCGAGCCGAACCCGCGCAACCTGCAGGATCACTTGCGCGAGATGCAGGCGCTCGGCACCGAGGGCCTCTACTACGGCGGCTACGGCTATGCCTGCTACCACTTCGGGCCCGCGCTGAAGCAGCTGAACTGGGACCCGCCCAAGATCATGGGCACGGCCTTCATGTTCTACTCGAACACGAACCGCTGGGAGGAGGGCATCGACGGCTGGCACGGCATGGACCAGCTCGCCGCGCCCGGCACGAACCCGAACTACGAGGCGATGATCCAGCGCTTCGAGGCGCGCTTCGAGCGCAAGACGCGCAACGTCGTCGTGGCGCTCGCCTACGACACCGCGCGCGCGGCGATCCACGGTATCGCGAACGCGAAGATCCCGACCCCGAAGGAAGTCAAGGAGGGCCTCGAACGGATCCGCTGGATGCCGTGTACGAACGGCGGCCCCGCAACCTACGTCACCTTCGGTCCGGGCGACCACAAGGGCTACAAGGGCGACTTCCTCGTGATCTGGGAGCTGCGCGACAAGAAGCTGACCTTCAAGGAATACGTGCGGCCACAATGGCCTAGCAACGCGCGCTGATCGGAACGTCAGCGGCCCCGGAACCTCGGCTCGCGTTTCTCGACGAAGGCGCGCGTGGCCTCGCGGAAGTCGTCGGTCTCGGCGGCCCAGCACTGCCGCTCGGCCTCCTCTGCGATGCAGCTGCGCAGGTCCGCGCGCTGCGCGCGGTTCAGGCTTTCCTTCATCAAGCGGAAGGCCACGGGCGGGCCCGCGGCGAGCTCGCGCGCCCACGCAAAAGCCTCGGCCGCGAGGGCGGCGTCCTCGACCACGCGGTTCACGAGGCCTAGCGAGAGCGCTTCTTCCGACTGCACGCGCCGCGAGCTGAAGTAGAGCTCGCGCGCGCGCGCCGGACCGATCAGCTGGGTCAAGAGCCAGCTGCCGCCGAAGTCGCCGGGCAGCGCCAGGCGCTTGAACGCGGTCAACAGGAAGGCCGAGCGCGCCGCGATGCGCAGGTCGCAGGCGAGCGCGAGCGAGAAGCCGGCACCCGCAGCGGCGCCCGGCAGCGCCGCGATCGAGGGCTTCGGCATCTCGTGGATCACCGCGACGACCTCGCTTTCCCACTGGATCGCGCGGATGCGCGCTTCGAGCGGAGGCTGCTCATCGGCGGCCATCGCCTTCGCGTTGCCGCCCGCGCAGAACGCTGAGCCGGCGCCGGTCAGCAGCAGGCAGCGGATCTCGGAATCGCGCGCGACGGCGTCGATCGTGTGCCGCAGCACCGGGCGAAGCTCGTGGCCGAGCGGATTGCGATTCTCGGGATCGTTCAACGTGACGATGCCGACGCCGTCTTCGACACGGAAGAGCAGCTTCGGCGAGCCGGTGTCGATCTCGCGCACGCGCCCTCCCGATCCCGCGACCTATCTGCGCCGGTACTTCGGCTCGCGCTTCTCCGCGCGGGCGGCCTTCATCTCGGCGTAGTCCGACGACGCGAAGACCAGCGACTGGGTGGCCGCCTCCTCGTCGATCGAGCGCAGCACGGCGCCGTCGGCGATCAGGCCCATGTTGCGGCGCGCCATCTTCACGGTGAAGGCCGGGGCTTCCGCGATCTTCTTCGCCATCTCGCGCGCGCTGTCCTCCAGCTTGTCGCCCGGAACCACGCGCGAGATGACACCGTGGCGCAGCGCCTCTTCGGCGTCCATCGTGCGGCCGGTCAGGATCAAGTCCATCGCGACTCCGTGACCGCAGATCTGGAACAAGCGCGCCATGCCGCCGGAGTCGGGGATCACGCCGTGCACGACCTCGGGCAACATGAAGCGTGTGTCTTCGCTCGCGATCCGGAGGTCGCAGCAGAGCGCGCGCTCGAAGGAGCCGCCGATCACCCAGCCCTTCAGCACGCACAGGATCGGCGCCTGGATCTGGAACACCTGCTTGATGCCGCGGTGGCCGCGCTCGATGAACGAGAGGTTGTCGATGTCTTCGGTGCGCACGCCGATCTGGCCGACGTCGCGCCCCGAAGACCACGACTTCCCGTTCGCGCGCCAGAGGATCGCGCGCACTTCCGGGTTGCGCTGGAGCTCGCCGAGGATCTCCCACAGGCCTGCGTCCATCTCGTCGTTCGCGGCGTTGTGCTTATCGGGTCGGTTGTTCGTGATGATCGCGACGGGGCCGTCGTACTCGAGCGTGATCAGACTGGTGGGCACGGGAGCTCCTTCGATCG
>CAYTJA010000441.1:0-21579 GCA_964437835.1 uncultured Spirochaetales bacterium
CGTCCGGGGTCGGACCACCATTGATCGATCGGCCTCAGCCCTCGGATGCGCCCAAACGCTACCGCGCGCGCATCCCTGGCCGGTTTCTGGCCCGTCCGCCCGGGCGGAACGCCCGTGAACCGCTGACGTCCGTGCTCGCTAGAAGCCGACCTCCTTTTTGAAGGTCTCGAGCGCCTCGATGTACGCGCGCGGGCCCGAGTAGCCCATCGACTTCGCGCCGACGAAGGTCGACGCAGTGTCCATCGCGCGCAGCGAGATGCACTCGATGCCGGCCTGCTTCCAAGCCTCGACCTCGCTGCGCCAGACTTCGGGACCGGCGCTGTAGTCGAGCTGGCAATCGCTGCCGAAGCGGCGCGGATCGCGCCCGTTCTGCAGCAGCAGCTCGCGCACGCGTTCGAGATGCTTGCGAAAGGGCTTGCCGCTGCCGCCGAACAGGAACCCGTCGCCATTCCTCGCTGCGCGCGCGAAGGCGGGCTCGCTGAAGCCGCCGTACCAGATCGGAATGCTGCGCTTCGGCAGCGGCAGGATGCCCGCGCGGTCCACGCGGTGGTACTTCCCGCGGTAGTCGACCACGGGTTCGCTCCACAGCTTGCGCAGCAGCTCGACCTGCTCGTCCATGCGCGCCCCGCGCGCGGACCACGGAACGCCCAGGCTTTCGTACTCGACCGTGTTCCAGCCCGAGCCGACGCCGAGGATCATGCGGCCGCCCGAGAGCAGGTCGACCTCGGTCGCCTGCTTCGCGACGAGCGCCGTCTGGCGCTGCGGCAGGATCAGGATGCCCGTCATGAGCTCGATCTTGCGCGTGACGCCGGCGAGGAAGCCGAAGAGCACGAAAGGCTCGTGGAACGCGTCCCGCTCGGTGTAGGGCCCCGTGAGCTTCGGCTCGCGATTCGCGTGCACGGCGCCGAGCACGTGGTCGTAGGTAACGATGCGCGAGTAGCCGAGTTCCTCGGCGGCCTGCGCCCAGTCGCGAATCGCGACCGGGTCGGTTCCGATCTCGGGCGTGGGAAAGATGGCGCCGAACTTCACGGGGGCCTCCTTGGGCAGTGGGTGAGCGCATTCTACTCCGCCGGGGCTCTCGGAAATCCTCGGCCCACCGCGATCCACTCGCGTGGTAGCGTGAGCCTCTCACGAGCCAGTGGAGAACGACGTGGACACCGCCGCTAGCAAGGCCCTCGTACTCGACTACTACCGCAGCCTCGGCAAGGGGGATCAGAGCGCGCTCTCGAAGATCGTCGCAGACGATTTCGAGTGGGTGCCGCCGCAGAGCGCGCCGCTAAAGGGCCCCTTCCGCGGCCGCGACAACGTTCTGACCGCGATGTTCGAAGCCGGCAAGCGCTTCTTCCGCATGGACACCGCGAAGACCGAAACACTGAAGATCGTCGCCGAGGGCGACACCGTCGTCGTGCGCCAGCGCATGTCCTGCACCGCGGTGAACGGCCGCCCCTACCAGAACGACTACGTCTGGATCTTCACCTGCAAGAACGGCCAGATCACGCGCATGGAAGAGCACACGGATAGCCTCTACTTCCAGCGCACCGTGATCGATCCCTGAGCCGCCCCGAGCTCAGCTCGCCGCCTTGGCTCGCCGGTGCCCGAGCGCCGACGAGATCAGGGTCCGCCACTCCGGTTGCGGGCAGACGATCTGAATCCGGTTCCGGAACTCCGCCCCGAGCGCCGAATCGAGCCCGCCGAACAGCTCGTCCGCGAAGGACGGCGACAGCGCCGTCGCGGAGGAGAGATCGAGCGTGATCCGATCGCAATTCGCCACTCGCGCAAGGATCTCTTCCCGCAGCTTTTGACCCTGATCCCGCGTGAGCAGGGTTCGGCCTTTGGCCGTGGCGGCGAGATCGATGCGTTCACTCGGCAAAGAGGTCGTCTTCTTCATAGCCCTCGGGTGCTGGCATTTCCCGGTAGATCTCGAGCAGCGGCAAGTCGTTCTTCAGATCGATGATGACGCTCACGATCGTCCCCTGCCAAGGTCGATGCCGATGCACCTCGAAGGCGAGTGCCTTGGAGCGCTGAAACCCGACGAGCGTCGCGGACCCGGATGTCAGCAGGAACGTGCCACGATTCCGTCGGATCAGCTCCGCCAGCAGGTACAAGCCAACCCCCGAGCGTGCCCCTCGCCGATCACCTCAGCGAATGGATTCAGCGCAAGAACAGCTCCTCGTTATGCCAGCGCAGCTGCTCGGCCGCCGGCCGGTCCGCTGCGCGCTCGGGCGCGCGAATGGCGCGGCCGTGGAGCGCGTAGTAGTCGCGGCCGTTGTCGAACTCGGTACGTATTCGGGAACTGATCTCGATGTGTAGCTCAGGAGTGACTGTTACGTAGCCGCGGTCGAAGAGGGTGTGGAGATCGCTCCGCAAGAGCAGACCGTTATTAGTGATGTGCTCGCCGCCCAGCGCGTAGGGGCGGATGTGCGCAGCCTCGAGAACCGGAAGCACGCGCTCTCCAGTGACCGCGCAGCGGCGCCTGTAGGCGTCGGTGACAATCACACGGAACGAACCTTGGCCGAGGCGTGGGCGCACGAGCTGCGCTTCGCCGTAGCGCGACGAGGCGCGATCGCGCACGAGCTCGGGCTGCATCGGCTGCGCGCCGCTACGCCGCCCCTGCAGCGCGCGCCACAGGCTGAGTCCCGGCTCGACTGCGAGGTCGTAGCCCTTGCCCTGCACGATCTGCGGGCTCCAGTCGTTGGGTACGGGAATCCATTCAGCCTCGGCGAGAAAGAACGGCTGCTCGAGGAGAATGCAGCCGATCGTGTAGTCCTCTGCGCGGCTCGTGGGCGCTCGGCGATACCTCTCGATGCGCGCGCGCATCTGCGCGAGGTCGACCGCGCCGTTCGCGATTTCGAAGCAGCTCCACGCGAGGCTCACAGGCAGCAGCGTCGCGTGTGCGAACACGCCGCCACCCACGATGAAGTTGTATGGCGCGTGCAGCTTGAAGAGGAAGAGCTCGCCTGGTTCGAGCGCGCCGAACACGCGCTGCCCACCCGGCTGCCAGAAGTTCAGCTCGTCGAGCTGGGGCTGTGCGCGAAGCAGCTCGAACCAGTCGCGATCGGTGATACCAATGAAGGCGCGCATCTCGTCCCCAGGCAGTGAACCACGCGCGAGCTCGCCAGGGCAACTGAGCGTTGCGCGCCCGAGCTTCGTGTCCGCTCCGGACCTCGTGTCGATCCACAATCCGACTCGGCCCGGGCACGTCGATCCCGCGCGGTTCGTGTGCGGGTTCAGCCTCGCGTTCGCGGACTGACGTTCGCAGCGCTTGCTGCAGACCGCTCCGAGCAAACGGTCTGCGCGGTTGGAGCGGGGCCGCGTGCGTCTGCGCGCTCCGCGTGCAGGATCACCTCGCCTGCTTGCGTTCGGCGCTGCGAGCAGGGCCGTGCGAAAATTTTGCAACAAGTGGACCTGGGAGCGGGCGCCCCGTCGAATTGCGAGAGGTCTTCCGACAGTCCCTCGGCTCCGGTCGAATTCAGACAGCGAGAGTTGCGCGGAAACCCCTCTGCCGCGGCGGCGAGTCAGCGTGCCTCCGAGTCGAGCTCTACCCAGTCGGATAAGATCGCCCGAATCAAGTGGAGTCCTCGAGCGTGTGACCGGATGCGTCACACTGCTAGTTCATACTCGCGGTCATGAAGAAGCGAAGCCGTCAGCTCACCATGAACCTGCGCCCGTTGGCACGCTGGGGAGGGCTGCGCATCGGCGCAGGCCGCACGGCCGGCCCCCGACCGTCCGTCCGCCACCGCAGTCGGGAGGCATTCCCGGAGCGCTTCCCCTGCCTCGTCACGTGGCGGCTGCGCTCGGGTCTTCCGTCCCTGCGGAGCGCCGCGCTGGTACGCGAGGTCCGGAAGTCCTTTGCAGCCGCGTGCGAGCGCAGAGATTTCCGCGTCGTCCACTTTTCGCTCCAGCGCGACCACGCCCACTTGATCGTCGAGGCGCGCGATCGCGTAGCGCTCGGCCGCGGCCTGAAATCGATCGGCTCGCGCCTTGCGCGAGCCGTCCAACGCAGCTTCCACCGCCGCGGCAGCGTGCTCGCGGAGCGCTATCACCTCAGTCTGCTCCGAAGCCCGCGCCAGGTTCGCAATGCTCTTGCGTACGTTCTGCTGAACGTACGCCACCATTTCTTCCAGCGAACTCGATCGACGCCCCCGGTCCTGGCCGACGCAGCCTCGTCGGCACCGTGGTTCCATGACTGGCACCGCTCACCGCCAGGCGCCGTGAGCGCCGGGGCTGCACCCGTAGCCGAGCCTCGAACCTGGCTGCTGGCCACGGGCTGGCTGCGACACGGCCGCATCGACCCTGCGGAATTGCCGGGCGAGCGCCAGGCACTCGCCCTCGGCTAGAGCTCGGCGCGTGGAGTGCGATACGTACAGGGCCGCGCAAAGGTCTCACGCGAGCCGCGCGCGGCTCGCCGGAGCTGCAGACCTCGGTCGGGAGCAGACGGAATTCCGAAAAGCGCTTCGAATCGGATGGGCGTCGAGCGAACTCAGCGACGGGACTTCGGGCCACTCGAAGGCGCACTTCTCGCAGAGCGTCTCGTGTACGTCGACTGCCTGTTCGCGCGCGTCGACCCATCGCACGAGGTGGATCTCTCGACGGTCAATCAGCGCCGACATCTACATGGCACCGGGGAACGCGTGCGCGGGGTCATCGCCGTGGGTCAGGGTCCGAGCGTGAACTCGACCTCGACGAAGCCCGCGCCCTGCCCCCAGGTGCCACGGGGATCGAGCACCTGGAGTCGCAGTGCGGCTCCGTCGATCCTGACCGCGACGTTGCGGCGCGGATTGAGCTGCGTGTAGGGGATCGGGAAGAAGCTTCCGCCGGCGGCACCGCGGAACGTGCCGCCTAGCGAGACAACGTCGCTCAGCCCCGTGATCCCGTGTGGCACTGCGATCTCTCCGGTCGCGATCGGGACTTCGATACGCGTGCAGTAGATCGGCGAGCCATCGGGCGCGACGCGGCCGGTGGGTGTGATCACTTCGTTGCAGCTGCGAGGCGGCTCAGCGTGAGAAGCGGTGGAGAGGGTTACCGGCTGAGCGATGCGGGGCAGGCCGGTCGAGACGGTCTCGGTCATCAGATAACCGGACGAGTAGGGCCAGACGCCCCAAGGGAGCGAACAGGCCGAGCCGGTCTGGCACGTATCCCACGGATCGACCGATCCAATGGGCGCGCTCCCAGATCGGCAGCTGCCCACCGGGCCTAGCGGAGCGTCAGGATCTGCACTTCTCCACCACAGGAGCTCTCCCGGCTCGAAATCTGGGTGCAACGGCAACGTAGCATCGCTCGCGGTGCTAAGCCTGCCAGAGCCGCCGTTGTTGTAGAGCCGATGATCGGGAATATCAGGAGAACCACTGTTCCCCACTCTCCACCAGATCATCGCCTTCGGAGAACCGCTGCAGCTTGTGTGTTCCCAGACTGCCATCCAGCTGTTGGCCTGCGCGCGCGGTTCGGGGAAGGCGTCAACAGGCTCGGTCTCCCCGAGGTACGCAACAAGTGTATGAATTCCCGAGACTCGCCCAAGCCTATGCACATCGCTGCCAAAGAACACCCGATTCGGATTCCCCGGATTCCAGTCCCACTGACTATTGGTCGACAGATCCGGCGTCCCCGGCACCACCTGCCCGTTTCGGTCCAGCAGCTCCGCTGCACTCGAATCTCCGGCCCCTGCCAGCAGGATCAGGAACCCAGGCCCGCCGCGGCGATCCCTCTCGCGCTGATCGCCATTTCACCCCCCCGAGTGTCGAGCGACCGCAGCACCGTAGCGGGCTAAACAGCGTTTGTCCGGCTGTCTGGGCCGGCTCCCGGCGCTGATCAGCCGCGGCCGCGCGCTTCGCGTGTCGATTTCCGCAGGGATGGTCTTCGCGCAGGGACCGGATCTGTCACAGTCGTGGGCCAGGCTTTCCCTTGTGCTTCGCCCTGACCTTCCCGAGCCTCTCCCTCCATGTCGCTGACCGCCCTCTTGAAGCGCGAGTTCCGCGCGGTGATCCGCGACCGCGGGGAGAGTTATGCGCGCGGCAAGCGCGTCACGATCGAGGCCTTCGAGGCGAATCGCGTGCGCGCGCGGGTGCGGGGCAGCGATCGTTCGCCCTATCAAGTCGAGATTCTCGTCACTCGCAGGCAGGGCGGCGGCAGCGTGTGCTTCGACCTCGACTGCAGCTGTCCCTACGCGGCGGACGGCGAGTACTGCAAACACCTCTGGGCCACGCTCTGCGCGCTGGATGCGCGCGGCTGGGCGCCGGCGCTGCTCGCGGGCGAGCAAAGCAAGGCGCGCCCGCGCATGAGCCGCGACGACGACGAGGCAGATGAGGACTTCGAGGTCTCCGAGCCCTTCATCTTGGACGACGACGACGATCCCGACGAGATCGACGACGACTACGACAGTGAGGATCTCGACGACGAGGTCGATCCCGAGCCCTCGCCGCGAACCTCCGGCCAATCTCCAGACCCGCTCGCGCTCCGCACCTTTCGCGAGCTCGCAGAGCGGCTGAACGCCGGTCGGCCTGCGGGCCCCGCGTCGGGCTGGCGCGCGCGCCTGGAACGGCTCGCTTCGCGCGCGAGGCCGGCCGGCCAGGGGGTCGCCCAGATCGGCGGCCCGCGCCTGCTGGTGCCAGCGCCCGCGCCGACACCGCTGCACTACCTGCTGGATCCCGAGGAGATCGCGCGCGAGCAGCGCGTGCAGCTGCGCTTCGCGCGCCGCGCGCGCGGGCGAAATGACGCAGCCGGTGCGCTGCGCCCCGCACAGATCGGCCCCGGAGAAGCCTCTCGTGCGGAGACTCCGGAAGAAGCCGCCGCACTCGCGCAGCTGCTCGCGCTAGGCGAAGCGGAGCGGCGCGGGCCCTACCGCTACAGCTACACGAGCCACGGCTCGCTGCTTCTCCCGGGGGTGGACGTCCCGCTCGCGCTCGCGCGCTCTTTGCTCCCGCAGCTCGCGCAAACAGGCCGCCTCGGCCTGGGCGCGCAGCTGCTTCAGAACCGGCCGTCTCGGAACACGGGCGGCTCGCAGGCCCCGCCCGAGGAGCCGCGCTGGCTGCACTTCGATCCCGGCCCGGCCTGGGAGCTGCGGCTCACGCTGTCGCCCGCGGCTCTCGCGCAGACCTCGCTCGTCCTGCACGAGACGGGTGCGAATGGCGGCGCAGTCCTGCACGGCCGTTTCGCTCGCGGCGACGAAAGTCTCGCGCTCGAACAGGTCGAGCTGGTGCTCGGCTGCGGACTGCTCGTCTGCGGGGAGACTCTCGCCCGCTCGGAGCTCGGCGGGGCTGCCAGCGCGCTCCCGGAGCTCCTGCTCGGTCCGCTGCGGATCCCCGCTTCCGAGCTCGACCGCGCGATCGAGCGGATCGCCGCGTCGCCGGGCCTGCCGCCCATCGACTTCGGCGCCGGCATCTCCTGGACGCGAGCGGCCGGGCGCCCGCTGCCCCGCCTGCGCTTCGAGGGCCTCGACGACACCCGGCGAGCGGTCCCCGCCCAGCTCGACTTCGCCTACGGCGATGCCTGGGTGTCGGTCGACTGGGCGGCTCTGAACGTCGCCGATCGCCGCGCGCGGGTGCTAGTCGCGCGCGACCTCGAGGCCGAGAGCCAGGCCCTGCGGACGCTCGTGGAGCTCGGCTTCCAGACCGCGGGCTTCGGCGACTTCCCGATCACCGGCGGCAAGGATCTGGCCCGGTCGGGCGTGAAGATCCCGCGCGCGAGCTTCGCGGCCGCAGCGGCAGAACTGCTCGCGAAGGGCTGGACGCTCGAGGCCGAGGGCGCGCGGCTGCGGCGGCCAGGGCTGAGCAGCGCGGTCGTGCGCTCCGGCCTCGATTTCTTCGAGCTCGAGGGCGCGGTCGACTTCGAAGGCGAGCGGGTGCCCTTTCCGGCGCTGCTGCGGGCCGCGCGCGAGCAGAAGCTCGTGCGCCTCGGCGACGGCAGCCTCGGACTGTTGCCGCAGGTCTGGCTCGAACGCTGCGAGCGGATGCTCGGCGCTGCCGAGGAAGTCGAAGACGGCGGCGCGCTGCGCTTCGCGCGCGCTCAGATCGGACTCGTCGATGCCCTGCTCGCGTCCCAGGACGACGCGAAAAGCGATGCGCACTTCGACGAGCTGCGAGCCGCCCTCGCCGACTTCCGCGGCATCGAGCCGGCGCACGAACCCGCCGGCTTTCGCGGCGAGCTCCGCGCGTACCAGCGCGAGGGCCTTGGCTGGCTGCGTTTCTTGCGGCGCTTCGGGCTCGGCGGCTGCCTGGCGGACGACATGGGCCTCGGGAAAACGGTGCAGGTGCTGGCGCTCATCGCGGCGGCAGCGCGTGAGCCCGCGCCCGAGCAGGCAATCGAGCGACGGCCGCAGCAGCGCGCGGCCGAGCCGGCGGCGGCAGCGCGCGGTCCCTGGCTCGTGGTGGCCCCGAAGAGCGTCGTGCACGGCTGGATCGCCGAGTCGGAGCGCTTCGCGCCAGAACTGCGGGTGCTGCGCTATGCGGGCGCAGATCGCGCGGCGCTGCGCGAGGGAATCGCCGAGAGTCACCTCGTCGTGACGAGCTACGGAACCTTGCTGCGCGACGCCGAATGGTTCGCCGCTCAACACTTCGATTGCGTGGTGCTCGACGAGGCCCAGGCGATCAAGAACGCGTCCTCGAAGACGGCGCGCGCGGCCCGCGCGCTGCGGGCGTCCCACCGTCTTGCGCTGACGGGCACTCCGATCGAGAACCACCTCGGCGAGCTCGCCTCGCTGCTCGAGTTCCTGAACCCCGGCATGCTCGGGCGGGCGCAAGGCCTCACGGCGCTGACGCAGGGCCGCGGGGACGCCGCAGATCTCGAGCTGTTGTCTCGCGCGCTGCGCCCGCTGCTCCTGCGCCGCACTAAACAGCAGGTGTTGAGCGAGCTGCCCGCGCGGACGGAGCAGACGCTCGTCTGCGAGCTCGAGCCCGCCCAGCGCCGCGACTACGACGAGCTGCGCCGCCACTTCCAGGCGAAGCTCGGACGCCGCATCGAGCGCGAAGGCTTCGCGCGCTCGAAGATCCACGTGCTCGAGGCGCTGCTGCGCCTGCGCCAGGCCGCGTGTCACCCGGCGCTGATCGATCCGAAGCGCTCGGGAGACCCGAGCGCCAAGCTCAGTGTGCTCTTCGAGCAGCTCGAGGAGCTGCTCGAAGAGGGGCACAAGGCGCTGATCTTCTCGCAGTTCACGCGCTTCCTCGCGCTGGTGCGCGCGGGCCTGGAAAAGCGCGGCATTCCCTACGCCTATCTCGACGGCCGCACCCGCGACCGCGCAGAGCGGATCGCGCAGTTCCAGGAAGACCCCGCCTGCCGCGTCTTCGCGATCAGCCTGAAGGCCGGCGGAACCGGGCTCAACCTCACCGCCGCCGACTACGTCTTCCTGCTCGACCCCTGGTGGAACCCGGCCGTGGAGGCGCAGGCCGTCGACCGCGCGCACCGCATCGGGCAGACGCGCCCCGTGATGGCCTACCGCCTCGTCGCCAAAGACACCGTCGAGGAGAAGATCCTCGCGCTCCAGCAGACCAAGCGCGAGCTGGCCGAGAGCGTCCTCGGCGATGAGCGATCCTTCCTGGGCCGCCTGAGCCGCGAGGATCTGCAGCTGCTGCTCGCGTGAGAGCTGCCGCGCGGCGGCGTCGCGTTCTGGCGCGTGCT
Source organism: uncultured Spirochaetales bacterium (assembly GCA_964437835.1). Classification (GTDB taxonomy): domain Bacteria; phylum Myxococcota_A; class UBA9160; order UBA9160; family SMWR01; genus CAYTJA01. Next base: position 9,607 of record CAYTJA010000441.1, read on the forward strand.
GGTCCGCGGCCCTCTCGGAGCACCTCACGGATCTTGGCAATGTGTAGTCTCTTGCCAAGACCGCGCGCCGCGGGCTAAGCATGGGGATGCCGCGGAGCAAGCCGGCCACCATCGACGCCTTCGGGCGGATCCATCTCCCCAAGCGGCTTCGAGATGCGGCCGGCCTGCAGATCGGCATGGAAGTCGAGATTCGAGAGGAGGCGTCGGGCCTCCGCCTGGTGCCGCGCGCGGCAGGCGCACTCCTCAAGCGCGTCCGGGGCCTTCTGATCGTGTCGGGTGAGGCAGACGGCGACATCGCCGGCGCCGTCGACCGCTTCCGCCGCGCTCGACACGGACGGACCGCCCGACGCCGGCGCTGACCTCGCTCTTCGACTCGTCCGTCCTGGTCGCGGCTCTGGTCGAGGCGCACCCGATGCACGCGGCGGCGTTCACGCGGCTCGAGCGAGTTCACGCGGGTGGCGTGCGAGGGCTCGTCGCGGCGCACGGCCTGGCAGAGACCTTCGCGGTGTTGACCACGCTGCCCCACCGCCCTCGTATCACGCCCGCTGCGGCCCGAGACGTCCTACCGGTCAGCGTGCTCTCCCGGTTCCGTGTCGTGTCGCTCAGCGCCCGCGACTATCAGGGCGTGATCGACAGAGTTGCCCAGGCGGGCCTCTCCGGTGGTGTCTTGTACGATGCGCTCGCGATGCGAGCCGCGGCCAAGGTCCGGGCCTCGCACGTCCTCACCTTCAATCGGCGAGACTTCGATCGGCTCTCGCCGATCTTCGGCGTGGCGGTCGAGAGCCCCTGATGCGACGAGCGCCCTCTACCCCTTCGGCTTCATCGCCTGCGCCGAGCCGCGCAGGAACTTCAGCGAGTCCTGCGTCTTCGCGACCGCCACGGCCCTGAGATCCGGGACGTAGTACTCGAAGCCATCCTCGTCCTCGAGTGCTGTGACGATGCCCTTCGCGCAGTCGGCGGCCGGTACCTTCGGGCCGTGGTAGTGCGCGGGCTCGACGGTCGGGACGTCCCAGATCTCGGTGTCGATCGGCCCGGGCAGCACGAGCTTGATCTGCACCGGCTCGCCTTCGAGGTCGATGAACGCGGACTCCGACCAGCCGCAGAGCGCCGCCTTCGACGCGCAGTAGGCGGCCTCGTGCACGATGCCGAGGCGGCCTCCCAGGCTCGACACGTTCAGGATCACGCCGGACTTGCGCGCGCGCATGCGCGGCAGCGCGGCCATCGCCATGCGCACGGGCGACAGGAAGTTCACGCGCAGCGTCTCCTCGAGCGCTTCCTGCGTGAGGCGCGTGACGTGGGTGCGATTCGGGATCGCCGCGTTGTTCACGAGCGCGTCGAGGTGGCCGAAGGCCGCCCAGGCTTCGTTCACGACGGCCTCCGCGCGAGCGAGGTCTCCTAGATCCGCGGCCCAAAGCCGCGACGCGGGCGCGCTGCGCTGGCAGTCCTTCAGCACCTGCTCGAGCCGGTCGCGGCGCCGCGCGACGATGCCCACGGTCGCTCCGCGCTCCGCGAGCTGCCTGGCCAGCGCGGCGCCGATACCCGAAGAAGCCCCCGTGACGAGAATCCGACTGCCCTCGATCTTCATGCGCGCACCCCTCCCTGCTCGGCGTTCTGGAAATCGAAGAGCACCTTGACCGCGCGGTTCTCACCCTGCGCGTGCGTGAGCCGGAACGCGTCGCGGTAGCGTTCGAGGGGCAGGCGATGGGTCAGGATCGGCGTCACGTCGATGCGACCCGCGCGCACGAGATCGAAGTAGTGCTCGATCGCGTGCTGCTTCACTCCCTGCCACTCCTCGTGCCCGAACGCGTTCGAGCCGACCAGGTTGACTTCCTTGAAGTAGTGCGGCGACCACTCGAAGCGCTCGGGCGTGTCGACGCCCGAGATCACGACGCGCGAGCGCGCACCCGCGATGCGCACCGAGACCGCGAAGCTCTCGGCCGTGCCGACAGTGTTGTAGACCACTCGCACGCCCGGCGGCCCGTAGAGCATCGGCAGGCCGCCCGGCGCGCCCTCGGTCGGCCGGAAGATCTCGGAACCGGTGATCTCGCCGAGCCGCTCGATGATGCCCGCGGCCGGCTGCCACGGGATCGCTTCGATCGCACCGAGCTCGAGCGCGAGCTCGGCCTGGTGCGGGAAGCGCGTGATCGCGTAGATCCGGCAGTCGAAGAGCTTGTGCAGGATTTCGATCGCGCAGAGCCCGAGCGTCCCGCAGCCGTAGACGACCGCGATCTCGCCCGGCTGCGGCGGATTGCGCAGCACCGAGTGGAAGCTCACCGCGAAGGGGTCCGCCAGCACCGCGGCGTCGTCCGAGACCTCGTCCGGCACCGGGATCGCCATCGATTCGTGGGCCGGTAGGAAGGGCGCGTAGCCACCCGAGGAATCGCGGCAGGTGCCGGTGTGCAGGCCGCCCGAAAGGCGGCCCCTGGTGAAGCTCGTGCAGAGCGAGAACTGCCCCTCGCGGCACGCATAGCAGAGCGGCGTCACGCCGCGCGGCGCGCAGGAGAGCCACGGGTTCAGCGCGACGCGCTGCCCGACGCGGAGCTTCGTGACCGCCGGCCCCACCGCGGCGATCGTGCCCACGACCTCGTGCCCCATCACCTGCGGAAAGGACGACAGCGGCGCGAGCGGGCTGTCGATGCCCTTGAAGTCCATGAAGACCTGCTTGTAGTCGCTGCCACAGATTCCCGTCAGGCGGGTCTGGATCACGACCCAGTCCGGGAACTGCACGCGCGCGTCCGGGATTTCCTGCAGGCGCAGCATCGCGTTGTCGCCGAGGTAGGTCTCGTCATCCGCAGGCGCGCCCTGCTGGAGCGCCTGGATCAACCCGATCACGCGCTGCACGTCGACGTCGAATACGAGCGCCTTCATCGCTTGCCCTTGGCGGCGAGCTTGCCGCGCAGCCAGGCCTTCGCGCCCTCCATCGAGCTGCCGACGTCCTTGGCCCGCTGCGCGGCGTACTGTGCGAAGGACTCCGGCACGTAGATCTCGAACTTGTCCTCGTCGAGCTGGCGCAGCACGGCCTCGACCAGCGCCTCGACCGGCAGCGCCTGGACCTCGTCCGAGATCGGCGCCTCGTTGTCGGGCAGCCCGAAGAGCGGCGTGTCGATGATCGCCGGATTCACGACGTAGAGCTTGATCGGCTCGTCGCAGAGGTCCATCGCCATGCCTTCGGCGAACGCGGTCAGCGCGGCCTTGCTGGCCGAGTAGGCCGCTTCGTGCGGCGGTCCGAGCCGCGCCGCGACCGACGAGATGTTCACGATGCGCCCGCTGCGCTGCGCGAGCATGCGCGGCAACAGCGCGAGGATCAGCCGCACCGGCGAGTAGTAGTTGATCGCCATCACCTGTTCGACGACCTCGGGCGTCAGATCGGTGACCACGCGGCGCTTCGGAATCCCCGCGTTGTTGATCAGCACGTCGATGCCGCCGAGCTCGTCCCAGGCGCGGGCGGCCAGCGCCGCGACGCGATCCAGCTGCGAGAGGTCAGCGACCCACATGCGCGAGGCCGGAGCGGTCTTGCGGCAGTCGGCCAGCACCGCGGCGAGTTCCGCCTCGCGCCGCGCGCAGATCCCGACCGTCGCGCCGCGCGCCGCGAAGCCGCGCGCGAGGCCGGCTCCGATGCCCGAAGACGCTCCGGTGATGAATACCCTCTTGCCCGCGATGTCGTATCCCACGGCGTCTGATTCCTTCAGCTCACGACCCCGGCCTTGCGCAGCGCCGCGATCTTCGCGGCGTCGTAGCCGAGGGTATTTCTGAGTACCTCGTCGCTGTGCTGCCCGACCGTCGGCGCATGACTCGGCGGCGGCAGCTCCTCGCCCAGGAATTTGACCGGGAAAGGCAGCATGTCCGCGCCGTGCTCTGCATGGGAGTAGAGCGGGAAGCGGTGCTGGAACTGCGGATCCCGCAGGATCGTCTTCGGCGTATTCACCGGCGCGATCGGCGTGTTGTGCTGGTTGCCGAACGCGATCCACTCGGCGCAGGTCTTCGCCTCGAAGATCTCGCGCAACGCGCGCTGCAGCTCGCGGTTGTTGCGCGCGTGATCGGCGAACTTCGAGCCGGGCCACTTCTCGAACAGGTCCATGCGCCCGACGCCCGCGCAGAAATTCTTCCAGAACTCCTGCTCCGAGGCCATCAAGAGCACGTGTCCGTCCGACGCCTCGTAGATCTGGTAGCGCACGCCCTCTTTCATTCCGGCGGTGCCGGCTGCGCGGCGCTCGTAGTTGTCGGACTTGTTGCCCGTGACCTCGCTCTCGGGCCGCTCGTAGGCGAGCCAGGTCTCGCTGCGATACCAGTCCATGTAGGCCGCGGCGTCGGATTGCGCGATCTCGAGCATGCAGCCCTGGCCGCTCGCGCGCGCGCGGATCACCGCCGCGAGGATTCCGAGGGCCCCGAAGAGGGGGCCCGCGTGGATGCCCATCGAAGCGTGCTCGGGGATGTAACAGAAGCCCTCTGCGTCGGTGGCCGGATTCACCAGGCCGGCCCAGGTGTCGTACGCGATGCCGTGGCTCGGCATCTCGTGATAGGGACCCGTCATCCCGTAGCCCGAGATGTTGCAGAACACGAGCTTTGGATTGAGCTTCACGAGGTCTTCGAAGCCGAGACCGCGGCGCGCAAGTGCGCCCGGGCGCATCGCCTCGACCACGACGTCCGCGCCGCGCGCGAGCTCTTTGTAGATCTCGACCGCTTCGGGCTTGCGCAGGTCGAGCGCGAGGCTTTGCTTCCCGCGGTGGATGTGCAGGTGCAGCAGCGAGTTGCCCTGGATGATCGGCCAGGTCATCTCGCGGATGTAGTCGCCCTGCGGCGGCTCGATCTTGATCACCTCTGCGCCGAGATCGGCGAGGTGGGTCGTGATCGCGCCCGGCCCGAGCAGCGCGCTCTCGAGCACGCGGACGCCCGCGAGGGGCGGGTTCGAGTGCGGCACGGCGGATCCTCCGGTCCTGAGGCGCGTCTGATTCTGCTTGGCTCGTGGAAAGGCGCGGCAGCGTATCACTTCCCGGCGGCGAGCTGCGCCAGCACCGCGCGCGCGGCCTGCTCGCCGCTGCGCAGCGCCTGACCCGCGTGATCTCCCGGCGGCCCGACCGAGTGGCCTACATGTGTGAGTCCGGTTCGCGAGTCGAAGGGTTCGGGTTTGCGCAGACCCGGCGGAGGCTGACGGCCGATCACCGCACAAGAGAGGCCGTGCAGGCGCTCGAAATCCGCCGGTGCGAGCAGGCGCCGGTAACGCAGCGCGGCGCCGAAGCCCGGCAGCAGCCGCTCGAGCCCGGAGAGCAGTGCGTCTTCCGCGTGCGCGCGGCGCGCGGCGTCCGGATCGCGCATGCCGCGCGGCAGGAAACAATGCACCGAGAGCGCGAGCTCGTCGCCGCTGTCGAGGCCGCTCTCGAAGACCTGGAAGCCCGCGACCGGAGGCTCCTCTCCTGCATCGAGCGCGCCGAGCCAATCGGCGATCCCGGCCGGAAACCAGCTCAGCGTGTGGGTGCCCGTGGGCCAGCGCAGCGCGCGAGAAACGCCGAGCTGCAGCGTGCTGATCTCGAGGCCCGGGCGCGCGTCGGCCGGCCACTCGCCGAAACGCGGCTCGCTCGTGATCACCGCGCGCGCGGCGAGCTCGCCCTCGGAGCTGCGCAGCCTCAGCCGCTCGCGTCCGCCCGCTCCGCTCGCGCGTTCGCAGCCGAGCACCTCGCAGCCATAACGGATCTCGCCCCCGAGCTCCTCGAAGCGGCGCGCGAAGGCCGCGGCCATCACGCCGGGTCCGCCCAGCGGCTGCGTCGGATGCGCGTAGCCGTAGCTCTGCTCGCGCGAGCATTCGGCGGCGATCCAATCGAGCGGCAAGCGGGCCGGTGGCAACCCGAAGGGATAGCCGAGTGCTGCGAGCCAATCCGCGAGCTCGCCTGCGACACCCGCTTGCGTCAACAGCTGATCGAGGGTCTGCGCGCTGCCCTGGCGCGCGTGTCGCCAGAGCTCGCGCAGCGCCGGCGCGTGCGGCAGCAGCCGGAGGGCCGTGCCGAGCGAAAGCGGCAGCTCGAGGCGGCGCACGCGGCCGCCGCGTTCGAAATCCAAGCGCGTGCGCTCCTCGCGCAGCTCGAGCGCAACTCCGAAGCGGCGGCAGAAGGCTGCGAGCCCGCGGCCGAAGGTGTTGCAGGCGATCGGAAACTCGCGGCCGTCGAGCACCTGCGTGCCGCACAGTCCCCCGGGCTGCGAACGGCGCTCGAGAATCCAGGTGCGGCGCCCGGCAGCCTGCGTGCAGAGCGCGGCCGCGAGCCCGGAGAGGCCCGCGCCGACGACGACCACCTCAGGCTCCCTGCGCGCAGCCATCCTGAAACTCCGCGGGGTCCCTGCGAGCCGGACGACCGCCCCGCGCATCACCCCTGCGCGCAGCACGGCCACTCACCGGAATCCGAAGCCCGGAGCCGCCCTTGGCTCCGCGCCGACGCGAAAGCTGGAGGATGCCCGCCGTGCCCGCCACCGAGATTCCGCTCGATTGCAGCCCCGCGCCGCGGCGCCCGCGCAGCGCCTGGCTGGAATGCGGAGCCGCGCGCTTCGAGGTCCAGATCTGCGAGCTCGCGCCCGGCAGCTGCGAGCTGCTGGTCGACTCGTGCTGTTGCGGCCGCCTGCGCGAGGGCTCGGCGGTCACGGTCGAGCTGCCGCCTCCGGTCTCCGGCGCCGGCCTGCTGCGCATCTCTGGCCACCTCACGCGCCGCAGCGCCGGTCCTGAACCCAGCCTGCTCTCGCTCGAGCGGCTCTGCGTCGCGTTCGCATCGCAGGGCTCGGCCCCGCTGCAGGCGCTGGCTGCCGCGCTGGCGCCGCCGGCCTGCGCAGCCGAGCCGCCCTTCGAGCGCGCCGCCTGAAGCGGCGCGGGGGCCTCGATTGACCCCGGTGGAAGCCATCGCGTAGGCTGCGTGCAGTCTCGCGGAGGCCGCTTTGCACCCGCTCGAAAACCGCGCCGCGATCGTCGGCATCGGACAAACGCCGTTCGGCAAGGCGCTCGGCCGCTCCGAATTCGACATGGCGATCGAGGCGATCCTCGCGGCCTGCGACGACGCCGGCCTCTCCCCGCGCGAGCTAGACGGCCTGGTCCGCTACGACATGGAGACGACCCAGGAGGAAGAGCTCTACACCGCGCTCGGCCACCCCGACTTGCGTTATTTCGTCGGCACCAGTTGGGGCGGGGGCGGCGCCGCCTCCGTGATCGTCGCGGCTGCCACCGCGATCGCAGCCGGCATGGCCGAGACGGTGCTCGTGTACCGCTCGCGCGCGCGCGGCAAGCAATCCGTCTTCGGCAAGGATGGCAAGCTCGGCGGGCGCTACTGGGAGCGGCTCGAGACGCAGCTGCCGGGCCTGAATCAGTGGCACGTGCCGCAGGGGCTCGTCTCCGCATTCCAGGAGATGGCGATCATCACACGCCGCCACATGATCGAGTACGGCACGCACGAGGATCAGTTCGCCGAGGTCGCCGTGAGCTTCCGCGAGCACGCGCGGCGCAACCCGAACGCGGTGATGCGCGAGCCGATGACGCTCGCCGATCATCACGCCTCGCGCATGATCGCGGACCCGCTGCGCCTCTTCGATTGCAACATCGAGACGGACGGCGCCTGTGCGCTGATCCTCACCAGCCCCGAGCGAGCGCGCGACCTGCAACAAAAGCCGGTCTGGATCCACGCGGGCACGATGGCCGCGGGCTCGCACCACATGCGGCTCTCGACGCTGTTCTCGCGCTCGCGCGACGAGGACTCCGCCGCGCGCGCCGGCCGGCGTCTGTGGCAGAGCTCGGGCCTGCAGCCGGCCGACATCGACGCCGCGTTCTTCTACGACTTCTTCACCTCGCTGGTGATCATCGCGCTCGAGGACTACGGCTTCTGCAAGCGCGGCGAGGGCGGCCCCTTCGTCGAGCGCGGCGGCCTCTCGTGGCAGGGCGGCCGGCTGCCCTGCAACACCAACGGCGGGCAGCTCTCCGAGGCCTTCATCCACGGCCTGAATAACGACCTCGAAGCCGTGCGCCAGCTGCGCGGCACCAGCACCAGCCAGATTCTCGGCTGCGAGCTGGTGCTCATCGCTGGCGCGAATACCGATCCGACCGGCGCGCTGCTGCTGCGGGGCGAGCGATGAGCGAGCTGCGCGAGCGCGTGATCACGCGGCAGCGACCGCTGCCGCTGCCGAGCCTCGACAATCGCGAGTTCTACGCAGCGGCCGCGCGCGGGGAGCTGCGCTTCCAGCGCTGCAGCGACTGCTCGGCCTGGCGCCACTACCCGCGGCCGATCTGCTCGGTGTGCCTCTCGCGCCGCTTCTCGTGGGAACGCGCGAGCGGCCGCGGCGAGCTCTACAGCTGGACCGTGATCCACGGCCCGACGCTGCCGGCCTTCCAGGCCGAGCTCCCCTACATCGTCGGCGACGTCATGCTCGACGAGGGACTGCACTTCCAGAGCCGCATCATCGGTTGCCGCCCGGAGGAGCTGAGCGCGGGGATGCCGCTCGAAGCCGTCTTCGTTCCGGCCAGCGAGGACATCACGCTGGTCCAGTTCCGCCCTGCGGCCTGACGCCGATCCACACGCGAGGTGCAGCCATGGCCCCCGGACTCTTCGATCGGATCCGCGTGATCGACGTCGACACCCACATCTCCGAGCCGCCCGGAGTCTGGACCGAGCGCGTCTCGAAGAAATGGGGCGACCTCGTCCCGCACGTGGTGCACGACGCGAAGAGCGGAAAAGACTTCTGGGCGATCGGAACGCGCTATGTGATGCCAACCGCTGTGGCCGCGGTCGCCGGCTACGACAAGCTGCTGCCGGACTTCCCGAATACGCTCGCCGACGCAGTCCCTGGCGCCTACGACGCGCGCGCGCGCCTGGCCCACATGGATCGGGAGAAGATCCATGCGCAGGTGCTCTACCCGAACCTCGGCGGCTTCGGCTCCGGCGGCTTCCTGCGCCTGAAAGAGCCCGAGCTGATGCTCGAGTGCGTGCGCGCCTACAACGATTTTCTGATCGACTGGTGCAGCGCCGACGCGGGCCGCCTGATCCCCGTCTGCGCGCTGCCCTTCTGGGACGTCGCCGCCTGCGCGCGGGAGATCCAGCGCTGTGCGAAGACCGGCCACAAGGCCGTGCTCTTCGGCAGCCAGCCCGACTCCTTCGGCCAGCCGAAGCTGCCCGACCCGCACTGGGACCCGATCTGGGCCGCCGCGCAGGACTGCGGGCTCTCGATCAGCTTCCACATCGGCTCGGGCGACGTCTCGGATCTGATGTCGGGCCTGCGCGGCATGGGCATCCGCACCGGCATCGCGCACCGCAGCTCGCTGCTGTTTCTCGAGAACGCGCAGTGCCTCGCGGATCTCGTCTTCGGCGGGATCTGCCACCGCTTCCCGCGCCTGCGCTTCGTCTCGGTCGAGAGCGGCGCGGGCTGGGTCCCCCCGACACTCGAGGTCTTCGACTGGCAGTGGCAGAACAACGGCGTGCGCAGCGAACACCCGGAGTACGATCTGCTGCCGAGCGAGTACTTTCGCCGCCAGATCTACGCCTGCTTCTGGTTCGAGGAGCACGGCATCGAGAAGGCGATCGAGCTCTACCCCGACAACCTGCTCTACGAGACGGACTTCCCGCACCCGACCTCGATGGCGCCTGGGCCGGTGTCGATCGCCGTGCACCCCGCGCAGTACGCGGAGCGGGTGCTCGGCCGCCTGCCCGAGGTCACGCAGCGCAAGATCCTGCACGACAGCGCCGCGTCGATCTACCGCGTCGACTAGCCAGACGCACAGGAGCCGCGATGGCCAGCCCGGAAGCGCGCCTGCACAACCACACCGAGCTCGTCTACCGCCCCGGAGAGCGCGCGCTCGCGTGCCGCGTCTTCGAGGCGCTCGGCTGCCGCGTCGTGGAGACCGGCGGTCCCTATCTGCTCGTGCTCGTCGAGCCCGCGGAAAAGGGCCCCTACGACAACGTGCTCTACGCGTCGGAAGTCACGCCCGAGCAGTGGGCGCTCGAGCAGGCACTCTCGGTCGAGCTCGCGAAGAGCGGCGCACTTGGCGACTCTTTCCGCGCCCACCGCGCGCGCCTGCAGCGCGAACCCCAGAGCAGCACGCACTTCGGGATCCGCTTCCCGAGCCCCGCCGCACTCGATGCGACGCTCGAGCAGCTCGAGAAGGCCTCGACTGAGCTAGGCGGCCGGCTCTCGCTCTCCGGCGTGTTCCGCCCGGGCGACCCCGGCAACCTCGACCCGACCCTGATCCAGGCCTTCGTGCGCACCGACGTCGTCGCCGCCGGCCTCGTCACGCTGGGCCAGCACTTCGAGCTGCAGGCCCACGTCCCCCGCTCGCGGCCTGCGTAGCCTTGTGGTCCCGGTCCGGGCGCAGCCCGGACCACCCCGCTTCGCTCGGCTGCGCCTCGCTGCGCGCCGACTTCGTCGGCTTGCATGTCTCGTCGGTCTGAGGCGGAACCTCGTTAGCCTTGTGGTCCCGGTCCGGGCGCAGCCCGGACCACCCCGCTTCGCTCGGCTGGGCGTGTTCGGCCTGCCGTCGCAAAAACGTGCTAACAAGGAGCCGGTCCCGCGAGGCATCCCGATGGTGGCGCGGGAGTCTGGACCTTCGAATCGCGCTCCGGCCGGTCGGCCGAAGGCTGCCGCCCGCATCGGCGACCGAGCGCGCGCGGCGATGCGCCTCCGGCACTTCAGCGCCCGCACCGAGCAGGCGTACCTCCGCTGGATGATCCGCTTCCACGAATTCAGTGGCCGCCGGAACCCCGCTGAGCTCGGTGCGAAGGAGGTAACCGCCTTCCTCAGCGCGTTGGCGACGCACGATCGCGTCGCGGCCTCGACGCAGAACCAGGCACTGGCGGCGATTCTGTTCCTGTACCGAGACGTGCTCGGAAAGGAGCTGCCGTGGCTCGACGATCTCGTGCGAGCCAAGACGCCCTCACGGCTTCCCATCGTGCTCACCCGTGACGAGGTTCGTGCGATCATCGCGCAAATGAACGGCACGCCACGGCTGATGGCGATGCTTCTGTACGGATCCGGCCTGCGACTGCTCGAATGCTGTCGGCTGCGCGTCAAGGACGTCGACTTCGGCCGGAACCAGATCAGCGTGCGCCGCGGGAAGGGCGACAAGGACCGCGCCACGATGCTGCCGCAGGCGATCAAGTCTGATCTGGCGGCGCACTTGGAGCGTGCGAGGGAGCAGCATCGACGCGACCTCGCGCTGGGCGCCGGCTGGGTCGAGCTGCCGGGCGCGCTCGCCCGCAAGTTCCCTTCCGCCGGACGAGAATGGGCGTGGCAGTGGGTCTTCCCGGCGACGCGGCTCTACGTCGAGCGCGAGACGGGGCAGCGGCGGCGTCATCACCTCCACGAGACCGTCGTGCAGCAGGCGGTGCGACGGGCCGTGCTGGCCGCGGGGATCGCGAAGCGGGCGACGTGCCACACGCTGCGGCACTCGTTCGCGACGCACCTGCTGGAGGATGGGAGCGACATCAGGACCGTTCAGGAGCTTCTCGGGCACAGGGACGTCGCAACGACGATGATCTACACGCACGTTCTGAACCGCGGCCCGGCCGGGGTCCCGAGCCCCGCAGACCGCGTCTTCGGAGCTGGAACCTGATCCCTTGGGCTCACCCGGCGGGGGCGGTGCTACGGGCACGGAGGCGATCGCGCCGCCCAGCGCTCGCGGGCGAACTGCCCCGCGACTTGGCAGCCTGGATGTGTTACGCAGATCTGTATAACGCGGAAACGCCTTGCCGCCTGCCGCCTGCCGCCTGCAACCGCAGGCGATACGAGGACTTCTCGCCCGTGGTACACGTCTCGTGCGTTCCGTAATAGACAGACCCCTGCCGCTGTGTGAGCGGCGTAGACAGACCTGTCGAATAAAACGTTGAACAAACCGCGCGCACAGCGCGCGGGGACTTCGGTATCGTTAGTCTTTAGCAGAGTAGTCCCACCCCGCTCGATCGCAACCCGGTCCCGGACGAGCCATGCGTGTCGGTCACCTTGCAGGAGGTGTTCCGCCTCGGC
>CAYTJA010000442.1:0-5206 GCA_964437835.1 uncultured Spirochaetales bacterium
CAGGTACTCCTCCGCCCGCGCGTCGCCGCTTGGATCGCGCAGCAGGGTCTCGCTGCGGACGATCTCCCACCCGTGCGCCGCGTAGCAGGCCTGCGGCGTGTGCTCGGGTGTGCCGCCCCGCTGCGTGCCGTAGTAGCCGACGTAGAGCGATACGTGGTCGCCGAGTGCGTGGTGGTACTCACGCTGCACGTTGAAGTCGGCGGCGAGGATCGACTCGACGGTGCTCTCGAGCGGCACCTCGGCGCCGTGGAAATCGCCGAGCGTGAACGGAATCGAGGCGAGCGACTGCGGTTCAGGTCGCCAGGCAGGCTGTAGCTGTGTCCACCACGCGAGCGAGCCCGTCGCGACAAGGGCCAGCGCGAGCGCGGCGCTAGAGAGCGTGTCACGCCCCACGCTGCGCTCCACGGATGCCTCGCGGGGCGTAGCGCAGGAACAGCAGCGCAGTCGTGCTGACCCACGCCCCGTGCGTCAGGAACGCGCGCGCCTCGCCGACGGCGCCGAGGGCGGCTGCTGCGAGGGCGAACGCGAGGGCTAGACCCTGCGACGCGAAGCCGACGGCGCCGAGTCGAAGCGCCTCGTTCCAGGGCCGGCGCCCTGCATGCGTCGCTCGCCACCAGCCGAAGGCCGCTGCGATCGCAGCCGGGCGCAGGCCGCTGTCCCAATGATCCAGGACCAGCGCATCTGCAGCGGAGCTGGCGAACGGGCTTGCGAGGTCGTGCCACAGGTAGTGGAAGCCGAATTCTCCGAACTCCGAAAGCGACTTGGGCACGGGCACCAGCCAAAACGCCAGACTCGCGAGCGGCAAGCGCGCGAGGCCGCTCGCGCGAAGCCAGCCGATCAGCGCAAGGGGAAGCGCGGGGCGGGCGAAGCGCTCGATGCCCCCGGCGTAGCAGAACAGCTCGAGCACGACCGCGGTCGCGATCCAAGGCAGGCCGCGCGCGAGCGCAGGAGCCTCTCGGCGCCCGGCGGCCAGTTCGCCGCGCACGGCGAATGCGAGCACGCTCGCGCAGGCGAGTACGTACAGCGCCGAAGGCTCCTCTCGCAGGTGACGAGCGAACTCGAAGAGCACGGGCGACAGCCCGAGCGCCAGCGCGACCGCGAGGAGCCCCATCGAGCTCAGACGATCTTCGGAATCGAGCCGAGCACGGGGGTGCCGAAGGACCTCTCGATCTGCTCGGCGCTCACGATCACGGGGTCGACGAGTTCGAAGAGCACCCCGATGCCGACGGCCGCCATCAGGCTCGCTGCGATTCCTGCAAGCAGGTACTTGAGCCGCCGCAGCTCGGGCTCGGAGGGAGGCAGTGCTCGGTCGATCACCTGCACGCGCTCGCCCTGCTGCGCCGACTCCAGGTTCTCCGCGAGTTCGGCCGCTTGCACTTTGCGTAGGTTCAAGAGGTAGCTTTCTCGCATCACCGTCGCCTTGCGCTCGAGCGCAGTGATCTCTTCTTCGCGCTTCGGCGTGTTGGCGACTCGCACCTCTAGCTGCGCCGCATCGGCCCCGATACGCGTGTGCAGCTGGCGCATGTCGGAGATGGAACGCTGTGCGGACTCGATCTGGAGCCGGCGCGTCGGGTCGACGCCGGAGTAGGGGGAGCCGCTCTCGAGCTCGTGCTCCAGCGCCTCGACCTGCCGTTTCAGTGCGATCACGTTGGGATGCTCGTCGGTGTTCACCGACATCTCCGCCCCGAGCTTGGCCTTCACCGCGGAGAGGCGCGCGTAGGGAGAGTTCGGCGAGGTCGCATCGCCCGTCTGCGCGAGCAGCGCGAGTCGGGTCTCCGCGTCGGAGATCTGCATGTCCAGCGACTGCCGCTGCGTCGCGAGACGCTCGAGCTTCGCCGTGTTGGAGCCGAGCTCCGTCGGGAGCTCGCCGCGATAGCGCTCCTTGAAGTCGGCGATCTGGGAGTCGTACTCCTGCAGCGAGCGCTCGGTTCGCTCCAGCTCGGCGCGCATGAACTGCGTGGTCAAGCGCGCCTGCTTGCCGCGCACGCGGCTGCTCGCCGCGGTGAACAGGCTCGCGAGGTCGTTGGCGATGTCCGCGGCGATCGACGGCACCGGATGCCGGAACGAGATCGTGTAGATGTTCGATCCGGCGTTCCCACCCGGGCCGACGCCCGGCTGCGTCAGGACCGCGGTGTTCATGCGCATCAGGTCGACCAGCGAGCCCATCGGCAGTTTGCCGCGTTGGTCCGGGTAGGGGTCGTGTTTCTCGATCACGCTGGTCAGCCGCTCGCGCGAAAGCAGCTCGCCGATCAGCGCGTTCATGCGCTGGAAGTCGTTCTCGGGGACGGTCGACTCCACGAAGCGCGAGGGGATCTGCTGGCTGGTGACCAGCACGGTGGTCGTGGCGAGGTAGGTCACCGGAATCTGCGAGACGTAGATGACGGTCGCTACGCAGCCGACGAAGGTGACTGCGACCATCCAGCGCCAACGGCGCCGCAGCAGGCCCTTCGGGTCCTTGACGAACGCCGGGAGTCCCCCGGACTGAAACTCATCACTCTCCACGTTCTTCCCCACGCTCGGCGTCGGCAGCCTTCGCCTCGTTTCCGTAGTAGCCGTAGTACCGGTGGTGCCGGGGCAGGTTCGACTCGTTCAGGAACGCACCGAGCACGCGTTCGGTGCCGATCGTGGTGATCAGATCGCGGAACGCGCCGCTGCGCGAGAAGCCGTTGCGAGCCACGACGATGACCGCGTCGATCAACGGCAGCAGCAGCGGCACGTCGGGCACCGGCAGCACGGGCGGCGTGTCCACGACGACCGTGTCGTAGCGGCGCGCGAGTTCGCGCAACAGCGCGGGTAGCTGAGGTCCGGAGATCAGGTGGAGGGGGTCACGCACGTTGCGTTTCACGAGGTAGAGATCGAGGTCGGCGAGCTGCGTTGCGAGTCGGACGTCGCCCAGCGAGGCCCGCCCGACGAGTAGCTCCTCGACCCCGGAACGCACGCTGACGCCGAGCGACTCTGCGGCGGAGGGGCGGCGCAAGTCCAGATCGAGAAGCGCCACGCGACGACCGCCCGAAACCGAGGCCAAGGCGAGGGCGAGGTTGCAGGCCGTCGTCGTCTTGCCCTCCGAGCGCGACGCGCTGGTGACGCCGACGATCCGCGCTCCGCGTTGCTTGAGGCGCCGGCTCACGCGAATGGCGAAGTGCCGATACTGCTCCGCGACGGGGCCCTGCGGCAGCGCGAGCACGGCACGCGCCGACCACGCGGTGCCCACCTCGTGCTCACTGGAGATCGTGACCGGCTCGGTCGCCGGCAGCACCCGGTCGGAGAGTTGGGGTTCGCCGAACTCGACCACGGCACTCGGATTTGTGGGCTGCGCGCGATGGCCACGGTCGGACTCTCTGGCTCGCCGGAGCGCTTCGGCAATCTCACCCATGCTCGGCTCCCTCGATCGTGCCTTCGAGTCGCGAAGCGTCCATCTCCTTGGCCTTCGCCTCCACCAGTGCGGCCGGGATCGGCCGGATCTGCTTGGCGAATGCGGACAGCAGCACGCGATCCGCGAGCAGGCTCATCAGGCGCGGGCAGCCACTCGAGAAGTCGTGGAAGCAGGCGTCGGCGCCGGGCAGCAAGATCTCCTCGTAGCTGCCGCCTGCGACCTCGATGCGATGCCGCAGATAGGGAGCCACTTCATTCGGGCGCAGCGGCTGAACGTGGTGCTCGATCGCGACCCGCTGACGCAGCTGACGCAGGTTCGGGTCCGCCAACTTGCGGCGCAGTTCCGGCTGCCCCGTGAGCACGATCTGGAGCAGCTTCTCGGTGTCGGTCTCGAGGTTCGAAAGCAGCCGCACCTCCTCGAGCAGGCGGGCATCCAAGTTCTGGGCTTCGTCGATGATCAGCACGCTGTTGAGGCCGGCTTCGAGCTGTCCCAGCAGGAATCGGTTCAACGAGATGATGTAGTCGACCTTCGACTGGAACGTGCCCTCGAGGCGAAACTCGTTGGCGACCAGCCGCAGCAGGTCGAGTGGGCTCAGGTCCGAGGTGTTCATCACCAGCGCCACTTCCGTGTCGGCAGGGATGCGGTCCAGCGCGGCTCGCAGCAGCGTGGTCTTGCCGGTGCCCACCTCGCCCGTCAGCAGCATGAAGCCTTTGCGGCGAGTGATCCCGTAGCAGAGGGCTGCGAGCCCCTCTTCGTGGGTTTCGGAGAGCCACAGGAAGCGTGGGTCCGGCGCGAGCGAGAATGCCGGCTCCCGGAGCCCGAAGAACGACTCGTACATCCGCCCTCGCCCTGGGATCAGCCCTCGGCCCAGCCCTCGCGGCTCTTCATCGGCGAGCGCCAATCCCTGGTGAAGCCAGCCTTTTCCCAGGGGCGCGCGCAGCCTAGCTCACGCAGTCCCGATCCCGATCCCGCGCAGCGGGTTCCACCTGCACCTTGCCGGTGGTTTTTTCCGCTGGGTATAAGTGGCCTCCGTGCGGTAAAAGGGAACGGCTACGGGCCGGTCCCGGAGCCGCAGGGCAGGGCTGGCAGGATTCGAGGAGAAGTACTTGCGCCACCCGGTACCGGTTGGCGGCCACCTATAGGACGGCCGGTTGCCGACCACCGGCGAAGGCTGTGAGCGGTAGATGCTGAAAGTCCAGTTGCAACGCTTCCATTCGCTCGTCGTGAGCCTCGATGTGGGCCTGAGTGGAGCGCTGCTGCTGTTGCTGCTCTCGATGCCAAAGGTCTCGGGGCTTCGACACGGCGACGAGTGGGTGATGACGCCCGCCCTGCTGGCGACGGCGCTGGTGGCTTGCCTCGCCTGGCCGGCAGCGCTGCAGCAGCTCGGCCTCTACGACTCCCAGCGCCTCACGAGCCTCGGGCGCGTGGTCAGCCGGCTGGCCCTTGCGGGTGCGCTGGCGACGCTGCTCCTCACCGCGGCGGCGTTCGTCACCAAGGCTCCGGTGGGTCCGCGTTTCCCCCTGCTGTTCGGGGCCGCACAGCTGGCGTTGCTCACCTCGGAACGCGTCCTCTTGTTCGGGCTACTGCGCCTGGTTCGGCGCGTAGGGCAGAACACGCGCAACCTGCTCGTGGTCGGCTCTGGCCCGCGCGCAGCAGGAGTCCAACGCACCATCCAGCAGCATCCCGAGTGGGGCCTGCGCGTGGTCGGGTTCGTGGACGAAGTGGCGCAGCCGATCCACCGCGAGATCCCCGCCCATCTGCTCCACAAGCTGCCGGACCTTCCCACGATCCTGCGCGACGAGATGATCGACGAGGTGATCATCGCAACGCCGC
>CAYTJA010000443.1:0-7094 GCA_964437835.1 uncultured Spirochaetales bacterium
AGCACGGGCAGGACCGTGACGGTCGCCGGATCGGCGGCGTCGTCCACCTGGTGCGAGGCCGCGAGGTCGAAGTCCAGCGTCACGTGCGCCGGCACGCCGGGCACGATGGTCAGCCGGTCGCGCGGGCCGAAGTCCACGTCCACCGTGAGCGTGGTCAGCGGCGCGCCGCCCGCGCCCACCGCGGTCACCTCGACCGGGGCGCCGGCGGCATTCTCGACCGCGATCTGCGCCTCGCTGTAGTCCAGCGTCAGGCGCATGCCGGTGTAGGTCCCGACCGGGACCGTGCGGACCGTGAACAGCTCGGCCAGCTCGACGTACTCGGCGAAGTCCACCCGCGTGGTGGTCGGCAGGGTCTCGACCGTGGCGCCGTCGGCGCGCTTGAGCGCGACCGAGGTGACGTCGACGGCGTAGGTGTAGAAGTCGCCGGCGGCGTCGGTCATCGCGATCTGCAGCTTGCCCTCGCCTCCGGAGTCCTCCGCACAGCCGGCCAGCGCCAGCAGCAGACCCGCCATCGTCACGCGTGCGAAGGTTTTCATGTTCGACCCCTGCCTTGACCTGGGGCACACGGTGCGCCGGCCCAAATGAATGCCGGCTGAACGCCGGTTCCCGTAAACTACGCGCCCTTTGCAGTCCCCGCCAATGGCCACCGCCGCTCCTTCCCGCTCCCGCCGCAAGACCCCGCCGAAAATCGGCTTCGTCTCGCTCGGCTGCCCCAAGGCCCTGGTGGATTCCGAGCGGATCCTGACGCAGCTGCGCGCCGAGGGCTACCAGACGGTGTCGAGCCACGCCAAGGCTGATGTGGTCGTGGTCAACACCTGCGGCTTCATCGATTCGGCCGTGGCCGAGTCGCTCGACGCCATCGGCGAGGCGCTCGAGGAGAACGGCAAGGTCATCGTCACGGGCTGCCTCGGCAAGGGGCCCAAGAGCCACGTCATCCGCGAGAAGTATCCCGGCGTGCTGTCGATCACCGGCCCGCAGGACTACGCCGGGGTCATGAGCGCGGTGCACGCCGCGGTGCCGCCGGCGCACGACCCGTTCCTCGACCTGCTGCCGCCCACCGGCATCAAGCTCACGCCGCGTCACTACGCCTACGTGAAGATCGCCGAGGGCTGCAACCACAAGTGCAGCTTCTGCATCATCCCGTCGATGCGCGGGCGCCTGGCCAGCCGGCCGGTCGGCGAAGTGCTGGTCGAAGCCGAAAAGCTGGTCAAGGCCGGCGTGCAGGAACTCCTGATCATCTCGCAGGACACCAGCGCCTACGGCGCCGACCTGAAGTACGCGCCGGGCAAGTGGCGCGACCGCGAATACCAGACACGCTTCCTCGACCTGTGCCGCGGCCTGGGCGAGCTGGGTGCCTGGGTGCGCCTGCATTACGTCTATCCGTACCCGCACGTGGACCACGTCATCCCGCTGATGGCTGAAGGGAAGATCCTTCCCTACCTCGACATCCCGTTCCAGCACGCCTCGCCCGCGGTGCTCAAGGCGATGCGCCGCCCGGCCGCGGCCGAGGACACGCTCGAGCGCCTGGCCGCGTGGCGCAAGATCTGCCCGGACCTGACCGTGCGCAGCACTTTCATCGTCGGCTTCCCCGGCGAGACCGAGGACGACTTCGAGCTGCTGCTGGACTGGCTCGAGGAGGCGCAGCTCGACCGCGTCGGCTGCTTCCGCTATTCCCCGATCGAAGGCGCCGCAGCAAACGCGCAGGCCGATCCGGTTCCGGACGCGCTCGCGCAGGAGCGCTACGAGCGTTTCATGCAGCGCGCGGCGGCGATCAGCGCGAAGCGGCTCGCGGCGAAGGTCGGACGCCGCATGCGGGTGATCGTCGATTCGATAGACGACGGCGTCGCGATCGCGCGCAGCGCAGCCGACGCGCCGGAGATCGACGGCTGCGTGCGCGTGCGCCCCTCGGGAAGCCTCCGCCCCGGCGACTTCGCCGACGTCGAAATCACCGCCTCCACCACCTACGACCTCGAAGCAACGAGCACGGACGTCAGATAGTCGGGATAGTCAGATTCTTCCCCCAAGGGGGAAGAATCTGACTATCCCGACTATCTGACGTCCGTGCTCGTCAGGCGTCGCCGAGCACGGAGGCGGCGGCGTTCAGGGCGTTGACGGCGGCGGGGATGCCGGCATAGCAGGAGGTCTGCATCAGGACCTCGATCAGCTCCTGGCGCGAAATGCCGAGATTCAGCGCGCCCATCAGGTGCCCGCGCAGCTCTTCCGTCCTTCCGAGCGCCGCGAGCTGTGCGACGGTGACGAGACTGCGGCTGCGCATGTCGAGCCCCGGCCGCGACCAGAACATCCCGAAGCAGCCCTTCGCGACCAGCTCGAAGAATTCCGGCGCGACCTTCGCGGCCGGCGGCCCGCCGCCGCCCGAAGCGATGCGCTCGCCCCAGAGCTTCTTCTGGACTTCGCGACCCCGAGCCAGGAGCTCGCTCTCTTCCGACATTGCCCTTCTCCTTTGCGCTATTCGCGCCTCAACAAGTTGACCGTGCAGACGCTGCCGCCGCCGACCAGATGCGCCAGCCCGACGCGTGCACCCGCGACCTGCCGGCGCCCCGCCTCGCCGCGCAGCTGCGTCACGACCTCGTGGATCTGGGCGAGCCCCGTCGGCCCTCCCGGGTGACCGCGTGCAATCAGCCCGCCGTCGCTGTTGAACGGAATCCGGCCCCCGAGCTTCGTCTGTCCTTCCTCGACCAGCTTCTCGGCATCGCCCGGTGCGCAGACGCCGAGCAGTTCGTAATACTCGAGCTCCTCGTTCGCGAACGCGTCGTGCACGTAGGCGATGCTCAAGTCTTCGGGGCCGACGCCCGCCTCTTCGTAGGCCTGGCGTGCGGTATCGCGCGTCATGCTCGCGGGGCCGACGACGGGCCCGAGGAAGGTGTGCCCCGGCGTATAGCGCTCGCTCTGCAGCGCCGACGCGAGCACGCGCACGGGCAGGTGCGCGGCTCCGAGCTTTCGCGCCACCGACCCGCGCGCGACGATCGCACAGGCCGCGCCGTCGTCGACCGGGCAGCACATCATCGCGGTGAGCGGATCCGCAATCATGGGCGATGCGAGCACCATCTCGGCCGTGATCGTCTGCTCGGGCTGGCGGTGCGCATTCGGATTCAGCGCGCCGTGGTTCCAGTTCTTGGCGGCGATCTCGGCGAAGTGCCACGGCTTCGTGCCGCGCTCGTGCATGCGCCGCTGCGCCCAGAGCGCGAAGTAGGCCGCGGGCATGATCACGGAATCGATCGAATCGCGGCCCGTGCCGCGCGGCACGCGCTCGCGCCCTGCCGCAGCGAGCTCGGTCATCTTCTCGAAGCCGAGCGCCATCGCGACATCGCAGGCGCCGCTCTGCACCGCGCGGCAGGCCTCGCGAAACGCGACGAGCCCCGTCGCCGACGCATTCTCGACGTGCGTCACGGGCAGCCCCGTGAGCCCGAACTCCTTCATGATCTTCGTGCCGAGCATCGGCGCGGCCTGCATGTAGCCGGTAAAGGCCTCGCCGACCTCGCGCAGCGTGATGCCGGCATCGTCGAGCGCCTCGAAGCCGGCCTCGCGCGCGAGCTCGAGCGTGCTGCGCTCCTTGTACACGTCGAAGCGCAGCATACCCACGCCCAACACGAAGACGTCGTCGAACTTCATCCGCCTCGGATCCCCACTCTCCAGGAACCGCGCGGGCGTTCCGCGCGATCTCAGCACTCGCCACGCGCGCTAGGTTCGAGGCGGCGCCCCGACCGGCCTGAAACGCATGATCACGACCTGATCGCCCTCGGGCGTCTCGCGCAGCGTCTCGAGCTCGAGCTCCATCGGCATACCGATCTGGAACTCCCCTCGCGCGCCGGAGAGCACCGCCTGCACGCGCGGGCCCTCGGGCAGGTCGACCTGGCCGACGCCATAGCCCTTCGCGTCGCGCTGACTGGTTCCGAACATCGGCACCTGCACGTAGGTGTAGGTGAAGAGGATTCCGCGCGGACCGATCTCGACCGGCGCGAGCTCGCGCGCATAGCACTGGACGCAGGAGACGCGGCGCGGGAAATACACCTCGCCACAGCGGCTGCAGCGGCTCGCGAGCAGCTTCGGTGCCTCGCCGCGCGGCTCGGGAATCGTGAAGAAGCCCGCTTCGATCGGAACGCGCCGCGCTGCGGTCGGGGTCTCGGACATCGATTCCTCCGCGCAGAGCTAGCTCGCATTTCTCATCACGTCGCTGCTGCGGCGAGAGAAGCGTGCTAGAGCGGCACGGCACTCTAACACGGGCGTGCGCTCCTGCTGCGGAACCCGGAGCCAATATCGTGAGCGATTCGAAGCGTGCGCCCCGCTTCAGCGAGACGCGGCGCGCAGCGCGCGCGGCGATTTTCCACTTCGCCGCGCACTCGCTGCAAAGCTGCTCTCTTCCTCGGTCGCCGTCCTGCGCTGGCGTCGCGGCTGCTCGCGATCGCCGTCCGCCTTCGCGCTCGCCGGTACCGCGCGCCGCCGCGGCGCCGTCAGGCTCGCGACCGCGAGGCCGCGCAGCTCCTCGAATGCATCGACGATCGCGCGGCCGAAGAGCGGCAGATCCGGTACCAGGCCCGGGTCCGCGTTGAAGCCCCAGCACAGCTTCGCGTCGTAGGAGAAGAGCGCGACGCCGAGCCCGCTGCCCGGCAGGCAGGGCACCAGCGGGTAGATCCCGAGCAACTTGGCACCGAGCTGGTACAGCGGGAACTGCGGGCCCGGCACGTTCGTGACGATCATGTTGACCGGTCCGGACGAGGCGCGCGCAGCGAGCTTGAGGATCGGATCCGGCAGCCACTCGGCGACGTGCATCAGCGTCTCGACACCGAGTGCCGCACGCGACTGCTTGAGACCCTGCGTCGTCTCGCAGACCGCCGCGAGGCGCCGCGCGGCCTCGGGCTCGCCGATCGGCAGCGGCACGACCCACGACGACACGAAGTTCCCGAGCTGCCCGCGCTGCGCCTCCGAGCGGCGGTTCACCGGCGCCGAAACGCGGAAGTCGATGCCGGCGGGATCCACACGGCGGTGGATCAGGTAGCGGCGCACCGCGCCGGCGACCGTCGCGAGCACGAGATCGTTCACGCTGCAGCCGAGCGCGCCCTTCACGTCGCGCACGTCGTCGAGCGGCATCGTGAGCCAATCGATACGCCGGTGCGGCGAAAGCTCGCCGTTGATCGGCGTCGGCGAGGCCGGGTGCAGAGCGTGGCTCAGGACCTCGCGCAGTGCGGCCGCACGCTCGCGCAGCGCGCCAGGCAGCTCCGGATCTCGGACTCGCAGGCGCAGCTCGCGCAGACCGCGCAGCGGCGCGCGCAGGCGATCCGCGATTTCGCTGCGCAGGATCTCCGCGCCGGAGGGCGCCGGCTTCGGCAGGTAAGGAGTGGGCTCCGCGATCGCCGCCTCCGGCCGCGGCGACGCGAGGATCGACGCGAGATCGGCCCCCGCGCTGCCGTCGAGCATGCAGTGGTGGATCTTGCTGATCAGCGCGAATTGCTCGCCGCCGGCCACGCCCTCGACGATCCAGATCTCCCAGAGCGGCCGCGCGCGGTCGAGCGGGCGGCTCATCACGCGCGCCGTGAGCTGCTTCAGCTGCTCGAGCGTTCCGGGCCGCGGCAGACTCGAGTGGCGCAGGTGCCAGGCGAGATCGAAGTGCGGATCGTCGACCCAGACCGGCCGCGCGCCGAAGCGCGGCGCGCAGAGCTTCTGGCGGTAGCGCGGGATCAGATGCAATACACCCGCGAGCCCGCGGCCGAAGCGCGGCACGTCGATGCCGCCCTCCTCGGTGCGCAGGCCTCCGGATTCGATGATCTGCACCGCGCCGATGTGCATCGGAGTCGTCGGCGATTCGGCGACGAGGAACAGGTTGTCCTGAGCCGAGAGGCGGTCGTAGGCATAACGCGGCATCGGAAACATCTCGCGCGCCGTGGAGATCGACCCCACGGCATCGGACGGAGAGGAGCGCTAGCGCAGGTTCTTGCAAGCGGCGTGCCGGCGCGGGATCGCGCGACGCGGGCAAACCCGCGCGCGCACGGCGCAATCTGCCAGATCTCTGGGCAGCGCTGATCGCGCTGCGGGCATCCGGAAGCGCGGAAGCGCGCCAGCGCCGCGTTCGGGCTCAGTCGATCGGAGACCAGCGCCGGCCCGGGTAGAGCGCGAGGGTCGGCGCGTGTAGCCACTCGTCGCGGTAGGCGCGGCGCGCGAGATAGCGGATCACGGCGTCGTCGCCAAAGCGGCGCTCGCGGATTGCGGCTTCGAGAGCCTGCAGGCCCTGCGCGAGCTCCGCCGGGCGGCGCCCGAGCAGCGCGCCGATCTCCTCGCACTCGATCCGCTCGAGCGCCGGGCCGAAGCGCCGCCTGCGCTCCAGGACCTCGACCAGGATGCGCGCCTCCACCGCGCGGGAACGCGCGAAGGGCGCCTCGGCGAGCGCGGGCTCGATGTCGTTTGCGAGCGCATGCCGCGCGGCCTCCGCGAGCACGTCGCCGGGCCCAGAGTCGTCGGGCAGCTCGGGCCTTGCGACTTCGACGCCGAGCGCCTCCGCGAGCGCTTCGCAGGTCGCGCGGTCGCCGATATAGCGGTACGCGAGGAACCACGAGACCGGCGCGCGCGGGCGCAGCTGCGACGTGGCCGCGTGGATCCCGACCATCCCGCGCAGGTTCTGCTGCACGCGGTAGTACTGCGCGGCCGCGCGCGAGTACGGGATGCCCGACTCGCGCTCGTAGAGCTCGAAGAGCCCCGAGAGCCCCCCCGACGGATTCCAGAACTCGCGCACGCAGAGGTTGCCGAGGTCCTCCAGCGGATCGCCGTAATGCCCCCACTCCCAGTCGACGACCGCGGCCACGCGGTCGCCTGCGAAAACAAAGTTCATCGGCCCGGTGTCGCCCTGTACCAGCGAGACGCGCGCGAGCGGCTCCGGCACCGAGCGCCGCAGCCAATCGAGGCCGAAGCGGAGCAGCGGCTCGACGTAGTTGCGCAGGAAGGGCCGCCACTGCGCGAGCACCAGCTCGATCTCGCCGAGTGCGGCCTGCTCGGCATTCTTCGGGTGATAGGCCATTGCGTCGTCGAGGCCGAGCTCCGACAGCTCGAGCGTGTGGATGCGCGCGAGCACGCGGATGAAATCTTCC
>CAYTJA010000444.1:0-2713 GCA_964437835.1 uncultured Spirochaetales bacterium
GGCGTGACCTCGGCCTACAACGTCGCCTGCGGCTACGCCCTCGACGGCCGGAAGGAAGAAGGCCTCGACTGGCTGGAGCTCTCGGTAAAACTCGGCTTCGCCAAGATCGACCACCTGCGCAACGATTCGGATCTCGACTCCCTCCGCGGCGAGAAGCGCTACAAGCGCCTCCTCACGGACCGTTGATAGCTGTTGACAGGGGTCCCGTAAACGGGTAAACGCTAATTCCCGCCGACGTTCGCATCGGGGCGTGGCTCAGCCTGGCTAGAGCGCTTGCTTCGGGAGCAAGAGGTCGCAGGTTCAAATCCTGTCGCCCCGACCATCTGTGACTCGTCTGCGAACTGGGGACCCACCGGGTCCCCAGTCCACAGGACGTCCGAAGTCGCCGCCACCGGCTCCGGGAAGAGCGCCACCTCGAGCCGCCCCTCGCCCTTCTCCTCCGCATAGAACCCCACGGTGTCGATGAAGCGGGGGAGGAGCGCTTTCAGCGCTTCGGGGTTGGCTGCGTTCTCCGTTACGAGTTCGTGGAAGTGCGCGAGCGCGCGGATCTGTTCGGCGGCGACGATCTCCTGGGTCTGCTCCGCGGCGAATTCGCTCTTGAGCCGCTTCTCCATGGTCTCAAGCTCCGCTCGCTCGGCTTCCAGCGACTCGATCTTCTCCTTGAGCGTCGTCATCGCCACGCTGCCCTGAGCGAGGGCATCGACGAGGAGTCCCAGCTTCGAGCGGACGCTCGCGAGCTGTCCGCGGACACGCTCGAGATCGCTCATGAGCTTGGTGAGGGTCCCGGACGTGAACTCGTTCGCCTGAAGGGCGATGGCGTGGATGCGCTCGGGCTTGAGATGAAGCTGTTTCATGAACTCCAAGACCGCCCGGTCGAGCGTCTCGGCCGGCACGTAGCGCCGGGGGCAGGCGCCGCCCACCGACTTCTCGGCCTGGCCGCAGAAGTAGTAGGGGTAGTAGACGCCGCCCTGCCCCAGGCCCGGCCGCGGCGACATGGCGTGCCCGCAGAGCCCGCACCGGAGGAGGCCCTGGAGGAGATAGACGTATTCCCTTGATTGGCGCTTGTCGCTCCGCTTCCTGCGGTCGTTCTTGTCCATCATCTGCCCGATCAGCTCGTGCGTCTCCCACGAGCGGATCGGCTTCCACTGCGCCTCGTGAAGCGCGCCGTTGTGCTCGATCTTCCCCGCGTAGGAGGGGTTCCTGAGCATGCGGCAGAGGACCTGCTTCGTGTAGAACGAGCCTTTCGGCGTCCGGTAGCCGCGCTTCCGGAACTCGACGACCAGCTGATCGACGCTCAGGCGCTCCTGATAGAGGGCGTCCGCCGCCGTGACGTGGGCGGCGAAGCCCTCGACGATCTCGTAGAGCTTGCCTTTCATGCGGTAGCCGATGGCCGGGGGTCCGATCGGGAAGCCCTTCTGGGCGCGCCAGGCGACCTTCTCCTTGACGCGGGCGGACGTGACTTCGCGCTCGTGCTGGGCGAGGGCGATCATGATGGTCGTCTGGAGGCGTCCCGCCGGGGTCGTCAGGTCGATCTGCTCGCGGAGCGAGACGATCCTGACGCCGTACCGGTCCAACTCCTCGACGAGATTGAGGAAGTCCTTGACGCTGCGGGACATTCGGTCGATCTTCGTGATGACCACGACGTCGACGAGACCCGAGCGGGCCAGCTCCAGGAGCCTCTGGAGCGCCGGGCGATCCAGGTTCTTCGCGCTCTTCCCGTGGCGCTTGCCGTCCTTCTCGCCCTCGACCAGCTTCTCGGTGATCTGCCAGTCGAGGCCGATCGCGCGCTTGCTCTCGACCAAGCCGGTGAGGAGGTCGCGCTGGGTGTCGAGCGAGCCATCCTCCTTCTTCGCCTGCTTGTCAGTCGAGACGCGCATGTAGAGCGCGACGTTCACGGGCCCTTCCCGTGCGTCTGCCTTGGTGTTCTTGAGCATCACCATAGGTGTTTTCCTCCTTCTCCGCGTCGCCTGGGACGCGGCCATAAATTACGCTGCCTTCTTTTTCGTCCGCGCCCAGAGGCGGGCGCAGAACGCGTCGATCTCCGCGACGCGCGCCTGGACGGCCATCTGGGCGAAGGGATTGGTCCCTTGGCCCGCGAACTCGGGGTGCTTTCGGGCTTCAATCCTGACGACCCGGATGCGCCAGCGCTGGCGCGGACGGCCGGGTTTCTTCGGGGGGCATTCTTCGGTTTCCCGGGCTCTCTCTGTTGCCATTCGTTGCTCACCTCCAGGAGCATACCAAGGGGCGTGTCAAACGAGGACACGCCCGAACGATCTATTCTGATCCCGATCCCAGGGAGGGATCGGGCGACTGATGAGGAAGCTGCACACAACGCGTGGACTTCGAGGGTGCTCGTCTCCGGGGCTCCGGAAGGTCACGCCGCATCCGACGCCCCTCCCGAATCGGCGATGTACCAGTCCAGGATCTCAAGGCGGCTATGGCCGGCCTCGCGGGCGACGAGCGCGGCGGCCTGGAGCGGAGCCGCCCCCTTGACCGTGACCAGGTGGTTCATGCGCTCGACCAGGTAGGTCCGGCGGAGGTCGTGGAAGGTCGCGTCGGTCGCCCGACCGACGCCCGCCGCGCGGAGCGTCCGATAGACGTACTGCCGCCACTCCTCGTAGGTGCGGTACTGGGAGGGGATGAGGCCCGCATCGCCCCGGACGAGGGTCCTCGCCCATTCGAGGGTCTGGGCCTGCCGGGGATTGTGCAGCCA
>CAYTJA010000445.1:0-4152 GCA_964437835.1 uncultured Spirochaetales bacterium
CGCCTCGCTGCGCGCCGGGCCTTGCGGGTCCCGGTCCGGGAGCGGCCCGGTCCCACCCGCACTCCGCTCGGCTGCGCCTCGCTGCGCGCCGAAGCGGCTTGCGATCTTCGTCGGCTTGCATGTCTCGTCGGTCTGAGGCGGAGCCTCGCTAGACTGGTGCGCCGCGGCGGGTTCTCGGCGGTCATGGCCGGCAGCTGCTTGCGGGCCTTCCGCAGGGAGTTCAGCTGCGCGGGTTGCTAGGCTCCGAATACCGCCGCAGGGCGGACGAGGAGTCAGTATCTCCAATGGCCGCCAGCCCGCGCGTCGCTGCTGCGTTCGCTGCGCTCCTGGTTGCCGCGCTGGCATTGCTCGCGCAGCGCTGCAGCTCGCCGGAGGTCGCATTCCTGTGGCCCGCTGCGGCGGATCCATGGTGGGCCGCGCCGCTGCCGGTCGCGGCGGAGCTCCAGCAGTGGGGCCGACTCGATCTGCCCGTGACGCGCTTTCGCGCGCGGATCGGAGCTGAGGCAGAAACAGCTTCCGCGGGCGCGACTCCGGTGCTCGAGCTGCGCGCGCTGCGCAGCCTGCGCGTGCAGTGGAACGGCCGCTGGCTGCGCGATGAGTGGAGCGACGCGAGCCGCTGGCGCGAGTGGCAGCGCGTCGAGCTCGCGGAGCCGCAGCGCGAGGCAGGCGGCGAGCTCGCGATCGAGGTGCGCAATGCGCAGGGGCCGGCGCTGCTCCAGGCGCGGCTCCGGCGTCGCTCGGGCGCTGAGGCGGAAGCGCTGCACTTCGAGGTCGAACACGAGGGGCGTGCGCCCGGCTTCGCGATCCACGCGGACGATACCAGGCGCCACCCGCTCTCGTTCGCAACCGAGACGCCCTCGCAGGCGCTGCGCGAACGGCTCGATGCGATCGCGGGGCTCTTTGCGCTAGGCGTCGCGGGGACGGCGCTGTGGCGGCGCTGGCCCGCACTGCGCGCGGCGCTCGCGGGGCCAGGTTGGCCGGCGCTGCTCGCCTGCGCGCTCTGGATCGGCGTGTTCCTGCCGCGTTTTCTGGCGATTCCGCTCGACGTCGGCTTCGACGCCCGCCACCACGCGGCCTACGTCGAATTCCTGCTCGCGCAGCGCGAGCTGCCGCTCGCGACCGACGGCTGGTCCACGTTCCATCCGCCGCTCTTCCACGTTGCGACGGCGCTCTGCGTCGCGCTCGGCCGCGCGCTCGCGGGCGAGGCGCCGGCGCTGTGCTGGCGCCTGCTGCCTTTCCTCTCGGGCCTGGCAGCCGCGCTGATCGCATTCGCGCTCTCGCGAGCGCTCGCGGGCGAGGGCCACAGCAAGGCTGCGGCGCCCGCAGTCGCGCTGCTCTTCGCAGCGCTGCTCCCGGTGCAGGTCTACAGCGCGGCCTACCTCTCGAACGAGCCGTTGCACGCGTGTCTCGCGGGCCTCGGGCTCTGGCTCGGCGTCCGAGAACTGCTATGCGATCGAGCGAGTGCGCGCGCGGTGGCCGCAGCCGGCGCAGCGCTGGGGCTCGCCGCGCTCGCGAAGTTCAGCGCGCTCGCGCTGATTCCGCTGGTGGGCATTGCGCTCGCGGCAAAGCTCGCGTGGATCGAGCAGCGCAGCCCGCGCGAGCAGCTGCGCTGTGCTTGTGCCTTCGCGGCCGCGGCCTTCGGCGTCTGCGCCTGGTTCTACATCCGCAACTGGGTTTTGCTAGGCCAGCCGGTGGTTGCGAACTGGGCTTTCCGCGAGCCGGGTCTCGTCTGGTGGCAGCAGCCGGGCTTCCACACGCCGGCCTGGTACCTGAGCTTCGGCGAGGCGCTGCGGCATCCGTACTTCTCGGCCTTCGTTTCGTTCTGGGACGGCCTCTACAGCTCGGCCTTCGGCGACGCCTTCGTCGCCGGGCGCGTGGACCCCTCCGCCCGGCACCCCTTCTTCCGCTACGACTACATGAGCGCGGGCTACTGGCTCGCGCTGCCGGTGCTGCCGCTGCTCGCGCTCGGCGCCGCGGGTGCCGCGCGCGAGGTGCTGCGACGCGGTGGGGCAGCGCGGCGCCGCGCCGCGCTCGGATTGCTGCTCGCGGTGGCCGGGAGCGTCGCGCTCGGCTTCGCGACGCTCTCGCTCGAGGCGCCCTTCTACTCGCAGGTCAAAGCCAGCTATGGCCTGCTCGCGCTCGCACCGCTCGCGTACTTTTTCGCGCGCGGACATACCTCGGTCGCCGAGTGGCTGCGGCCGCGCATCGGCGCTGCAGCCGACGCGCTGCTCGCGGGCTGGCTCGCCGCCTTCGCCGGGGTCAACGTGCTGGCGATTGCCGGGCCGCTCTGAAGCGCCCGCCCAAAAACGAGCGCGATGCCCCTAGAATGGGATGGAGGGAGGGATCCAGATGCGGTGGCGCGAGGGTCGACGCAGCGAGAACGTCGAGGATCTGCGCGGCGCGCGCGCCGGGCTCGGGCGTCCCGGAATGCGCCTGGGTGGCGGCAGCCTGGTGCTGGTGCTGCTCGGCGCGTGGCTGCTCGGTGCCGATCCGCTCACGCTGCTGCAACTGCTCGCGGGCGGCGGCGGCGGGGGCACGCAGGTCGGCCTCGATCTTCCGGCAGCCGAAGAGGAGACGCCCGCGGATCCCCGCGGCCCTGGAGCTGCGCCCGCGGACGAGGGCGCTGACTTCGTCTCGGTCGTGCTGGCCGACACCGAGGACACCTGGCAGGCGCTCTTCGCGGCCGCGGGCTCGCACTACGAGGCGCCCCGGCTCGTGCTGTTCACGGACGTCGTGCGTTCGGCCTGCGGCATGGCGCAGGCCGCGATGGGGCCCTTCTACTGCCCGCCGGACCGCAAGGTCTACATCGATCTCGGCTTCTACCGCGACCTGCGCGAGCGCTTCCGCGCGCCGGGCGATTTCGCGCAGGCCTACGTGATCGCGCACGAAGTCGGGCACCACGTGCAGACGCTGCTCGGAACCTCAGAGAAGGTTCACGAGGCGCAGAGCCGCCTCGGCGACGCCGAGAGCAACGCGCTCTCGGTGCGCCTCGAGCTCCAGGCAGATTGTTATGCAGGTACCTGGGCCCACCACGCGCAGCGCGCGCGCCAGATCCTCGAGGAGGGCGATCTCGAGGAGGGTCTCGGCGCGGCCGCCGCGATCGGAGACGACCGCATCCAGCGCCAGACCCAGGGGCGCGTCGTGCCCGAGTCCTTCACGCACGGCAGCTCGGAGCAGCGCGTGTCCTGGTTCCGGCGCGGTCTCGAACACGGATCTCTCGAGGCCTGCGACACCTTCGCCTCGCGCGCCGGCTGATCGCGGCGACGCGCGGAGCGGATGTCCGATCTGCTGGCGCTCGAGTGGGACGGGCGCCCGCTGTGGCCGCTGTGGCTCAAGGCAGTGCTGGTCTTCGCCGCATTCGCGGCTGCGCAGCGCTGCCGGCGCGAATCCCCGTGGCGCTGGAGTGCCGTGCTGCTCGCGGCGCTGCTCGGCGTCAATGCGCTCTTCGACGCGCTACAGGTCGGGCTCTCGTGGAACGCGGCGCCTCACGGGCGCGGCGCCGTCGCGCCGCTCTTCGCGTATTTCGCGCCGCGCTTCGCCTGGCCCGCGGCAGTGCACGCGGCGCTCGCGCTCGCCGCGCTCGCGTGGGCCCCGCGCGCGCTCCTTCCCGAGCACAGCTCCAGCCGGCGCTTCGCGCTCGCGCTCGGCGCCTTCGCGTTCGCGAGCCCGGCGCTGCTCGCATTCAGCAGTCCGCCGGACGAGGTCTTCGCGCAGTTCTTCCGCTCCGGGCTCGACTATCCGCGCGACGTGCCGCCGATTGCGGAGCTGCCGACGTTCCTGCGCGGCTACGTCGCGGGGATGCCCGCGCTCGGAGTACACGCGCGCACGCACGGCCCCGGCGCGCTGTTGCTGCTCGCGCTGCTTCGAAGTGCCGTCGGAACCGGAGAGCTCGCGCAATCTCTCGCGCTGCAGCTGCTGAGCGCGGCGCTGCCGCTGCTCGCCTGGATCAGCGCTCGCCGCCTGCTGGACGAGCGCAGCGCGCGTTTCGCGGCGCTGCTGGTCGCTTTTTCTCCCTCGTTCCAGCTCTTCAGCTTCGTGTCGATGGAAGGGATCTTCGCGCTCGCTCTGTGCGGGCTGCTCGCGGCTGGTGGCGAGGCGCTATTCGCGGCCGAACGCGCGAGACGCTGGGCGTGGCTCGCGGGCGTGCTCGGG
>CAYTJA010000446.1:0-4575 GCA_964437835.1 uncultured Spirochaetales bacterium
CGCGCGAGCAGCGCCGCCGCGACTCGCAGAGCCAGCGAGCGAGACCACCGCGGTCGCGCCTCGGCTCGCCACGCGTAGAGCTGATCGTGAAGATCGATCCCCACCGGACACACGTGGCTGCAGCTGCCGCACAGCGTCGAGGCCGCCGCCAAACCGGCGGCTTCCGCAGTCCCGCGCAGCGCCGGGGCAAGCACCAGACCGATCGGGCCGGGAACGCTGAGCCCGTAAGCGTGCCCGCCGGCGCGGCGGTAGACCGGACAGGTGTTCAGACACGCCCCGCAGCGGATGCAGCCGAGTGTCGAGCGGTGTTCGGCGCGCTCGAGCAGACGCGTGCGGCCGTTGTCGACCAGCACCAGGTGCAGCTCCTGGCCCAGACCCGGGCCCGTGAGCAGGCTCGTGTAGGTCGTGATCGGCTGACCCGTACCGCTGCGCGCGAGCAGGCGCAGGAATACCGCCAGGTCGGCCAGGGTCGGGACCAGCTTCTCGATGCCCATACAGGCCACGTGCAGGCGCGGCAGGCTCGTGCCGAGGTCGGCGTTCCCCTCGTTGGTGCAGATGGCGATGCTGCCTGTCTCCGCTACGGCGAAGTTTACCCCCGTGATCCCGGCCTCTGCCTCGAGGAATGGACGCCGCAGCTCGGCGCGCGCGTGATGCGTCAGTCGCGTGGGATCGGTCTCGCCGCGCGGACCGTTCATGCGCCGCTCGAACAGCGCGCCGATTTCCGCTGCGGACTTGTGGATCGCCGGCAGGATGATGTGCGAGGGCGGCTCTCCCGCGAGCTGCACGATGCGCTCGCCCAGATCCGTGTCGACGATCTCGATGCCGTGCGCTTCGAGGTGCTCGTTCAGCCCGCACTCCTCGGTGAGCATCGACTTGCTCTTCACCACGCGCCGTGCGCCGCGCGCCGCGAGGATCTCGAACACGATGCGATTCATCGCCTCTGCGTCGGCAGCCCAGTGCACGTGCGCGCCGGCTGCGCGCGCCCTCTCCTCGAACTGCTCGAGCAGCACGTCGAGCTGGTCGAGTGTGTGCGCCTTGATGCGCTCCGCGCGCAGCCGCAGCTCCTCCCAGTCGGGAACGCTCGCCGCCGCGAGGTCGCGGCGTTGGCGCAGGTCGAAGACCGCCGCGTCGTGGCGGCGCAGCGCCGACTCGGTGGGCAGCGCCTCGCCCGCCCGCACGTCGAGCGCTTGGCTCATGCGTCCTCCGCGCCCGCGAGCAGCTCCGCGAGGTGGATCGCCTGCGGTCCCTCGCCCGTGCGGCGGCGGATCGCGTCCAGGTGGATCAAGCAGCTGACGTCGGTGCCCGTCACGTACTCGGCGCCGGCAGCCGCAAACTCCGCGAGGCGCGCGCGCCCCATCCGCACCGAGAGCTCGGGGAACTTCACCGAGAAGGAGCCGCCGAAGCCGCAGCATTCGTCGCGGCGAGCCGGTTTCACCAGCTCGAGCCCTGCGACCCTGCCGAGCAGCGACTCCGCTGGGCTCGCGAGGACGGGACCCACGCGTTCGCTCGGCGTGCCGAGGCCGAGCTCGCGCAGGCCGTGGCAGCTCTGCAGCAGTGCGACGCGATGCGGAAAGCGCGCAGCGAGGTCCGGCGCGCCGAGCTCGCGCACCAGGAACTCGCTCAGCTCGAAGGTGCGCCGGCGCTGCTCGCTGCCGCGCGCATCGCGGCCCGCGCCGAGCTCGGCATAGCGATGGCGCACCGTCGCGACGCAGCTCGCCGAGGGACACACAACCGTGTCGCAGGCTGCGAAGCGCGAGAGGTGGAGCTTCGCGAGCCGCCGCGCCTGGCGGTTCGCACCCGTGTTCAGGAACGGTTGCCCGCAGCAGGTCTGGCCCTGCACGTAGTGGACCCGGCAACCGGCGCGTTCGAGCACGCGCAGCGTCGCCCAGCCCACGGCAGGCGCGAGCTGGTCGACGTAGCAGGGAACGAAGAGGCCGACGTTCACTGCGGCACGCTCCCCGGCAGGGCCTGCGCCCGCGCCGGGTCGACGGCGTAGAGCTCCGCGCAGAACTCGCAGCGCACCTCGATCAACTCGCCGCGCGCGGCGGCGTCAGCGAGGTCTTCCGCGCCGAGCATCGCGACGGCGCGCAGCACGCGCGCCTCGTCGCAGCCGCAGTGGTAACGCGGGCGCGTTTCTCCGAGCGTGCGGCCGCCGATGCCTTGGAGTAGCTGCGCGAGCATCTCGCCGGCGCCGAGCTCGCGCCGCGCGTAGTCGGACACTGCTGTCAGCGCGCGCACGTTGGCCTCGAGGCGCGCGAGCTGCTCCTCGCTCGCGCCCGGAAGCGCCTGCGCGAGGAAGCCCGCGGCTCCGCCCACCACGCCGCCGGGCTCGAAGCTGACGCCGAGGCCCACCGCGGACGGCGTCTGCTCGCTCTCGCTGAGGTACAGCGCCAGGTCTTCCGCGATCTCGCCCGACACGATGGGAACGATGCCCGTGTACGGATGCCGCCAACCGGGCCGATGGCGTACCACGGCGAGCTCGCCGAGACCGACGCCACGCGGCAAGTCGAGCTGCCCACCGCGCAGCGGCAGCTCGGCGCCCGGCCGCGAGACGTAGCCGCGCACGTTCCCCTCGCAGTCGGCGATCGCGAGCAGCGCGCCGAGCGGGCCGTCGCCGCGAAAGCGCAGCTGCACGCTCTCGTCGTCCTTGCCCGTCGAGCCGAGCAGGATGGCGCCCATCAGCGCACGGCCGAGCGCAGTGGCGGCGAGCGGACGCGCTTCGTGCCGCAGCACGGCCTCACGGACGACCTCGCTGGCCACCAGCACGCGCACCGCGATATGCCCGTCGTCGGACAGCGTGCGCAGCAAGATGTCGGGCGAGCAGCGCTCCATCGCGGCGCGAGACTAGAGCACATCTCATGAACCACTCCCGTCGCCGGGCACGTGCCTTCGGCTGCCAGGCAAACTCGTTCGCTCCCGCGCCCTTCGGGCTCGTGCCCATGCGCCGTGGCGAGAGCCACGGCTCGGCCCTGCGCCACGTCCGACCCCTGCTCCGCTCGGCGCCGCTTTGCTGCGCGCTGCGCTTGCTGCCGGCCGAGTCCGCGCGCCGGGCTCGGTTCGGATTCAGGAGATCTGCCACAAAGGTCGCGATCTTCGCCGGCCTCGCGTCCCGCTACGTTGCGCGCATGGGCGAGCCGCAGGCCGAGCGCGCAGCATTCGGCGAGCGCGTGGCGGCGCTGGGCGCAGCGAGCCTCGCGTCGCTGGACGCGCTCGAGTTCAGCGCACGGCATCTCGAACTCGACTGGATCGGCGTGCTGCGGGAGAAGCTGGCGCCGCTGCGCGAACGCTTGGCGCTCGCTGAGGGCGCCTTCGCGTCCGAGCCCGCGCCGCCCGGACTCGAAGCCTTGGCCGAGCGGCTACTCGCCGGCGCGCAACACGCGCTCGCGGCACTCGGCGGGCTGCTGGGAGCGGACGGCGCCGGCGGGCCGGGGCCGATTCTCGCGGCGCTGCGCCGACACGCGCAGGCGCAAGCGACGCTCTACACGCTGCGCGGCGCCCTGCCGCCGCTGGCGCGCTTCTTCTGCGAAGAGCCGCTGCGCGCGAATGTCGCCGCGCTCGACCCGGAGCCGCCTGCGGGCGTTCGTGTCGGCGTGCTCCACGCGGGAGAGGGCGCGAGCGACTCGGCTCGCGGCGGCTTCTCGCTCTACGTCCCCGAGCGCTACGACGGGACGCGTCCGCTGCCGCTGGTGGTCGCGCTGCACGGCGCGCTGGGACACGGCAGTGAGTTCCTGTGGACGTGGCTGCGCGAGGCGCGCAGCCGGCAGTTCCTGCTGCTCGCCGCCAGCTCGCGCGGCACGACCTGGTCGCTCGACGATCCGGCTCGCGACGCCGCGGCGCTCGCAGCGCAGCTCGAGTTCGTGGCGGCGCGCTGGCGCGTGGATCGCACCCGCGTGCTCCTCACGGGCCTGTCGGACGGCGCCAGCTTCGCGCTGCTCGCGGGCCTCGCGGAGGGCAGTCCGTATACGGCGCTCGCGCCGGTCGCCGGCGTGCTGCATCCCGCGAACGCCGCCCTCGGCAACCTCGCGCGCGCTCGCGGTCGCCGCATCTATCTCGTGCACGGCGCCCGCGACTGGCTGTTCCCGGTGGCACTCGCTCGCGCCGCGCAGGCCGCGCTCGCGCACGCGGGCGCCGATCTCGCCTACCGCGAGATCGCTGATCTCGCGCACTGCTACCCGCGCGAGGAGAACGACGCGATCCTGCGCTGGCTCGACCCGGCGCTCGTGCCCCGATGACTCAGGTCGGCCGCTTCGCCCCGTCGACCACGGGCCCCGCGCATCCGGGCACGCTGCTCGCTGCACTCCTGTGTTGGCTCGACGCACGCTCGGGCGGTGCGCGCGTGTTGCTGCGGCTCGAAGATCTCGATCCCGAGCGCTGCCGGCCCGAGTTTGCGACGCGCATGCGCGAGGACCTCGCGTGGCTCGGACTCGACTGGGACGCCGTCCTGCTGCAGAGCGAAGCGCGCGCGCAGCACGAGGCTGCGCTCGACGCGTTCGCCGCGGCGGGCCGCCTCTACCCGTGCGCGTGCGGGCGGGCGCAGATCCGCGCGGCGGGAACTCCAGCGCAGGGCGGCGGCCA
>CAYTJA010000447.1:0-7374 GCA_964437835.1 uncultured Spirochaetales bacterium
GCGCTTCGGCGTACCGGACAATCACTTCCACGCCTGGTTCGTGGGCATGCGCAAGGCGATGGAGATGATGGTCACGGGGGATTCGCTCACGGGCGTCGAGTGCGCGCAGCTCGGCTGGGCGAATGCCTCGGTTCCGGCGGATCAGCTCGAGGGCAAGGTGCTCGAGATCGCGAAGCGGATCGCGACGGTGCCGCCCGATCTCGTGCAGCTGAACAAGCGCGTCGTGCACCGCCAGATGGAGATCATGGGCCTGCACACCGGCATTCGCGCCGGCTCCGTGCTCTGAGCGCTCGGCACGCACCAGAAGAGCATGCGCGAGTTCCTCTCGAGCATCCAGAAGCACGGTCTCACGGAGGCGCTGCAGAAGCGAGATACGCCCTTCGGCGACTACCGCACGCAGCCGGACAAGGCGAGCAGCTGAGCGGGACGCCGAGCGAAGACTAACGCATGGGAACGCGCGCCTCGTAGACGTTTCCGAAGCGATCGGAGGCGAGCAGGAACCAGTCTCGGCTCTCGGGCAGCGGCGCCTTGCACGACGTGGGGCTGCGCAGATCGAGCGTTGCGGACAGGAGAGCTGCGGGCTCTCCAGCTGCGGCGGCGGGTTGGCCCAGCGGATCGAGGGGAACAGCGACGCGCTCGACCCGGTGCCGGTTCCAGAACGAGGGGTCGAGGGATTCGTGGAGCAGCTCCGCCCGCGCGGGCGCGGAGCCCAGCACGACGATCGGCCGGCTCGGCGTGCGCGCGCGGCTGAAGGGCGCGTAGGGGAGGGTCGACCACGCGCCGTCGCTGGAGCGGACATGCAGCGCCAGCAGCGGCTCGCCGGGCTGGTAGCGGCTCGTCTTCGTGACGACGTAGGCCGTGCCATCGGGGGCCGTGGTCGCGTGGACGTGGTCGTTCGCGGTGTGCGCCCCGCTGCCGCCGCCCTCGCCCCGCGCGAGGGACTCGACCGGCTCCCAGGCCTCGCGCGGCTGTCCATCCCGATGGAGCCGGAAGAAGAACGCGTCGCGCTTCTGGTCGGTCCAGATGATCCCGATCCCGCCCGCCGCAGGGAAGATCGCGCCGAGGTCGTCGCGGCCGATCGCACCGACTGCCGCACTCACGGCGAAGGGAGCGCTCCATTCGGCGCCCTCCGGGTCCCGCGAGGCGCGGGCCCAGATCGCGTCGCCCTCGTCCCAGGCGATCCACCAGCGGCCACTGGCCTCGCGTGCGAGCGTCGCGCTCTCGATCGCGCGCGTGCGGACCGCCGAGCGAAAGCGAGACTGCCGGCGCGCGAGCCAGCTCGGTTCCGGGCCCGCCGGCGCAGCGACGGGCCAGACGACGGGGTGCTCGCGTGCCACATAGCGCTGTGCCTCGGGATCGAAGCTCAGGTGCGCGAAGCTGAGCGAGCGCGGCCCCACGAGCGTGGCCCAGACCTCGTCTCCCTGCGCCCAGACGTCCGCGTAGCCCGGCGCCTGTTGGAGCCAGGCATCCAGGGCCGTCTCGCGCTGCCAGCCTTCGGCCCTGCGCTTCCAGACCGAGCTGCCTCCCTGCACCGGCAGCCAGGCCCACCAGTGGCCTCGCGCGAACCACAACTTCGACTGTGGCTTCGTCTCGGTGGGGTAGGGGAGGTCCAGCCGGAACGCCGCTGGCGCCGCTTCGCGTTGCGCGAACCACAGCAGCGCCACGGCGACTGCGAGACCCGCCGCCAGCCACGTCAGGATTCGATTGCGGAGCGGCATCGAGCGCATCGCGGTGGAGGATACGTGAGCTCCAGGCGGATCGATCTGCGGCGGACTCTCGCGCGTGGGGCCGCCGTCCTCAGGCGTGCGCGATCACGCACAGCTCGGAGAAGAGTTCCGGGCGGAGCTTCGCCAGGGCGTGAGCGACGCCGAGGCCGAGCGGCGCCGGCGGGCTGGCATAGGCGAGCTTCGTCACGCGGGAGAAGCCGCAGCGCTCCACGAGCAGGCGCGTGAGCGACCGATAGGTGAAGTAGTGCAGGTGGCCTTCGTCGTGCAGGTCTACGGGCTCGCCGGCATAGCTCGTGAGTCCCTCGTCGCGCGAAGCGGTCGACGGGAAGCGGCCGAAGAGCAGCTTCAAGCGCCGCGAGAGCTTGGCGGCATTCGGCGTATCGAGGTACACGAATCCGCCGGGGCGCAGCAGTCCGCGCAGCTGCTGCAGCGCGCGCAGGGGATCCACGAGATGCTCGATCAGCGCCACCAGGATCACCGCGTCGAAGCGGCCGCGATGCGCGTCCGCCAGCGACTCGGCGTCGAGTGCCTCGACCCGAACGCGTCCCTGCTTCGCGAAGCGCTGGCGCAGACCGGAAAGCCGCGCGTCCGAGGTCTCGCTGACCGTGTAGCTGTCGCAGGCGAGTCCGGACGCGATCAGGCTGTGTGCCAGCCCTCCGGCTCCCGCTCCGAGCTCGAGCACGTGGCCCCCGCGGAAGAAGCGCGGAAAGAAGCTCACGCAGGCCTCGCTGCGGGTGGTGGGCGCGCGGAGCCGCGGAATCAGCGCCTCCGGGCCCTCCGCCGGTTCCCGCGCCAGCGCTTCGCGCGCATACTTCGCGTCGTAGTGGTGAGCCAGACTCGGATGCATCTTCAACGCATCGAGCGGCAGCTCGCGCCACTTGAGGCCCGAGGGGCCTCGGCGAGCGCAGGGGGAGTGCCTGTGCGGTATTCGCGCGGCGCGAGCCATTCGCGATCGCAGGTCGGGTGCTGGCGGCGGACGACTTCCGGCTCGATCGGAGCTCAGCGTTTGGTTGCCAGCCGCGGCGCGATCCGCTCCGCCAGGCGCGAGGGGTCGAAGAAAATCACGAACACGACGGGCATGAACAGGAACTGTACGTCGAGCAGCACGAAATTCGCGACGTGGAAGAAAGTGACGCCCGCGACGAAGACTACGCGCAGCCACAGCGACCGCAGCCACAGCATCACCGGGAAGCCGAACTCCATCACGGCGACGCCGAGCGCGGGCACCAGCAGCGCGCTGGGGTGAGCGGCCAGCCAGTAGCCGATCGCGCTGCCCGCGACGGCCCCGCTCTCGTCGATTCCGAAGCGCACGGCGCGCTCGAGCAGCAGCTCCCGCGCGACGTCCGTGCCGAACCACTCGGGGCCGGTGTTGCGGAGCTTTGCGATGCCGCTCCACAGGTAGAACGCGACGACGTAGAGCTGCGACGCCTGGATCGGCCACGAGGCCTCCCAGCCCAGGAGCGTCGTTCGCGCGCCTTTGCGGAGCGCGTCGAACGAGAACACCTCGCCGCAGCGCGAGCACGCAAAGAACAGCAGGATGTGAAACGGAATCAGCTCTCGGTGGCGTGCGTCTCCCGCGACGCTGTCGTGCGCTCCCTTCAGCACTGCGATCAATACCAGCGACGCGATCGCGCAGTAGCGGGTGCGCCAGCCGAGCGCGAAGCCCGTGAGGCTGGTGACCAGCAGCAGCATGCCGAGCAGCGCGGGCGCCGGCTCGAAGCGCGTGATCCCGAGCGCACGGAAGTACCAGACCGGGTCGATGGAGTAGAAGTGCGGGCCGAAGGGGTCGAGCTGAAAGACGCTGCCGAACTGGTGCAGGAAGAAGGGCACCAGCCCGAGCCCGAGCAGCAGGCGGGTCGCGCCCAGCCGCTCGGGCGTGCTGCCGGAGAAGATCAAGCGATCGAGCGCGGCGAGCATCAATCGAAGTCCAGGTCCCACAAGGGCTGCCAATCTGCAGCGGCGGTCTCGTGGGTCTCCGCGACCTTCCTCAGCGAGATCGAATCGAAGTGCATTCTCACGCGCTCGGCGTGCAGGCTCACGATGAAATCCGGCGCGCCGGGCGTCCGGCCGAGCGTGTGGTTCACACTCATCAGGAGCTGCTTGTCCCAGTCCGCGGCGTAGATCGGCGCCCCCGGCGGGATCCCGAGGATCCAGCGGTCGAGCGTGGCGCCGCCGGCGTTCTTGTGCCGGTAACGAGGCGGCGCCTCGTTCCAGGTTCGCTCGAAGTAGAGGCGCCAGAGGCTGCGCGGCGAGACGTTCAGATCCACGCGCCGCACGCGCTCCTCGCTTGCGTCCGCCCGTACCGCGCGCCAACCCTCCTGCTCCAAACGCTCGAGATCCTTGAGAACCAGCTTCCAGATCTGGTTCTTGGATGTCTCTCGAAGCGAGTACATCGGCGCCCAGGTCAGCGGGAACTCGTCGATTCGGAGCGGAACGGCGATCCAGGTGCCGACGGCGTGCGCAGCGAGCAGGATCGCGGTCGTGCGCTTCTTCACCTGGGGCGAGCCGCCAGGTGCTTGCGGTGGAAAGGAAGGTCGCGCGAGGGGTCGAGGTCCGTCGAATTCACGTTCGGGGGATTCCCATGCGCCTACGGTGCGTCGATGTAGCCGAGCTCACGCAGGCGCGCCTCGAGCTCGGGGCCGCCGTGTTCGAAGCGCTCCCAGTCGGGCATGCCTTCGGCTTCGAGCGCGGCGCGGTAGGCCTCCAGCTGAGATTGCTCCTGAGGGATGGGGTGTGCGGGCGAGCGCTCGCCCGGATCCGCTGCGAGGTCGTAGCGCTCGAAGCGCGGCGGCTGGCCTCCCCCGATCTCGACCCGCAACAGCTTGCTGTGCGGAGTGCGCAGCGCGAGGCGCAGCGGTCCGCTGTGTGCGAGCGCGAGGAAGGCCGGCCGCTCCTCGGCTTCTGTCTTACCTAGCAGGAGAGGTAGCAGGCTCCGCCCCTCGAGGCCATCGGGCGCGCGCACGCCGAGGCGCTCGAGCGTGGTCGGCAGCAGGTCGACGAGGCGCACCTGAGCGGAGATCCGGCGCCCCGCGGCTTGCGGAAGTCCCGGGTCGAAGATCACGAGCGGGATGCGCACGAGCTCGTCGAAGAGGCTGTGGCCGTGATCGCCCGCGCGGGTCGGCTCGCGCTGGCCGAGGTCCTCGCCGTGGTCGCTCGTAACTATCACGAGCGTGTCGCCCGCGAGACCACTCCGCTCGAGCGCCGCGAGCAGCGATCCGACGGCCGCGTCGGCTGCCGCGACTCCGCCGTCGTAGAGCGCTGCGAGGTAGCGCCGCTCGGTCTCGCCGATCGCGAGCCGGCCGGCGCGGACCTCGGCCAGATCCGAAAGCTCGAAGGTCTCGCGCAACTCACCGCGTTCGAGGCCGCGGGTCCGGCTCACGCGTTGATAGGGCACGTGGATCGCGTAGCTGTGCACGAGCAGGAAGAAGCGCTCGTCCGGCGCGCGCTGCTCGAGCCAGCGCCCGGCCATGCCGAAGGTCGCCTCGAGGCTCGCGGACTGCCGGCCTCGCGTCTCGCCCGCGAGGTCGAGCTTGATCGGCCCCTCGCGCTCGAGGAAGTGCTCGAAGCCGCGGTCGATGCCGAAGAAACGCGAGACGAAGCCGCCCTCGGTGATCGCCGCGGTATGGACGCCGGCCTCGCGCAGCGTCTCGACGAGCGAACCAGTCAGACGCCCGTCGAAATCGCGAGCCGTGGGGCTGCGGCCGGCGAGCAGCGCGACGGTCGCGGGCAGGGTCCAGGAGCTCGCGCTGATCGCCTGCTCGAAGCGCGCGCCGCGCGCGGCGAGCGCCTCGATGTTCGGCGTGAGCTCGGGGCCGAGCCTGTCGTGGCGCCAGGTGTCGAGCAGGACCAGGACCGCACCGCGCAGCGGAGGGGGAGAGGAAGGCGCTCCGCAGCCTGGCGCGAGCAGCAGAGCGAGCAGGGCGCGGTACGACCGCTTGCGGAAGATCGCTGCGGGCAGGGTGGGCTCGGCATCGGGGCGGTCAAAGTTGCCCGAGGCGCCGCAGCAGCTCGTCTTCGAAGCCGTAGTCGAAGTCGCGCGTCTGGTGCAGGCGCTGCGACTGCATCCATTCCCAGGTCTGCTCGACCGCCGCCCGGAAGCAGTACTCGGGCTTCCAGCCGACGTCCTCCTGCAGCCGCGCGGTGCTGAAGAAGACGCTGCGATTCCAGCGGTGCAGGTTCGGCGCGATGCGCTGGATCAGGCGCTGCAGGTTGAAGAGCTGCGCCGCGCGCGGGTCGATCGGCTTTGTACTGCGGATGTCGATATGGCTCTGCATCGGGGCGGCCTCGATCACGAGCTTGCCGTCGTAGAGCTCGTCCATCACTGCGGCCGGGATGAAGACCTTGTGGGCCGGGACGCCCATCACCTCGGCGAAGGTATCTACGTAGCCCTCGTCGCTGTAGCAGTCGCCGCCGGTCAGGTTGTAGCGGCGGCCGAAGCAGCGCGGATTCTGCATCAGCATGCGCAGCGCGCGCGCCTCGTCTTCGACGTGTCCGACCTGGCCGAGCGTGGTGCCGTCGCCGGGAATCAGCACCTTGCGGCCGCGCAGCAGCCGCACGAACATGCGCTGCTCGCGGTCGGGCAGGATGTTGTTCGGCCCGAAGACCATCGAGAACGCGACGCTCGTCGCGGGGAATCCGCGCTCGCGGAACGCGCGGAAGAGCAGGTCTTCGCAGAGCAGCTTGTGCAGCCCGTACTCGTTCTGCTGCGGGCCGCGATCGACCGGGTGCCCCTCCGTGATCGGAAGCCAGTTCGTCGGCGCGTAGATCACGGTCGAGCTCGCAAAGACGTAGTGGCCGGTGCGCCCCTGCAAGAGCTCGAGCATCAGCTTCACGTCCTCTGGATGATAGGCGCACATGTCCTGGACGCAGTCCCAGTCCTCGCGCAGCACTTCGCGCATGCGCGCGGGGTCCGTGCGGTCCGCGGTCAGCCGCCGCACCGAGCGCGGCAGCACGGCAGGCGAGCGGCCGCGGTTCAGCACGGCTACCTCGTGCCCGTGCTTCACGAGCTCGCGCACCAGCGCCAAGCCGTTGAACTGGGTGCCTCCGACGACGAGCACTTTCACGCGACTCTCCTGTTTCCCTGCGCAGGCAGCGATGGCCTCAGTCTAGATCCGAGGCGGGCGTTCCGGCTTCGAGGTAGCCGATCTCTCGCAGCTGGCGCTCGTCCTCGGGCGAGAGCACGGGCGCGCCGGTCGCGGCCGGGGCTCGGCCCGCGGCAGCCGCGCGCACGGCCACGAGGCGCGCGCGCAGCTCCGCGCGCAGCGCCGCCGCGCGTTCGGGCTCGGCCGCGGCGAGATTCCGCTGCTCGCCGGGGTCGGCTTCGATGTCGTAGAGCTCGAGCGCGCCGGTCGCTTCGTCGTGGATCAGCTTGAAGCGCGGCCCGCGCAGCGAGTGGCGCGAGGCGCTGCCCTTGTCCTGTCCGAGCGCGGGCGCCGCGGGGGCGAGGCCTGCCTCGCCGCGCGCGAGCGCCGCCAGGCTGCGTCCCTGGAGCGAGGCATCCGGGGGCAGCCCGAGCCAGTCGAGCAGCGTCGGCAGCAGGTCGACCAGCTCGACCGGCGTGGGGACGCTGCGGCCGGCATCGCGCCGGTCCGGAAACGCCGCGAGCAGCGGAACCCGCAGGCTCTCGTCGTAGGTCTGGGAGTGCCCG
>CAYTJA010000448.1:0-39559 GCA_964437835.1 uncultured Spirochaetales bacterium
CGCTGCGGCGGCGCTGTTGTCCGAGAGCAGCACGTGCTTCGCGCCGAGTTCGCGCGCGAACTCGGCGTTCTTGGCCGGATCGTCGAGGCTCACGTAGTAGACGGCGACGTCGTAGGCCGCGATCGCTTCGGCGCTGTCACGCAGCGCCTTCAGCTCCTCGCTTCAACCAGCCGTGAACGCCTTCGGGAACCAGGCGAGCACGACGCCGCGCTTCCCGGCGTGCTGCGCAAGCGTGTGCGTGGCGCCGTCGGAGCCGCGCAGCGAGAACGCCGGAGCAGCGGCGCCGATCGCGGGCTCCGCCGCGTTCGCAGCGAACGGAAAGGTGAGGATCGCGAGAACGGTGCGAAGCAGCTTCGTCATGGCGGGCAAGATAGGACCTGCGCAGGAGGGCTGCGAGAGCTTGCGGGCCGCCGGGAGCGAACGGGCGCCCCCGCGCCCAAGCCCGCCCGGCTGCGATGCGTAGGACGAATTAGCGGTCAATCGACGGCCGGTGATACGTCCCAGGCGCCGCGCACGCGCAGCGGAGACGCTGAAAACGCGCGCCCGGCTGGGGAAACCAACCGGCGTCGGGGCTAGCTGCGGTAGCGCCGCAGCTCCGGGATCCGCCACGCGATTGCCGCGACGACGAAGAGGCACGCGATCCCGCCGCTCACGACCGAGAAGGTCGCGCTGGTGAGCGCCGCGACGAAGCCGGACTCGGCCGCGCCGAGCTGGTTCGAGGCGCCGATGAAGATCAGGTTGATCGAGCTCACACGGCCGCGCAGCGGGTCCGGCGTCGAAAGTTGGATCATGGTGCTGCGCATCACGACGCTGACCTGATCCGCCATTCCGGCGAGCGCGTACGCGAGGATCGAGAGCGGGAACCAGCGCGAGAGGCCGAAGGCGATCGT
The DNA here is from genome assembly GCA_964437835.1 of uncultured Spirochaetales bacterium. GTDB lineage: Bacteria > Myxococcota_A > UBA9160 > UBA9160 > SMWR01 > CAYTJA01. The sequence goes on from CAYTJA010000448.1 coordinate 891, forward strand.
CGCCGCGCCGAAGCAGGCCGCAGCCCAGAGCAGCGCGCGCCCCGGGCGCGCGATCGGGCGCCGCAGCACCAGGATCACCGACATCAGCAGCGCGCCGGCCTCGAGCGCGCCCGAGAGCAGGCCATAGCCGGCCGGGCCGACGCCGAGGATGCGCTGATAGGCCGGCAGCAGCGCGGTCGCGCCGCCGAAGATCACGGCGAACATGTCGAGCAACATGCAGCCGAGTACGACCGGCTGGCCGCGCACGAAGGCCAGGCCCTCGGAAATCGCCCGCAGGCTGACGCTGCGCCGCTCGCCCTCGGGAGCGCGCGGCCGGAGCAGCGTGAGTCCCACTGCCGACCCCACCAGCAGTGCGGCCGTGCCGGTGTAGGCCGCCTGCGCACCGCCCGCGGCGATCGCGAGGCCCGCGAGCGCGGGCCCGCTCATGAAGGCCAGCGCCTGTGCGACCGAGTGGATCGCGACTGCCGCGGGGAAGCGCTCGCGCGAGACGAGCAGCGGCAATAGCGACGCGCGCGCGGGATTCTCGAAAGCCCCGGCCGCGGAACTGATCAGCACCACTCCGAAGAGCAGGCCCGCTTCCGCTCGGCCGCGCGCGGTCGCAACGACCAGTACCAGCGCGCAGAGCAGCTCGAGACCCTGCGCCCAGATCGCGACGCGGCGGCGATCGTGGGCATCGGCGACGGCCCCTCCGATCAGCGAGAGGCTGAGCGCAGGCACGAATCCCGCGATGCCGAGCAGTCCGAGCTGGAACACCGAGCCACTCAGGTCATAGACGTGCCACGCAACCGCCGCGCGCAGACCCGTCAGCGCGGTCCCGGACGCGATGCGGCTCGCGAGCAGCCAGCGGAAACCGGGCTCGGAGAGTGGAGCGAAGCGGGACTCCACTAATTCATCTTGCTAGGCCTGCGGGCCCTGGTTCCAGGCTCCGCGCTCGGGGCCGACGCGGTCGGAGACCGGGCGCAGCAGCGCCGGGTCGAAGCCGTAGAGGCGCGCGGCGTTTCCGCCTAGCATCGCGTCGAGTTCGGCCTCCGGTACGTTGCAGAAGACCTGCGCGAGCGTCTCTCGCGTACGCGGCCAGGTGCCCTCGGCATGCGGGTAGTCGGAGCCCCACATGATCTGGTCGACGCCGATCTGGTGCCGCATCTCGACTTCGTGGCGGAACATGAACGACGCGCCGACCGCGCACTGGCGCCGGAAATACTCGCTCGGCCGAAGCCTGAGCCCGGCTCGGATCTGCGCGAAGATCGGCCGTTCGTAGAGATCGTCGAGATAGGCGAGCTCGCCCGGCACCCAGTCCGCCATCTGCTCGGTCAGCACGAAGCGCAGGCGCGGATGGCGCTCGAAGACGCCTCCCCAGAGCAGGGTGTGCAGCGGCCGGTGCGCGAACCATTTGACCTCGGTCAAAAAAATCGCCGTCGCGCCGGGCAGCCCGCCGTAGGCGTCGCGCCCGCTCCCGGTCGGATGACAGTTCACCGGCAGCCCGAGCTCCGCGCACTCCGCCCAGAGCGGCTCGTAGCGCGGGTGGTTGTAGGACGGCAGCTCGCCCCACTCGGAGGGCAGCAATAGCCCGCCGCGCAGACCGGCGGCGCGCGTGCGGCGGAGCTCGGCCACGGCTTCCGCAACGTCCTCGAAATCCACCACCGCGACCCCTGCCCGACGCTCGGGATGCGCGGCGCAGAGGTCCGCGAGCCAGCGGTTGTAGGCGCGCGCTCCGGCCGCGCGCAGCACGGCTTCGGTGGCCTCGACGCGGTCGGTGACCGGCGAGCGGCCGCGGAACGGCACGTCGCAGTTCTCGGCGCCCGGAAAGATCACTTCGCCTGCAATGCCGTCGGCCTCGAGCTCGCGCGCGCGCAGCGCGGGATCCCAGGTGCCGCTGCGCCCGCCCCGCTCCACGGCCTGCTCGGAGTCGAGCGCATCCAGGAACTCGCTCGCAAACAGCCGCCCTTCGCCCGGGCGCGGACGCCGATCCGCGCCGCCGGCGCCGTACCAGCGGCGGAATGCGGCCAGGTGCTCGCGCTCGAAGTAGGGCTCGTAATCGGGCCAGCGCGCGGCCGCGTGGCAGTCGGCGGAGATCACGAGGAGTCGCTGTCCCATCACTCGGCCCTCCGAATCGCGTCGCGTATTCTACGCTCGACCGGGCGCCGCGGGCTACGCGCCCCGGACGCAATCGCCGAGGGGGGACGATGCCGTCGATTCTGCGCATCCTGGCCGCGCTCGCGCTGGGCGTAGCGGTCGGCGCGCTCTGGCTGCGACCGGAATCCGCGGGCCCACCCGACGCGAACCCGGCGTTGCCGACGCGCGCGCCTGTCCTCCCGGCGATCCCGGCCGATCCTTCCGAGCACTCGCCCTTCGCGCTGCTCGCGCAACAGGTTTCGCCGGGCGTCGTCAGCGTCCGCAGCTCGCGCACGCTGCAGCCGGCGCTGCAGGGGCGCCCGCTGCAGGAATTCTTCGATTTCTTCGGGGGGCGCAGTGCACCGGGCGCTCCGGGCGGGCGCGGCACGCAGGTTCCGGCGCTCGGCAGCGGCTTCGTGATCTCCGCGGAGGGCGAGATCGTGACCAACAACCACGTGGTCGAGGGCATGGACGAGATCCGCGTGATCTTCGTCGACGGCGGCGAGTCGCAAGCGGTGATCGTCGGACGCGATCCGAAGACCGACCTCGCGCTGATCCGCGCGACCGCTCGGCGCGACTACCACGCGCTGCCGCTCGGGGATTCCGACGCGATCCTGCCCGGCGACTGGGTGGTCGCGATCGGAAATCCCTTCGGCCTCGACCACACCGTCACGGTCGGGATCGTCAGCGCGAAGGGCCGCGAGCTCGGCCTCGGGCCCTACGACGACTTCATCCAGACCGACGCCGCGATCAATCCGGGAAACTCGGGCGGGCCGCTGCTCGACGCGCGCGGGCGCGTGATCGGCATCAACACCGCGATCAACGCCCAAGCCAATACGATCGGCTTCGCGGTCCCGGCGAACCTGGTGCGGGAGATCCTGCCGCAGCTGCGCAGCAGCGGCGCCGTCACGCGGGGCTGGCTCGGCGTCGCGCTGCAGCCGATCACCGGCGAGCTCGCCGACGCGCTCGCACTGCCGTCGCGCGAGGGCGCGCTGGTCGCGGAAGTGATGCAGGGCAGCCCCGCGGCCGCGGCCGGGATCCAGACGGGCGACGTGATCGCGCGCTTCGGCGCGCGCCGGATCGCGCAGCCGCGCGACCTCTCGCGCGCGGTCGCGACGGCGGCCGTCGGCGAGTCGGTCGAGGTCGAGGTGATCCGCGAGGGCAAGAGCGAGACCCTCCGCGTGAGCGTCGGGCGCCAGGAAGATCCAAAGCCGATTCCGGCGCGCTGAGTAGGAAGGCATCCTGATGATCTCCGTTCGCCTGCGGCTCACTGCGCGGGGCAAGGCCCCTTGCGGTTGAGCTCCGTTCGCTCCCGGCTCTCTGCGCGGGGCAGGAGCCTGGCCCGACGACCTTTGCTGCGCCTCGCTGCGCGGGCAAGACCTCGTCTGCCGCACTGCGTTCGCCTGCGGCTCACTGCGCGGGGCGAGATCCCATGCGCCTACCACGCGAGCGCCTGCTCGCGGAGGCGAGCGGCCGGGTTCGAGGGGCGCTGGAGCAGTGCGCAGTGGTTGTGCAGGCGCGCCTCGGCGCGCAGATCCTGGTTCCAGAGCGATTTGCTCTGCTCGACGTAGATCTGGTCGTAGGGCTCGTCCAGCTGCTCGGCGCGCGGCACGGGGCGCCCACAGTCGCCGCCCGCGAGCGCGATCTCGACCAGACCCGCTCCGGGCTCGAAGGCGAGGCGCGGGAAACGCTCGCGCAGCACAGCCTCGCCGGCGAGCGCAGCGACGACGAGGAAGCGCCCCTCGGGCAGCCGAGCGAACGCGTAGGGCTGCCGCAGCCGCTGCGCGCGGTGCCCGAAGAGCAACAGCCGCGGGTGCCCGGCCGGCAGGATCGGATAGACCGCGTGCGCGGCGTCGAGGTCGACCCGGCGTTCGAAGCGATACTCCTCGCTCGCCTGCTTCTCGTGGCCCATCGAGCGCCGGACCCCGGCTTTCCCCTCGCGCGCAACACGGCGATCGGTGAGCCCGAGGCGGTCGAGCGTGCGCAGCCGCGTGCGGTACGGAATCGCGCCGACCGAATCGATCGCGAGGAACGCGTCGGCCGGGATCAGTCCCGCCTCGACGCTCTCCCGCAGCCAGCGCGCCTGCTGCTCCGCGGTCGCGAGGAAGGCCGCGTGCTCCTCCTGGCGCACGCCGACGAAGTGCTGCGTCGTCAGGACCGCGACCGCGTTCAGCGTTGCGACCCAGGCGTGGACTCCGGGAATCCGCAGCAGTCCCGCGCGCGCGCGCGTGTCGATCAGCTCCGCGCGGTAGTCGTCTCTCGGCGTCTCGCCCGGGAATCCGGTGCGATAGCCGGGAGGGTGATCGCGGTGCGCGAGCTCGGGGAGCAGATTGGACACTGCGAGCAAGGCGAGGGCCGCCAGCGGCAACGCCGTGCGGAAGCGCGCCGCGCGCCGCTGCAGCGCACAGGCCCCGTGGAACGCGAGCAGCGCTGCGAGCGGCAGGTACAGATCGAGCGGACGGTACTCGAAGTGATCCCCGCCGATCGAAGCCAGGTAGAGCGCGTGCGGAAGCACGACCGCGGCGCAGAGCAGCGGAAACTCGCTGCGGCCCGCGCGCAACAGCGCCGCGGCACCCGCCGCGAGCAGGGGCAGCCAGAACCAAGCCGCGTACTCGAGCGCGAAGCTCGCGAGATACAGGCTGCCGACCGACCACCAGCTGCGACCTCCGACCTTCGCGTGATAGGTGTTCGGAACCAGGTCTCCGTAGTAGAGCCAGCGGAACAGCAGCTGCGCCGCGACCGGCAGCGCGACGATCGCGATCGCGCGCAGCGCCGCGGGCCAGGCGAATTTCCCGCGCGCGCGCTCGAGCCCCGCGCGAGCCGCGAGCACGCAGACCGCGATCAGCAGCCCATCGGGCCGCGTCAGCGCCGCGACCGCGAGCCACAGCGAGCTGTGGGGAAACCGGGCCCTCCCCTGCCGCGCGCTGCGGAGCTCCGAGTCGGCCGCGAGCACGCCGCCCACCGCGAAGAGCTCGAAGAGGCGCGTCTCGAGGCCGCTCGTCGACCACACCGCGAAGCTGCGGTTCAGCGCGAGCGCCGCCAACGGAAACGCGAGCCACAGCGGAGACACCCCCTGCGGCAGCTGCTCGCGCGCGTGGCGCAGCACGCGCCACAGCAAGCCCAGGCCGCAGCCGAGCAGCAGCGGATTCGCGAGCCGTTCTGGGGGCATTCCCAGCGCGGCGCCGGCCGCGAGCATCAACACCCAGAGGAAGTTCGAATAGCCCTCGACGCGCTCGTAGCCCGGATTGAAGACGAGGCCCGCCCCCTCGGCGAGATTGCGCGCGTAGCGGAACGAGATGAACGCGTCGTCGCAGAGAAACGCGTAGCGCCAGGCCTGGAACGCCCACAGCGCAACGCATGCGAGCAGCAGAGCGAGGGGGACCGGGCCGAGGCGCGGCAGTTTCTCGGTGCCGCTGCGCTGGCGGCGCTCAGGCGGGACCATCACGGCAGATCCTGCGGCGCTGGCGCGGCTGGCGCGGCTGGCGGGACGGACGGGACTCGAACCCGCAACTTCCGGCGTGACAGGCCGGTGCTCTAACCAGTTGAACTACCGTCCCGCGCCACCGGACCTGGCGGTCCGGCGGGCACCGTGTAGCACAATGACGCCGCCGACGCCGCCGGACCGCGGCATCCGCGCGGCTGTCCCAAGGGCTCAGACACCGGATCCCTTGAGCGCGCCGTAGGCCGCGAGCAGCAGGCCGTAGTCCCCTTCCACCTGGATGCGCAGCAGCGCGTCGAGCGGCCGCAGGCCCCCCGCGATCAGCGCTTCGGCGACGTCGAGCGGCAGCGTGACCGTCGCAGCGGGCAGCGCGGGCAGCGCGCCCGGCCCGAGCCGGAGATCGAGGACCCAGGCCTCCCCTGCTCCGGCAGTGATTCGCAGGCGCAGCAGCGCGTCCAGCCCTGCGAGCTGCGCGATCGCGCGGCGCAGTCGGGCCGCATCGGGGCCCGAGTTCGGCGCATCGAGATCGACCAAGGCGCCCGGGAGCTGCTCGACCACGCGCGCTCGCAGCGCGGCACCCCGGGCCTCCCAGAGCGTGCCGCGAAAATCCTCGACGCTCTGGATCAGCGACAGCTCCGCGCTGCTGCGCTGGCCGGAGCGCAGGGTCGCCGCGCCGCCCCCGAGCTCGAGCACCCATTCGCCGCCTTCGGGACCCGTCAGCTCGAGCCCCAGTGCCAGTTCGCACTCGCCGATTTCCCGCGGCACGCGCGCGAGCGCGAGGCGCGCTGCCAGGTAACTCTCGAAGAACGCCGCGGGCGCGACCGGCTCGCGCGGAAACCCGGATTTCGCAGACGCCACCTTCACCCCGCGGTCTCGGCGCCGAAGTCGACCATCTCGCAGATGCCGCCGTAGAGCCGCTGCGGCAGCAGGCTCGCGCCCGGAGCGTACAGCAGCGCCGGCAGGCCCTCCGAGGGCCCCAGCGTCACGCGCACGATCGGATCGATGCGCGTGCCCGCGGCGAGCGAGACGCGGAAGCGCTGCAGCACCCGCACAGCTACGACCTTCATCGCAAGCGTCGCGAAGTGAGCGCCGATGCAGGCGCGCGGCCCCGCGCTGAAGGGCAGGTACTGATAGGCGTTGCGGCGGAGTCCGAACCAGCGCTCCGGGCGGAAGCGGCGCGGCTCCGGATACAACGCCTCCAGATGGTGCGTCACATAGTGGGAGAGCACGACGCGGTCGCCCTTCGCGAGCGCGACGTCGCCGAGCTGCACCGGCGCCTGCACCGAGCGCAGCGTGTAGGGAACCGCGGGCAGGATGCGCAGCGACTCGCGCAGCGCGGCGTCGAGCAGGGGCAGCCGCGCGAGGACTTCGGCGCTCGCGGGCACGCGATCGCCGATTTCCTTCTCGATCTCCGCGGAGATGCGCTCCGTGACGGCCGGATGTTGCGCGAGCAACAGCCAGAACCAGCCGAGCGCGTGGGCCGTGGTCTCGAAGCTCGCGGCGAACTGGATCGCCGCCTGCCCGACGAGGTCGCGGTCGTCCATCCACGGCTCGCGCGCGGCGTGCGCCCGGACCAGGCGCGCGAACACGTCGTCGCCCGCGGGCGCCTGTGCGCGCCGCTCCCGCAACAGGCCCAGGATCTCCGCCTCGAGCGCCTGCGCGTGGCGCAGCAGCGCGCGATACGGCGTCCCGGGCAGGTTCACGAGGAACATCCAGACGCGCGGGGAAAAGCTGCGCTCGAGCCACTCGCCAATGCCCTCGCCCACCCGGTTCGCGCGCTCGGGCGCGGCCGAGCCGAAGAGCAGCTCGGTCGAGAGCACCAGCGAGAGCCGGCGCATCTCGACGTCGATATCGACGCGGGCGCCGACCGCCCAATCCGCGAGCGTCGCGTCGGCCAGCTCGACCATGCGCGGCAGCATCGCGTCCACCGCCTGGCGCTGGAACAGCGAGCGCACGAGCTCGCGCTGGCGCTCGTGGCGCTCGCCGTGGGAGCGCGTGAGGCCGTAGCGCAGTCTGCGCTGGGCGGAGCCGCGCGGTCCGGGGAGCGTCTGGCCCGTGGTCTTGAAGCGCTCCGGATCGCCTAGCACGATCCGGTTGAAGTCGGGGCCATAGGCGAACGCGTAACGGCGCGGCGCGGCCGGCAGGCCGAAGGGCCGCGCGAGCACGTGCAGGGGGCCGTGGCTCCGCTGCGACTCGCGCAGGTAGCGGATCGGATCGCGAAAGAATTCCGTGTAGGCGCGAGCGGAAGCCAGGCCTCGGAGCACCGGTGCGGAACCCGCTCGCCGCCCTGCCACGTCCAATTTCGTCGCCGGCGCGCCCTAGCGGTGCCGGGCCGGACTGCTGTCCCGCGTGAGCGGAGACAGCGTGATCTCGACCCGGCGATTCTGCTGGCGGCCCGGCTCGCTGCCGTTGTCCGCGATCGGATGGCTCTCGCCGTAGCCTTCGGGCAGCAGCCGCTCGCGAAACACGCCCTGCGAGGCCAGGTACTCCGCCACGGACTCCGCGCGCCGCTGCGAGAGCTCGCGGTTGTGGGCGTCGCTGCCGCTGCTGTCGGTGTGACCCGAGACCTCGACCAGGGTCTGGTCGAACTCCTCGAGCACGAGGCCGACGGAGGAGAGCGTTTCGAAGAACTCCGGCCGGATCTCGTCGCGGTCGACCGGGAAGGTCACGTGGCCGGGCATGTTCAGCAGGATCTCGTCGCCCGCGCGCGTCACGGAGACGCCGCTCCCGCGCAGGCGCTGGCGCAGCTTCGCCTCCTGGCGGTCCATGTAGTAGCCGGCCGCGCCGCCGGCCACGCCGCCCGTCACGGCGCCGGCGCCCGCGCCAATCAGCGCGCGCTTGCGGCGCTCCTTCTTGTCGTCGCCGCTGATCGCGCCGATGGCTGCACCGGCAGCCGCACCGGTGGCCACGCCGATCGCGCTGCCCCAGGTCGCCTTGCTGACCTGCTGCTCGTCCGTGTACGGGTCGTAGGTCATGCAGCTGCTGCCGAAGCCCGCCACCGCGAGCAGCGCGATCCCCCGCGTCGAATGCGTCCGCATCGTCCCCCCCTCGTTCGCTGACCGGCCGCTCGGGCCCCTATGGAACTCGTATCGCAGACGCGCGAGTGCGCCCAGTGATTCGGATCACGGCGGGCGCGGAATCGCGTGCGGCGTTGCGTGGGCCTGGGCGCGACAGGGCTCGAACCTGTGACCCCCTCGGTGTAAACGAGGTGCTCTAGCCAGCTGAGCTACGCGCCCGGGCACGCCTGCATCGCGGCGCGCGCGATAGGCCGATCGGCATCAGTTCACGCCGGCGGGAGTCTCGAGCACAGGCCGCGGCGGAATCTGCAGCGGCACCTCGTGTAGACCGTCCACCTCGTAGTCGCCATCGCGCAGGAAAGTGCTCCCCTCCGGCAGCGCGAGCGCATGCGCCAGCACTTGATCCATGTGCTCGACGAAGTGGATCTCGAGGCCGCGCCGGATCTCCGTCGGGATCTCGGCCAGGTCTTTCTCGTTCTCCTTCGGGATCAAGAGCGTGCGGATCCCGCCGCGGTGCGCGGCGATCATCTTCTCCTTGAGGCCGCCGATCGGAAGCACTCGCCCGCGCAACGTGATTTCTCCCGTCATCGCGACGCTCGCGCGCACCGGCACGCGCGTCAGCGCGGAGGCGATCGCGGTGGCGAGCGTGATGCCGGCCGAGGGACCGTCCTTCGTCGTCGCGCCCTCGGGCACGTGGATGTGGAGGTCGACCTTCGAGTAGAAGTCGCGTGTGAGCCCGAGCTGCTTCGCGCGCGAGCGGATGTACGAGAGCGCCGCGTTCGCAGACTCCTGCATCACGTCCCCGAGACGACCCGTGATCTGCAGCTTGCCCTTGCCGGGCGTCACCGAGACCTCGGTCTGGAGCAGCTCGCCGCCGACCTCGGTGTAGGCGAGGCCGGTGCAGACGCCGATCTGATCGCTCTCGTCGGCGCGGCCGAAGCGGAACTTCTGCACGCCGAGGTACTTGCGGACCTTCGCCGGCGTGATGCGCTCCTTGCGCGCAGGCTCGGAGGGGCCCGCCTTCACGACTTCGCGTGCGACCTTGCGGCAGACCGAAGCGAGCTCGCGCTCGAGCGTGCGCACGCCCGACTCGCGCGTGTAGTGCCGGATGATCTCGAGGATCGCGGCGTCGCTGAAGTCGATCTGCTCGGGCTTGAGACCGTTCGCCTCGCGCTGCTTGCGCACCAGATAGTCGCGCGCGATCGCCAGCTTCTCGGACTCGACATAGCCCGCGATGTGGATGATCTCCATGCGGTCCTGCAGCGGCCGCGGAATCTGCGACAGCACGTTCGCGGTACACACGAACATGATCCGCGAGAGGTCGTAGTCGACGTCGAGGTAGTGGTCGTTGAAGGTGTGGTTCTGTTCGGGGTCGAGCACCTCGAGCAGTGCGGCCGAAGGGTCGCCGCGGAAGTCCATCGACATCTTGTCGACTTCGTCCAGCAGGAAGACGGGATTGCCGGAGCCGGCCTTCTTCAGGCTCTGCAGGATCTTGCCCGGCAGCGCGCCGATGTAGGTGCGCCGGTGCCCGCGGCTCTCGGCTTCGTCGCGCACGCCGCCGAGCGAGACGCGCACGAAATCGCGCCCGGTCGCGCGCGCGATCGAGCGGCCGAGCGAGGTCTTGCCGACCCCGGGCGGACCGACGAAGCAGAGGATCGGCCCCTTCATCTTCTCGACCAGGCTCTGGACCGCGAGGTACTCGAGGATGCGATCCTTCGGCTTCTCGAGCCCGAAGTGGTCCTCGTGGAGCACTCGCTCCGCCTCCGTGAGGTCCTTGTTCTCCTGCTTGTAGTCGTTCCAGGGGAGCGTCAGGAACCAGTCGATGTAGTTGCGCACGACGGTCGCTTCGGCGCTCATCGGCGACATCAGCTTGAGCTTGCGAATTTCCTTGTCGACGCGGCTCTTCGCCTCGTCGGGCAGCACCTTCTTCTTGAGCTGCGCCTCGATCTCCTCGATCTCGTTCTTGAACTCGTCGCGCTCGCCGAGCTCCTTCTGGATCGCGCGCATCTGCTCGTTGAGGTAGTACTCCTTCTGCGAGCGCTCCATCTGCTTCTTCACGCGTCCGCGGATCTTGCGCTCGACCTCGAGCACCTCGATCTCGGCCTGCATGCGCGCGTAGACGTCCTCGAGGCGCTGCGCCGGCGCGAGCGTCTCGAGCAGCTCCTGGCGCTCCTCGAGCTTCAGGTTCAGATGCCCGACGAGCGCGTCGGCGAGGCGCCCCGGCGCGGTGATCGCGGTGATCGTGTTGAGTGCCTCGGGCGGAACCTTCTTGTTCAGCTTGACGTAGTTCTCGAAGCCCGCGTGGATCGTGCGCACCAGGGCCTCGGACTCGACCGTCACTTCCTGCGGCTCGGGCAGCAGCTCGAGCTCGCAGGCGAAGAAGGGCTGGTGCGAAGAGAAGCGGTGGATGCGCGCGCGCGAGCGGCCCTCGACCAGCACCTTCACCGTGCCGTCGGGCAGGCGCAGCAGCTGGATGATGTGGCCGACGGTTGCGATTTCGTGGATGTCGTCCTCGCCGGGTTCGTCCTCTCCGGCCTCGCGCTGGGCCGCGAGCACGAGCTGGCGATCACCGCTCATCGCCTCCTCGAGCGCCGCGATCGAACGCTGCCGCCCGACGAAGAGCGGCACCACCATGTGGGGGAACACGACGATGTCGCGCAGGGGCAGCAGCGGGAGCACGCGGGCATCTGCGCGCCCCGGCGGGCTACCGCTCCCCTTCGGCTCGTCGTCGCTCCGGAAGATTCCCATTCCGCCCCCCCTCGCCTCTCAGGCCGATTCGGCCTCCCGCTTGAGCACGAGCAGCGGCTCGCTGCCCTGCTCGATCACCTCCTCGCTGATGAAGCACTCGTCGATGTCGTCTCGCGACGGAATGTCGTACATCAGCTCGAGCATCACGTTCTCGAGGATCGAGCGCAGCCCGCGCGCGCCGGATTTGCGCCGCAGCGCCTGCTGCGCGACGCAGCGCAGTGCGCCGTCCGAGAAGCGCAGCCGCACTCCCTCGAAATCGAAGAGCTTCTGGTACTGCTTGACCAGCGCGTTCTTCGGCTCGGTCAGGATGTCGACCATGGCCCTCTCGTCCAGCTCGTCGAGCGTCGCAATCACCGGCAGGCGCCCGATGAACTCGGGGATCAGCCCGAACGAGAGCAGGTCTTCGGCCTGTACGCCGCGCAGCAGCTCGCCGAGCTTGCGGTCCTTCCTGCGCTGGATATCGGCACCGAAGCCGATCCCCTTCACCCCCATTCGGCGCTCGATGATGCCCTCGAGTCCGCAGAAAGCCCCACCGCAGATGAACAGGATGTTCGAGGTGTCGATCTGCAGGAACTCCTGCTGCGGATGCTTGCGCCCGCCCTTCGGCGGCACGCTCGCCATCGTGCCCTCGATGATTTTCAGCAGCGCCTGCTGCACGCCTTCTCCCGAGACGTCTCGGGTGATCGACGGGTTCTCGCTCTTGCGCGCGATCTTGTCGATCTCATCGATGTAGATGATGCCGCGCTGCGTGCGATCGACGTCGTAGTTCGCCGCCTGCAGCAGATTCAGGATGATGTTCTCGACGTCTTCGCCGACGTAACCGGCTTCGGTCAGCGTCGTCGCGTCCGCGATCGTAAAGGGAACATCGAGGATGCGCGCGAGCGTCTGGGCGAGCAGCGTCTTGCCCGAGCCGGTCGGACCTAGCAGCAGGATGTTCGCCTTCTGGAGCTCGACTTCGCCGACGATCGTCTGGCTCTCGATGCGCCGGTAGTGGTTGTGCACCGCGACCGCGAGCGTCTTCTTGGCCTGCTCCTGGCCGATCACGTATTCGTCGAGCGCGGACTTGATCTCCTTCGGCTTCGGCACGCGCGAAGCCGAGGGGGCGCCCTCCTCGGTGCCGTACTCCTCGGCGATGATGTCGTTGCAGAGCTCGATGCACTCGTCGCAGATGTAGACGGTCGGGCCCGCGATGAGCTTCTTGACCTCTCGCTGGCTCTTGCCGCAAAACGAGCAGGAGAGGTTCGCGTCGTCGTCCCGCTTCTTCACTTCTCGTCTCCTCTGCCATCCTTCCGGCCGCGCTCGCCGGTGCGTTCCAGGGTCCGGCTCACCCGCGGGGCATTCGACTCCCGCTGTGCCACGACTCTGTCTATCAGACCATACTCGCGGGCCTCTTCTCCAGTTAAGTGGTAGTCGCGTTCCGTATCGCGGGAGATCTGCTCCTCGGTCTTGCCGGTCATCCCCGCAAGCATCTGGTTCATCCGCGCGCGCAGCTTCAGGATTTCCCGCGCGTGGATCTCGATCTCGCTGGCCTGGCCACGGACGCCGCCCATTGGCTGGTGGATCATCACCTGGGAGTTCGGCAGCGCGAGGCGCTTGCCCCGAGCCCCCGCAGCTAGCAGCCAGGCGGCCATCGATGCGGCCTGCCCCATGCAGATCGTGCTCACATCCGGGCGGATGTATTGCATCGTGTCGTAGATCGCGAGGCCCGCGGTGACCGAGCCGCCGGGCGAGTTGATGTAGAGATGGATGTCCTTCTCTGCATCCTCGGCCTCGAGGAACAGCAGCTGTGCGATCACGAGGTTCGAGACCTCGTCGTCGATCGCGGTGCCGAGGAAGACCACGCGGTCTCGCAGCAGACGCGAGTAGATGTCGAAGGCGCGCTCACCGCGCTGACTCTGCTCGATCACGAAAGGGATCAGCGGCATGACTCTCCGGCGCGCAGCTCTCGCTCCGGCAGCGAGTGCGCCTGAATCGATCCTCTGCGGTCGGACGGGCCCCCCCACCGACTCAAACGAACAGACTCAAACGAACAGACTCAGCCGAACAGACTCAGCCAAACGCACCGGGGCGTTTCCTTCGCACTCCAGGGTAGCGCCGATCGGCTGGCAGACGACGGATGGCTCTCGAAGAGCCGAGCCCCGCCTGCTGCAGAAAACGCAATTCGCTCCCACCGATGGCACACAGAACTGCGCTTGGAGCAGCGACGAAAGCTCTCGCGGAAGCTGCAGAGGAGGCTCTAAGTGCCCGCCGTTTCTTCGACCTTAGCCCGCGAGACGAGGAATTCAAGCGCCTTCTCGTCCGCCAGCTGGGAGCGCACGATGCGTTCGAGCGCGTCTTCGCTGTAGGCCTCCCGCAACACGGACGGCGCTACGCCCTGGGCCTCGGCCATCTGCTGGATGCGCGCCGCGACCTCGCCCTCGTCCGACGCAAACGACTGCGCGCGCGCGACCGCCTCCAGCAGCAGCATCTCGCGCACTTCGCGCTCCGCGGGCTGCCGCCACTCCTCGCGCCAGCGCATGAGCTGGGAATCGATCGCACGCCGATCCTCGACCGACGCCTCGAGCCGCTGGCGCGCGCTGCGCAGCCGCTGCTCGAGCTGACGCTCGACCAGGCTCTTCGGGATCTCGAAACTCGTGCGCTCGAGCAGCGCGTCGAGCAGGCTGCGATGCAGTTCCGCGCGGGCCGCTCGCTCGCGCATCGACACCAGATCGCCCCGGATCCGCGCGCGCAGATCGTCGAAGGTTTCGAAGTCTCCGAGGTCCTTCGCGAACTCGTCATCGAGCGCCGGGAGCTCGCGCCGCTTGATCGCGCTGACGCGCGTGGCGAAGCGGGCCTCGCGGCCCGCGAGCTCCGAGCTCGCGTAGTCCTCGGGAAATTGGATTCGCAGCTCGCGCTGCTCCCCGGACACGGCGCCTTCGAGCTGGTCTTCGAAGCCGGGCACCAGGCGGCCGGCGCCGAGCTCGACCTCGACGTCCGTTCCGACGCCTCCCTCGAAGGGCACGCCTTCGATGCTTCCCTGGAAGTCGATCACGATCACGTGACCGCGCGCCGCGCGCGTGCCCTCCGATTCCTCGATCAGAGGCGCGTGCCGCAGCCGCAGCGCCTCGAGCTCGCGCTGGACCTCCTCGTCTGCGACCTCGACCTTCGGGCGCCGGCCGGGCAGCCCCTCGAGCACGGGAAGCTCGATCGCGGGGCGGACCTCCACCCAGGCCTGGTACCGGAAGGCCGTGCCGGGCTGCGGCGCCGGCGCGTCGACATCCGGCTCCGCGACCGCTTCGAGGCCCGCGAGCTCGAGCGCGTCGGAGAGGCTGCCGCCGACCAGCTGGCGCTCGACCTGCTCCGACACCGACGCCCCGTAGATTCGCTCGAGCACCGAGCGCGGCGCCTTGCCGGGTCGGAAGCCGGGAACCCGGACCTGCCGCGCGAGATCGCGGTACGCGCGCTCGAGTGCGCGATCGACCTGCCGCAGCTCCACCTCGACCTCGACGCGGTGACGCACCGCGCTCTCGGCCGTGCTCGCGATCAGCCGGACGCCGCTGCCCTCGCCGTGCGCGTGATCGCGATCGTGGGCATGGTCGTGATCATGGTCGTGGTCGCCGTGGGGATGGGACTGCGGCATGAACCGGATTTCCTCCGCGGGCTCACGCGAGCGGCCCGGAGCAGCTTGTGGCGGAGCGCGGGGGCGTTGCCGGTGCCGGGGACAGGACTCGAACCTGCATGCCCTCGCGGGCAGTGGCTCCTAAGGCCACCGCGTCTGCCAATTCCGCCACCCCGGCGGATCCCGCCGCGCGCATCCAAACAACGTCGGGCAGAGCTGGTGAGCGCGCGGGGACTTGAACCCCGAACCTAGGGATTAAGAGTCCCTTGCTCTGCCAATTGAGCTACGCGCCCCGAGCGACTGTAGCCCGACGCCCGCCCCGGCACTATACGCGCGTGCGACGCAGGCGGCGCGTGGCGCCGCGCAGGAGCTGCAGCACCGCCGCGCGAAGCTGCGGATCGCCGAAGCCGAGCACCGCCGCCAGCGCGACCAGCCCGAAGGCCGCGGCGCCCGCCGCGAGCCGCAGCGGAGCGCGGAGGCTGGCGAGCTCCTCGATCGCGAGCCATCCGGCCGCCGCCGCGAGCGCGGCGGGCGGCACGGCGCGCAGCAGCGCCGAGACGCCTGCACCGAGCTTCGGCCCGCCGTGCCGCAGGCGCAGCCAGACGAGCGTTGCGAATGCGTTCGCGCTCATCGCGATCGCTCCCGCGCCCGCGAGACCGCGCGCGCCGAAGCGCGCGCCGAGCGCCTGGTAGAGCGGCAGCGCGAGCAGCGCGACCGCGCTGCCGAGCAGCATCGGGCGCCACATGTCGCTGCGCGCGTAGAACCCGCGCACGGCGACCTGCTGGGCGATCCAGCCCGGAATCGCGAGCGCGAAGACCGCGAGCAGCGCAGCGACCCGCAGCGTGTCTGCGGGCGCGAACGCGCCGCGCTGGTAGAGCACCGCGACCAGCGGCTCGCCGAGCGCGAGCGCTCCCGCGCTGCAGAGCACCGAGAGGCCGAGCGCCGCGCGCAGCGCGCGCTCGAGCACGCGGTCGAGCTCCTGCGGGCGCCCCGTGCTGTGCAGCTCCGCGAGCCTCGGCAGCGCCGCCGTTGCGAGCGCGCTGCCGATGACCGCGACTGGCGCCTGCAACAGGAAGCGCGCGAACGCGAGATCGGACACGACGCCGGGTCCGAGGCGGCTGCCGAAGAAGCGGTCGTACCACTCGTCGAGCGTCGCGAGCGAGACGCCGAGCATCAGCGGCAATGCGAGCCCCAGATACTCGCGCAAGCCAGGGTCGCGCAGCGCGACCCTGAAGCGCAGCCGCAGCGGCAGGAAGCGGATCCCCTCGAACCACGACAGCAACAGGTTCCCGAGCAGCGCTCCCGCGAGCGCTCCCCAGGCGAAGCCGTGGGATGAGAATTGCCCGCCGACAGCGATGCCGCCGAGGATCATCGCGGCGTTGTAGACCAGCGGCGCGAGCGCCTGGCTCGTGAAGCGGCCGTGGGACATCAGCGCCGCGCGCACGATCGCGCCGGTGATGAAGAAGAACTGCGCGGGCAGCACGATCCGCGTCAGCGTCGAGGTCAGCGCCTGGGTCTCCGGCGCGAAGCCCGCAAACAGCAGCGCGACCAGGCGCGGCGTCTGCCACCAGAGCAGCGCGGTCGCACACGCGACCCCCGTTCCGACACCGCCCAGCACGACCGCGAGCAGGTCTTCGGCCGCGGCGAGCCCGCGCTGCTCGCGCGTGCGCGTGTAGTGCGGAATCAGCGCGGCCGAGAGCGCGCCGCCGGCGAGGAAGTAGTTCAGCATGTCCGGGATCTGGAAGGCCGCGCGAAACGCGTCGGTCTGCGCGGAGCTGCCGAGCTGCGCGGCGATCACCATCTCGCGCACGAAGCCGAGCAGGCGCGAGAGCAGCACGCTGCCGGCGAGCAGCAGCGCGGCGCCCGCGACGCCGCTGCTGCGCGCGCGCGCTCCCGCCGGCGCGACCTCGAGCTCGGGAGCGCCGCTCACGCGCCGCCCGCGTCCTCGAGTGGATTGTGCTCGCGCCAGACGCGGCCGTCCCAGCTCTCGACCAGCACGTCTTCGCCCTCGCGGCCGCGCACGCTGCTGTGGGTGAGCGGCACCTTGCCGTAGGGCGTGTCGAGGACAAAGAGCGGGATCGCGAAGCCGCTGGTGCGCCCGCGCAGGCCGCGGAACAGCTCGAGGCCGCGCTCGATCGGCACGCGGAAGTGCGCCGTGCCTTCGAGCAGCTGCGCCTGGTAGCAGTAGTAGGGGCGCACGCGCATCCGCACCAGCCCTTCGCCGAGCTGCTTCAGCGTCAGGGCGTCGTCATTGACGCCGCGCAGCAGCACGCTCTGGTTGCCGATCGGGATGCCCGCGCGGCTGAGCCGGTCGCAGGCCTGCGCCGCCTCGGGCGTGAGCTCGCGCGGGTGGTTGAAATGCGTGTTGAGCCAGATCGGGTGGTAGCGCTCGAGCATCCGGCACAGCGCATCGGTGACCCGGAAGGGCAAGGTGACCGGCAGCCGCGTGCCGAGCCGGATCAGCTCGACGTGCGGGATCCGGCGCAGCTCCGCCAGCAGCCACTCGAGGCGCTCGTCCGAAAAGACCAGCGGGTCGCCCCCCGTCAGCAGCACGTCCCGGATCTCGGGCGTGCGGCGGATCCAATCGAGCGCGACCTCGAGCTCGCGCTTCTTCATGCTCCACTCGGCGTCGCCGACCATGCGCTTGCGCAGGCAGAAGCGGCAGTAGAGCGCGCAGTCGTTGTTCACGCAGAATGCGATCCGGTCCGGGTAGACGCGGATCACGTTCTTGACCGGCGAGTGCTCGACCTCGCGCAGCGGGTCCGGCAGGCCGGCCGGATCTTCGAGCTCGGCCAGCTGCGGCACGACCTGGCGCCGGATCGGGCAGGCCGGATCCCGCGGATCCATCAGCGAGGCGTAGTAGGGCGTGATCACGAAGTGGAAGTGCTGCGCCAGCTTTGCGATCGCCGCCCGTTCGTCGGCGGTCGGCTCGATCCACTCGGCCAGCGCCTCGGGCGTGCGGATGCGCTGCTGCATCTGCCAGGTCCAGTCGGTCCAGCCCGGCGCGCGCCGCGCGCTGGCGCTCACCTGAGCCCCAGGCGCGCGAGGGCCGCTGCGAAGACCTCGGCCAGCAGCGCTTCGCTGCGCTGGCCCGCGAGCTCCGCGAGGATTCCGAAGCAGCCGTCCGCCGCGAAGGTCGGCAGCGGGTTGATCTCGAGGAAGTGCGGGCGCTGCTGCGCGTCGAGGCGGAAGTCGACGCGCGCGAAGTCGAGGCACTCGAGCGCCGCGAACGCGCGCAGCGCGAGCTTCTCGAGCTCGGCCTCGAGCTCCGGCGACAGCGCGCCCGGCAGCTCGAACGCCAGCGATTCTCCGGCTGCCGCATGCCGCTCGAGCGCGTGCAGCCCGATGCCGGTGCGGCGCTCGAGCGCCCGCTGCAGCACCGGCAGCACGCGCGGCGGCGCGTGGCCGATCACGGTCGCGGTGTATTCGGGACCCGGCAGGAAGGCCTCCACCAGCGCGGGCTGGCGATAGTCGCGCAACACGCGCGCGACCTCGCCCGCGAGCGCTGCTGCGTCCGCGACTTTCGAAGTCGCGCGGATGCCCTTGGCCGTTCCTTCCCAACGCGGTTTCACGAAGAGCGGGAAAGGCACTGGAATCGCGAGGGAATCCAGCTCCACAACCGAGTGCAGCGAACACTGCCACGGAACCGGCACGCCGGCCAGCGCGACGCGCTCGCGCGCCCAGGACTTGTCGAGGCTCGCAGACAGGCTCAGCGCATCCGAACCGAGGCAGGGCACGCCGGCGAGCTCGAGCAGGATCGGGGCCCAGGCCTCCCGGTTCCGGCTGCCGAAGCCCTCGGCGATCGAGAGCACCGCCGCAACCCCGAGCTGCTCGCCGCGCGCGCAGCGCGCGAGCAGCGCGTGCGGATTTCCGAGCCGGATCGGCTGGTGCCCGAGCTCGCGCAGCGCGGCCTCGAGCAGCAGCAGCGTCGCTTCGGGCTCGAACTCGGCGTCGGCATCCGGCGGATCGCCCGCAGCGGCGGGATAGCTGCCGAGCAGGTCGTACACGAGGCCGATGCGCAGCTCCCCCACGCCGGCACAGGATACCTGGTCGCTATGCTTCGAGTTCCGCCCCCGGAGGTCGTTTGTCTCGCTTCGCGCGCCCCCTGGCACTGCTGCTGACCTTCCTGACCGGAATCAGCGGGCTCGTCTACGAGATCACCTGGGAGAAGGCGCTCGCGACGCTGCTCGGCTCCCACGCCGAAGCGACCGCGGCCGTGCTCGCGCTGTTCCTCGGCGGCATGAGCCTCGGCTATTGGCTCTGGGGCGTGGTGACGGGGCGCCTGACCGCGCGCGCCGCGTCCGGCGCCGGTGCGCTGCCGCTGCTGCGCGCCTACGGGATCCTCGAGGCTTCGATCGGCCTCTGGGCCCTGGGCTTCCCCCTGCTGTTCCGGGCGCTGCAGGCGCTCTCGGGCTGGCTCCCGCAGGCTGGCGGCGGCCTCGGCTTCGCGGTCGACGTGCTGCTCAGCGCGCTCTTGATCGGCCCGCCCGCGGTGATGATGGGCGGCACGATACCGATGCTCACCCAGGCGCTCTCGCGTTCGATCCGCGACGCGACGCGCGTGCACGCGCTGATCTACGCCACCAACACGACGGGCGCCTTCGTCGGCGCACTCGCCGCGGGCTTCTGGATCGTGCCGGCGCTGGGTCTCGTCGGCGCGCTGCGCGCGATGGCAGCCGTGAATCTGGTGGCCGGGGCCGCGTTCCTGCTGCTCGCACGCGGCGGCCGCGAACTCCCCGCCGAAGAGCGCGCAGCGGCGCCCGCTGCGGGCCCGCCGCGCCCCGGCGCCGCCTATATCCCGGCCGCGATCGCGTGTCTGGCGGGCTTCGCGATGATGACGCTGCAGACCGTGCTCGTGCGGCTGGGCGCGCTCTCCTTCGGCGCGTCGCAATTCACCTTCTCGATGGTCGTCGCCTGCTTCGTGCTCTGCATCGCGCTCGGCAGCTACGGCGTCTCGGCGCTGGGCGCGCGGATCCCGCGCGCGCTGCTGCCGCTCGATCTGTGGCTGCTCTTCGCGCTGCTGGCGCTGCTCTTCACGGAGCTCGACGGCGCCCCGTACTGGGCACACGCGCTGCGCGCGCTGTTCCGCGACGAATCCGCGGCCTTCTATCCCTACTACCTCTCGGCCTTCGGGCTGGTGCTGCTCGCGATCGGCCCGGCCGTGATCCTGTCGGGCGCGATCCTGCCGCTGCTCTTCCACGCGCTGCGCGGCGAGGCCGGAGAGCTCGGCGACGTCGCGGGCCGTCTCTACAGCTGGAACACGGTCGGCTCGCTGCTGGGCGCGCTGCTCGGCGGCTACGCGCTGCTGTACCTGCTCTCGCTCGAGGACGTGATGCGTGTGGCGCTCGCTGCGATCGCCGCTGCGGCCGCGCTCGCGACGCTGCACACGCTGCCCGCTGCGAGCGCGCGCCTGGCTGCGGCGACGGCCTTCTGCGCGGCGCTAGGCCTCAGCGTGAGCCTGCCGAATTGGTCGACGCAGCGGCTCGCCGCGGGGCTGTTCCGGATGCGCAGCCCCCTGCCCCACAGCTTCGAAGGGCCCGAGCGCTTCTTCGCGAGCCGGCGCAATCCCACGGAGCTCTTCTACGAAGACGACCCGGTCGCGTCGATCGCGGTCCAGGAGTACGGCGAGAAGGAAGGACGCCCCGACCGCGCGGTGGTGTCGAACGGAAAATCCGACGGCACGACCTGGGCCGACTATCCGACGATGGCGCTCGCGGGCCTGTTGCCCGCGCTCTTCGCCGAGCAGACGACGAGCAGCTTCGTGATCGGCTACGGGCTCGGCGTGACCGTCGGCGAGCTCGCGGCGCTGCCCGGGATGCAGCGCGTGCGCGTCGCAGAGATCTCGCGCGGCGTGATCCGCGCGGCGCCCTTTTTCGACTACGCGAATCTCGGCGCCTCGCAGCGTCCGTCGGTCGAGATCGTGCACGCGGACGCGTACCGCAGCCTGATCCGCAGCGACGAGCACTTCGACGTGATCGCCTCCGAGCCGAGCAATCCATGGATGCTCGGCGTCGAGCAGCTCTTCTCGCGCGAGTTCCTCGGGGTCGCGCGGGACCACCTCACGCCGGGCGGCGTCTACGCGCAGTGGATGCACACCTACGAGATCGACGAAGCGGCGGTCGCGCTGGTGCTGCGCACCTACGCGCAGGTGTTCTCGGAGGTAGCCGTCTGGTACGCGGGAGGGCCCGACCTGATCCTGCTCGGCTTCCGCGACGCCTCGCGCGCGCTCGACGTCGAGCGCCTGCGCGCCCGCGCGGCCGAGCCGGGCTTCGCGGCGGGCCTCGCGCGCAGCCGCATCCGCAGCTTCCCCGCGCTGCTCGCGCACGAGCTGCTGCCGCTCGGCGTGCTGCACGCGGCGGCGCTCGAGGGCGAGGTCCAGACGCTGCTGCACCCGCGCCTCAACTTCCTCGCCGCGCGCGCGTTCTTCGAGGGCAAGGAGGCGCGCATCCCGCCGACGCTCGGCGCAGCGGCCGCCGAGGTCGGCCGCGCGAATTCGCTGCTGCGCCGGCATGCCGCGCGGCAGGGCGGCGCGATCCCGGAAGCCGAGCTCTCCCTGGCCGCGCTCGAGCTCTGCAGCCACCGCCCGCGCGAGTGCGTCGCGCTGCTGGCCGAGTGGTCCGCGCGCACGCCCGCCTCCGCAGCGCGCGACGGCGTGCTGCGCGCGCTGCGCGGCAATCCGCTGCTCGCGGCGACCACACCGCTCGCGGAGATCGCTCGGCTGGTCCCGCTCTTCGGCGGGCCGCAGCCGCCGCCCGCGGCGGCTGCGGCGGGCAGCGAGCCCGCGATCCTCGACCTCGCGCGCCGCAGCAGCGAGCACTTCGTGGCCTACTACTTCCACGCGGCGCCCTTCTCGCGCGATGTGCTGGCCAGGCTCTGGCTGCGCTGCGAGGAGAGCTCCGGCGCGAGCTCCGAATGCCTCGCGGCGCGAGCCCAGACGCAGCGGGTCGTCGGTCGGCTCGCACAGCCGGCCGGCTGACGCATGCCGCTGCCGAAAGTCTTCCAGGGGCGGGCCGCGGCCTGGGCTCTGGTCGCGGCCTGCACCGCGACGATCTGGATCCTCTCGGGCGACGACTTCTCGGCCGACACGACCGGGAGCTTCCTGCTGCCGCTGCTGCACTGGCTGTTTCCAGAGCTCCACGGCGCAACGCTGCTGCGCCTGCACCACTTCGTGCGCAAGGCCGCGCATTTCAGCGAGTACGCGGCTCTCGGGCTGCTCTCGTTCCGCGCGCTGTGGCTGACGCTCGAGAGCACCGCGCAGCGCGTGGCCGCGCTGTCGCTGCTGCTCGCACTCGCGGTCTCGAGCATCGACGAGACGCGCCAGAGCCTGAGCCTCGCGCGCACGGGCTCGCTCTGGGACGTCGCGCTGGATCTCTGCGGCGCAGCCGCCGCCGTGCTGCTGTTGCTGCTGCTGCGGCGGGTCTGGCAGGGAGAAATCGAGGCCGAGTCCGCCTGAGGCCGCAGGGCGCAGGCCTTGCGGGTCCCGGTCCGGGAACGGCCCGGTCCCACCCGCTCTCCGCTCGGCTTCGCCTCGCTGCGCGCCGAAGCGGCTTGCTAGCTTGTCCCCGCGGCGAGGGGCTTCAGCCCGCGCGGCAGGGCGACCCCGTGCTCGCAGAGGGCGGAGAGCTCGAGATCGCGGGCGGCGATCCTGTGCTGCTGGGTGTTTGCGAGCCGCAGGCCCGGGATCAGCGCGAGGATGACACCGAGATGGGTCACCACGGCAACGCTCCGGCCCGCATGGCGCTCCACCAGGAACGCGATCGCGCGCCCGACGCGCCGTCCGATCTCGCGCCGCGACTCCCCTCCCGGGGCGCGCGCGTCCGGATCCTCCGCGTCGAAGCGCGCGAGGGCCTCCGGCCAGCGCCGCCCGATCTCGTCCCGAGAGAGTCCACCCCATTGCCCGACGTCCAGCTCGCGCAGCGCCGGCTCGAGCTCGAGCGCGAGGCCGCGCGGCAGCGCGAGCGGCTCGGCCGTCGCGACCGCGCGCGCGAGCGGGCTGCTCACGACGGCATCGAAGCGCTCCGCCGCGAGCTCGCACGCGAGCGCCTGTACTTGCTGCCGACCCAGCTCCGAGAGCGGGGAGTCGGCGAGGCCCTGCCAGCGGCGAGCCGCATTCAGCTCGGACTGCGCGTGGCGGATCAGGATCAGCTCGGTGTCGGGCATCGCGGCGCAGACCTTAGTCGCCCTGTGCCGCCCCGCGCAGCGGAGCCCCGATGAGCGGCGCGCGAGACGCCCGCGAAGCGACGCCCGCGCACGCGGCACACACTCACGCCGCCGGGGCCGGCGCCAGCTCGTTCGCGCCGACGGCTTCGGCCGCCCCCTGCTGTCACGGCGGCGCTGTCGCCCCGCCCGCCCCCGCGGCGCCACCCGGCAGCCACTACAGCTGCCCGATGCACCCGGCGGTCGTGAGGCCCGTACCGGGCAGCTGCCCCGAGTGCGGCATGGCGCTCGAAGCGGTGCAGCCCAGCAGCCACAGCGAGCCGAGTGCGGAGCGGCTCGAGCTGCAGCGCCGACTGCTCGTCGCAGCCCTGTGCAGCGCCCCGCTCTTCGCGCTCTCGATGGGCGGCATGGGCGCAGATTCCGCGCTCGGCCGCCTGGTCTCCCCGGCTGTGCAGCGCTGGCTGCAGCTCGGGCTCGCGCTGCCGGTCGTGCTCTACGGCGGCTGGCCCTTCTTCCTGCGCGGCGCGGCCTCCTTCGCGTCGGGCCGCCTCAACATGTTCGCGCTGATCGCACTCGGCACCGGAGCCGCCGCACTGCAGAGCGTCGCCGCGACCCTGGCGCCCCACCTGTTTCCGGACGCGTTCCGCGATCCCTCCGGCCAGGTGCCCGTGTTCTTCGAGGCGGCCGCGAGCATCGTCACGCTGGTGTTGGTCGGGCAGGTGCTGGAGCTGCGCGCGCGCGAGCGCACCGGTGACGCGCTGCGCGCGCTCTTGGCACTCGCGCCCGAACACGCGCTGCGCATCGAAGACGACGCCAGCGAACGCGAAGTCCCGCTCGCGGAGCTGCGTCCCGGCGACCGCCTGCGCGTGCGCCCCGGCGAGCGGATTCCCGTCGACGGCATCGTCCTCGAGGGCGCCAGCGCGGTCGACGAATCGATGCTCTCCGGCGAGGCGCTGCCGGTCGAGAAGCGCCCCGGTGCGGAGCTCGCGGGCGGAACCCTGAACGGCCGCGGCGCACTCGTGATGCAGGCGCGGCGCGTCGGCTCCGAGACGCTGCTGGCGAGGATCGTCGCGCGGGTCGCCGTTGCGCAGCGCAGCCGCGCGCCGGTCCAGGCCGCTGCCGATCGCGTCGCGGCGATCTTCGTGCCCGCCGTGCTCGCGATCGCCGCCGCTGCAGCGATCGCCTGGGCCAGCTTCGGCCCGCCTCCCGCGTTCTCCTTTGCGCTGCTGTCGGCGGTCTCGGTCCTGATCATCGCCTGCCCCTGCGCCCTCGGGCTCGCGACGCCGATGTCGATCACGGTCGCGATGGGGCGCGGCGCGCGCGCCGGCGTGCTATTCCGCGACGCCGCCGCGCTCGAGCGCCTGTCGCAGATCGACACGCTCGTGATCGACAAGACCGGCACGCTGACCCTCGGACGCGCGCGCGTGGCGACGATCGTCAGCGCGGAAGGCATCGACGAGCCCGAGCTGCTCTCGGTCGCGGCCGCGCTCGAGCGCAACAGCGAGCATCCGCTGGCCGAGGCGATCCTGGATGCCGCGCGCGAGCGGGGCCACGCGGCTCCCGCCTGCAGCGACTTCGCCTCCGAGCCCGGCGCCGGCGTGCGCGGCCGGGTCGCGGGCCTCGCTGCCGCGCTCGGCAGCGAGGCCTACCTCGCGCGCCAGGGGGTCGCGCTCGGAGGTCTCGACGAGGAAGCCGCCGCGCTGCGCGCGCGCGGCGAGAGCGTCGTGCTGGTCGCGCGCGGGACGCGCCTGCTCGGGCTGATCGGTGTCGCCGATCCACTGCGCGAAGGCGCCGCGGAGCTGCTCGCGGCGCTGCGCGCCGAGGGCGTGCGAGTCGTCATGGCGACTGGCGATCACCTCGACACCGCGCGCGCGGTCGCGCGCGCGCTCGGCATCCAGGAGCTGCGCGCGCAGCTCTCGCCGGAGGGCAAGGCCGAGCTCGTCGCCGAGCTGCAGCGCCACGGCGCGCGCGTCGCGATGGCCGGCGACGGCGTCAACGACGCACCCGCGCTCGCGCAAGCCGAGGTCGGCATCGCGATGGGCACCGGCACCGACGTCGCTCTCGAAGCCGCCGCGGTGACGCTGGTCCGCGGCGAGCTCGCGGGGCTGCTGCGCGCACGGCGCCTCGCGCGCCACACGCGGCGCAACCTGCGCCAGAATCTGTGGTTGGCCTTCGCCTACAACGCGCTGGCGATCCCGGTCGCGGCCGGCGCGCTGTATCCGCTGACCGGAGCGCTGCTCTCCCCGATGCTCGCAGCCGCCGCGATGAGTTTGTCCTCGCTCTCGGTGATCGCGAACGCGCTGCGCCTGCGCTTCGCCTCGCTCTGAGCGCACACGGGCTGCGCGCACTTCGCGAGCCGAGCGCGAGCGCGGAGCGAGCCGCCTCGGCGCGCAGCGAGCCAAAGGCGAGCAGGAGCGCCGGGCCGCTCCCGGCCCGGGACCCGCCGGACTAGCCCCAATGCCAGGTAGATCGCTTGCGGGCGCGTGTGGCGCGAAGCTCGCGCCGCTGCACGCCGCCGCCTCCACTCGCCCGCCCCGTCCCCGCTGCGTCGAGCCCGTTTTGTGTCCGAGATTTCCCGCCCCCGATCAGGTGCGGAGCTGATGAGAAAAGCGGGCTAGAGTCTGCCGCCGCGCGTGGGGGCGCGTTCCCGGTGGTGGTGTGAGTACGAATGAGAGCCAGGCCGCGGACCCGCGCGGGAAGTATTTGCGGACGCTCAGCCTCGGCGCCCTCGGCGTCGTCTACGGCGACATCGGCACCAGCCCGCTCTACGCGCTGCGCGAGTGCTTCCACGGCCACTACGCGGTCGAGCCGACACCCGCGAACGTGCTCGGGGTGCTGTCGCTGGTGTTCTGGTCCCTGATCGCGGTGATCTCGGTCAAGTATCTGATGTTCGTGTTGCGCGCCGACAACCAGGGCGAGGGCGGGATCCTCGCGCTGGTCGCGCTCGTGGTGCCGCGCGACGTCTCGCCTCGGGAACACGTGTGGTGGCTGGCGCTGCTCGGCGTCTTCGGAGCCTCGCTGCTCTACGGCGACGGCATGCTCACCCCGGCGATCTCGGTGCTCTCCGCGGTCGAGGGCCTCGAAGTGGCCGTGCCTGCGCTGCGGCCGATCGTCGTCCCGTTGACGGTGCTGATCCTGGTCGGTCTCTTCGCGCTGCAGCGGCGTGGCACCGGCCCGATGGGCCGACTCTTCGGCCCCGTGATGGTCGTCTGGTTCAGCGCGCTGGCGGTCTTGGGCATCGGCGGCATCGCGCGCGCACCGGAAGTCCTCGCGGCGCTGGCCCCCTGGCACGCGCTGCAGTTCTTCGTGCACAACGGGATGCACGGCTTCGTGGTGTTGGCCTCGGTATTCCTGGTCGTCACCGGCGGCGAGGCGCTCTACGCCGACATGGGCCATTTCGGCCGCCGCCCGATCCGCATCGCCTGGTTCGGGCTGGTGCTGCCGGGCCTCGTGCTCAACTACTTCGGGCAGGGCGCACTGCTGCTGCACGAGCCCTCGGTCGCCGAGAACCCCTTCTACCTGCTCGCGCCCTCCTGGGCGCTCGCGCCGCTGGTCGCACTGGCGACCGCCGCGACCGTGATCGCGTCCCAGGCGTTGATCTCCGGCGCGTTCTCGCTGACCCACCAGGCGATCCAGCTCGGCTACAGCCCGCGCCTGCCCGTGACCCACACCTCGGCGCAGGAGAGCGGCCAGATCTACGTCGGCCCGGTGAACTGGGTGCTGATGCTGGCCGCCTGCGCGTTGGTGTTGAGCTTCGGATCTTCGGCGAATCTCGCGGCGGCCTACGGCATGGCCGTCACGACGACGATGCTGATCACGAGCGTGCTGCTGTGCCTCGTGGCCTGGCGCCGCTGGGGCTGGCGCCGCAGGGCGATCGCGCTCGGCGCAGCCCTGCTCCCGATCGACCTCGCCTTCTTCGCCTCGAACCTGCTGAAGCTGACCCAGGGCGGCTGGATCGCGCTCGCGATCGCCGGCGTCGTCTTCTCGCTGATGAGCACCTGGAAACGCGGCCGCCGCGTGATGGCCGCGCGGCTCGAGGAGATCTCGCTGCCGCTCGAGCTCTTCCTGCCCGACCTCGAAACCAGCAAGCTGCACCGCGTTCCGGGCACCGCGGTGTTCATGACCGGCGATCCGAGCGGAACGCCCCACGCGCTGCTGCACAACATCAAGCACAACCAGGTGATGCACGAGAAGGCGATCTTCCTGACCCTGGTGACCGAAGACGTGCCCTACGTGTCGCGCTCGGAGCGCCTGAGCGTCAATCCACTCGGTCAGGGCATGTTTCGCGTGATCGCGCGCCACGGCTTCATGGAGGTTCCGAACGTGCCGGCGCTGCTCGACCGCATCCGCTCACCGGAGCTGCCGATCGAGCTCGAGCGCACCAGCTTCTTCCTCGGGCACGAGAAGGTGATCCCGTCGGGCCATTCTGGGATGGCGCGCTGGCGCGAGATGCTGTTCGCGTTCATGTCGCGCAACGCGCAGAACGCGACCTCGTTCTTCCGCATCCCGCCGAACCGCGTCGTGGAGCTCGGCGCGCAGATCGAGCTCTAGCCTTGTGGTCCCGGTCCGGGCGCAGCCCGGACCACCCCGCTTCGCTCGGCTGCGCCTCGCTGCGCGCCGGGCCTTGCGGGTCCCGGTCCGGGAGCGGCCCACCCGCCCTCCGGGCTAGCACCAGAACTAGCGGAACTCGGGATTCACTAGGCGCCGAGCAGCGCGAGCAGCCAGAAGCTGAGCGCCCCGATCGCGGCCGCGGCCGGGATCGTCAGCACCCAGGCCCAGACGATCTGGGCCGCGAGGCCCCAGCGCACTGCCGACACGCGGCGCGTCGCCCCCACTCCGACGATCGCACCGGTGATCGTGTGCGTGGTGCTGATGCCGACGCCCATTGCGGTCGCGATGTAGATCGCGACGGCCGCGCCCGTCTCCGCGGCAAAGCCCGAGACCGGCTCCAGCTTCGTGATCCGATTGCCCATGGTGTGGATGATGCGCCAGCCGCCCGAGAGCGTGCCGAGCCCGATTGCCGCGTGGGCCGAGAGCACGACCCAGAAGGGCACCTCGAAGCTCGCCAGATAGCCGCCGGTCACGAGCACGCCCGTGATGATGCCCATCGTCTTCTGTGCGTCGTTCGCGCCGTGCATCAGGCTGAAGCCGGCCGCGGAGACGAGCTGGAGGCGGCGGAACCAGCCGTCGATCCGGCGCGGCAGCGCGTTCCGGAAGATCCAGTAGAGCGCGACCATCACGATCAGTCCCACGCTGAGTCCGATCGCCGGCGCGACCACGATGAAGATCAACGTCTTGGTCCAGCCCGAGGCGATCACCGCGGCGAAGCCGGCCTTGGCGACCGCCGCACCCGCATAGCCGCCGAAGAGCGCGTGCGAGGAGCTCGTAGGCAGCCCGAGGACCCACGTGATCAGGTCCCAGGCGATCGCTCCGATCAATCCCGCACCGATCACCGCGAAGGTCACGATCTCGAGATCGATCATGCCGGAGCCGACCGTCTTCGCCACCGCCGTGCCGAAGCCGAAGGCGGCGATGAAATTGAAGAACGCGGCCCAGGCGACGGCCTGGCCCGGCGAGAGCACGCGCGTCGACACCACGGTCGCGATCGAGTTTGCGGCGTCGTGGAAGCCGTTGATGAAATCGAAGACCAGCGCCAGGGCGACCAGGCCGATCACGATCAGGAGTGAGGAATCCACGCGCCGCGCCCGCCCGGCTATGCGTGCTTCACGAAGATGCCCTCGAGGGCCGTCGCGACGTCCTTGCAGCGGTCGGTCGCACCCTCCAGCATGTCGAGGATCTCCTTCCACTTGAGAATCGTGATCGCGTCGCGCTCGACCTCGAAGAGCTCGCCGACCGCGGCCTGGTAGACCGCGTCGGCCTGGCTCTCGAGGAAGTTGATCGCCTGCACGACCTCGATCACGCCCTTGCGCTGCTCGAGCGCGACGAGGCCCCGGTGCACCTGCTCGGTGCTGGCGGTGATCAGCCGCGCCAACTCGCGCGCGGCCGGCCGCACCTGCTCGATGCGGTAGAGGCGCAGCATGTCCGCCGAGGCGTCGATGTCGTCGATCACGTCGTCGAGCGCGCGCGTGAGCGCGTGGATGTCCTCGCGGTCGATCGGCACCACGAAGGTGCGGTGCACGCGCTGTATCACGTCGTGGGTGAGCTGATCGCAGCGGTGCTCGACGTCCTTGATCGCTGCGGCCTTTTCCCAGACCGGATGCACCGGGGCGAGCATCTCCTCGAGCAGCGCGGCGCCCTTGCGCAGCTCGCCCGCGAGCTGCACGAAGTCCTCGAAGAAACGCTCCTCGGTAGGAATCAGCCGAAAGCGCGCCATCGGTCCCCCCTTGCTCGAATGCGGCGCGAAGTCTATCAGCCGCGCGCGCTCTGGCTCCTCGAGCGTCGCGCTCAGCCCGCGGACAGCCGCGCGAGGCGATCGCTCGCCTCGGCGTATTCATCGACCAGCTGGTAGATCAGCTCGCGCACCGATAGAACCTCGTTCATCTGCCCGACCACCTGCCCGACCGGATTGAAGGCGACCTTTTGACTCTCGGGGCCCGCATAGCGGCTGGTGCGGCGGATCGCCTCCATCGTGACCATGCCCTGCAGCGGCATCCCGAGCGGCGTCGGGTTCTCTGGAGCCTCCCAGGCCTGCGTCCAGTCGTTGCGCAGCATCCGGCAGGGCTTGCCGGTGTAGGAGCGCGAGCGGACGGTGTCCTCGCTGGTCGCGTGGAGATACGAGTCGAGCTGCGCCGGCGGGGCCTCGGACTCCTCGACCGTAAGCCAGAGCGAGCCGGTCCAGACGCCCTGCGCGCCCATCGCGAGCGCGGCCGCGATCTGGCGCCCCGAGCCGATGCCGCCGGCGGCCAGCACCGGCGTCGGCGCGACCGCGTCGATCACCTGCGGCCACAGCACGACGCTTCCGATCTCTCCGGTGTGGCCGCCGCCCTCGGAGCCCTGCGCGATCACGATGTCGACGCCGGCCTGCACGTGCTTGCGGGCCTGATGGAGCTTTCCGCACAGCGCCGCGACCAGGCGGCCGCTGCGGTGGATCTGCTCGATGATCTCGGCCGGCGGCGTGCCGAGCGCGTTCGCGACCAGCCGCACCTTCGGGTGCTGGAGCAGCACCTCGAGCTGCGGCGCGGCCGTGGCGTCGGTCCAGCCGAGCAGCTCGCGCGCGTCCTCGCCTTCGGGCAGCTCCGGCACGCCGTGGTCGGCGAGCAGCTTCTTCGCGAACTCGCGGTGCTGCGGCGGGATCAGCGCGCGCAGCTGCGCCTCGAGCTTCGCCGGGTCCGACTCGTGCAGCGCCTGGCCCTCGTACTTGCTCGGGATCACGAGGTCGACGCCGTAGGGCCGGTCGCCGACGTGCTCGTCGATCCACGCGAGCTCGACTTCGAGCTGCGCCGGCGAGAAGCCGACGGCGCCGAGCACGCCGAAGCCCCCGGCATTCGAAACCGCGGCCACGACGTCGCGGCAGTGCGTGAACGCGAAGATCGGGAACTCGATGCCGAGCCGCTCACAGAGATCGGTGCGCATGGGGACTCCTCCGATGCCCGCGTAGGGCCCGCGCCGCGCGGGCGCTCAGACCGGGAAATTCTGGACCCAGCGGCCCTGCGCATCGCGCAGCCAGCCCGCGGCCGCGAGCGTACCGCCGCCGACCTGCAGCGTCTCCCCGGTGATCCACGCGGAGAGGTCCGAGGCGAGATACAGCGCCGTCCCGACGTAGTCCTCGGGCCTGCCGAAACGCGCGAGCGGAAAGCTGCGACCCGCGCGCTGCTGCTGCTCCGGATCGCCGAGCTGGATCCGCGGCGTCGGCGTGATGTCCGGCGCGATCCCGTTCACGCGGATGCCGCGCTCTCCGAGCTCGAGCGCGAGCGTCTTCGTGAGGTTCACGACGCCGGCCTTTGCCGCCGCGTAGACCGCGTAGCCCGGCGCCGCGCGAAAGGCCTCGATCGTCGACACGTTGATCACGCTGCCGCGGATCCCGCGCGAGATCATTTCTGGAACGATCGCGTGGATCGCGTAGAGCGTCGGAAACAGGTTCTGCTGCAGCGCGGCCTGCCACTGCGCCTCGTCGCTCGAGAGAAAGTCGATCCGGCCGACGTTGCCGCCGACGTTGTTGACGAGAACGGAGATCGGCCCGAGCTCCGCGAGCGCGCGCGCCGCGAGCAGGCGCGAGGTCTCGCGCTCGCGGCAGTCGCCGTGCAGCGCGAGCGCGCGCCGGCCCAGCGCGCGGATCTCCGCGGCGGTCGCCTCCGCGCCCGCGGCCTCGCGGTCGACCAGCGCGACGTCGGCGCCGTAGGCCGCGAGACCGAGCGCGATGCCCTTGCCGATGCCCTGCGCGGCGCCGGTCACGACCGCGACGCGCCCCGCCAGCGAGTGAGACGGAATCTGCATGCCTGCCTCCGAAATCCCGCGCGCGCTCAAGGCGCCGCGCTGCGAGCGGCCGGCAGCCCCTCGCGCCAGCGGCCGCGCAGCTTCGCCACGACCTCGCCGAGACTATCGGCATAGGTGTACATCGCTGGGACCACGAGCAGCGTCAGAAAGGTCGAGGACAAGAGCCCCCCGATCACGAGCACGCCCATCGGAACCCGGAACTCCCCGCCGTCGCTGTCCGCGAGCGCGACCGGAATCATGCCCGCGATCGTCGCGAGCTGCGTCATCAGCACCGGGCGCAGCCGCACCGGGCCCGCGCGCAGGATTGCGTCGTGCGCGGTGGCGCCGGCCGCGCGCAGCTGGTTCGCGTGATCGACGAGCAGGATCCCGTTCTTCATCACCAGCCCCATCAGCGCCACCAGGCCGATCTGGGCGAAGATGCTCATCGGAGTGCCGGTGATACGCAGCGCCGCGAAGGCGCCGACGAAGGAGAGCGGCGCCGAGACCATGATCACGAGCGGCTGCAAGAAGCTCTCGAACTGGCTCGCGAGCACGATGTAGAGCGCGAGGATCGCGAGCGCGAATCCCATCACGACCGCGGCGGCCGAGTCGCGCATCCGCTCGGCCGCGCCCTCCCACTCCCCGCGGTACCCCGAGGGCGGCGGCGCAGACGCGACGATCTCTTCGAAGCGCTGGGTCGCGAGTCCGAGCGCGAGTTCCTGCGGCGTGTTGGCCACGATGGTCACGCGCCGCCCGCGGCTCTCGCGCTCGATGTCGGCCGCGCCGCTGCCGACCCGCAGCACTGCCAGGTTCGCGAGGTCGACGAGCTGGCCGCCTGCGCTGCGCACCTGCACCTGGCCGAGCTCGGCGAGCTCGTCGCGCTGATCCTCCGCAAGGCGCACGCGCACGTCGTAGCGCTTGCCCTCGTCCTGGAAGCTCGCGACGTCGACGCCGCCGACCAGCGCGCGCACGGTCATCGCGAGCGCGCGCACGGGTACGCCCAGGTCCGCCGCGCGCCTGCGATCCACGAGCACCTGGAGTTCGGGCCGGCCGCGCTCGAAGCTCGACTTCGCGTCGATGAAGTGCGGGTCTTCACGCATCTGCGCCACCCACTCCGCGGCAACGCGCTCGAGCGTCGCGAGATCGGGCCCCTGGACGCTGTACTCGAGGTTGTAGTTGCTGGTTCCGCCACCCGACATCCAGGAGACCTCGTTGATCGCCAGCTGGCGCGCGCTCGGCACCGCCGCGCGCACCGCTTCGCGCGCGCGATCCATGATCTCGAACTGGGTCTCGTCGCGATCCTGCTTCGGGGAAGTCTGTGCGTAGACCGAGATCTCGTTCACGCGGTTGCGCACACCGGCGCCGACGGTCACGAACACGCGCACGACGCCGGGCGTCTCGCGCAACGCGCGCCCGACCTCCGACGCGACCTGCTTCGCCTCGACCACTCCGACGCCGAGCGGCAGCTCGACCACGCCCTCGAACTCGCTGCGATCCGCTTTCGAAGAAAACTCGAGTGGGACGCCACGCGCCGCGAGGACCCCGACGACCACCGAAGCCAGCGCCAGCAGCACCGCCGCGAGGCGATGCCGCAGCGCGACCTCGAGCACCCGGCCATAGCCGCGCTCCAGCGCGCCGTAGCGAACCTCGAGCCAGCGGAACACCGGGCCGGGGCGCTGCTCCCGCTGCAGCACGCGCGCGCAGAGCATCGGCGTGAGCGTGACGGCAACCAGCAGCGAGACTCCGACCGAGAACGAGATCGCGAGCCCGTACTGGTAGAACATGCGCCCGATCATTCCGCGCATGAACGCAATCGGCAGGAATACGGCCAGCACCGATGCCGTCGCCGCCACCACCGCGAGGCCGATCTTCGCCGTGCCGGTCGAGGCCGCGCGCAGCGGCGGAACCCCCGCCTCGATCTCGCGGTGGATCGCCTCGAGCACGACGATCGCGTCGTCGATCAAGAGGCCGATCGAGACCGAGAGCGCCATCAGCGTGACCATGTTCAGCGTGAAGTCGAGGGCGTAGAACAGGAAGAAGGTCGAGACGACCGAGACCGGAATCGCGATCGCGACGATCAGGGTGCTGCGCACGCTGCGCAGGAAGGCCAGAGTCACGAGCACCGCGAGCAGCGCGCCGAGTGCGATGTCGATCGCGACGTCGCGCGTCTGCGCCTCGATGAAGCGCGAGAGGTCGCGCGTGACGACCATCGAGACCCCTTCGGGCACGAAGCTCTCGAGCTCCGCAACCGCGATCTTCACGGCCCGCGCGGTCTCGACGAGGTTGCGCCCGGACTGACGCCGCACCTCGAGCGCCACTCCCTGCCGGCCATCGAGCTCGGCGTAGGAGCGCTCGTCTTCCATGCCGTCTTCGACGCTCGCGATGTCCCCCACGTGCGTCGGAGCGCCGTCGCGGAAGGCCACCGCGATGCTCTCGAACTCGCGGACCGTCTCGACCTCGCCCTTGGTCTTGACCGAGAACTCCGAGCGACCCGCGTCGGCCTCGAGGCGGCCGCCCGGCACCTCGGCGTGCTCGCTGCGGATGGCTTGGATCACTTCGTCTACGGTCAGCGCATAGCTGCGCAGGCGGTTGCTATCGAGCCAGATCCGCACCTCGCGCTCGCGTCCGCCGACCAGCGTGACCGAACCGACACCGGGCACGCGCTGCAGGCGCTCCTTCACGACGTCGTCGGCCACACGCGTGAGCTCGCGGATCGGCAGCGGGCCGGAAATCATCACCGCGAGGATCGGCGCAGCCGCCGGATCGACCTTCTCGATGATCGGCGGCTCGACCTCGAGCGGGAGGTCGCCCCGCGCCTGTGCGACCTTGTCGCGCACGTCCTGCGCCCGGGTCTCGATGTCCTCCTCGAGCTCGAACTGGACGAAGATCTGCGAGACGCCTTCGGAGCTGACCGAGCGCAGCGAGTCGATGCCCCCGATCGTGTTGATGTGCTCCTCGAGCACGTCGCTGACTTCGGTCTCGATCGTCTCCGGCGTCGCGCCCTCGAGCAGCGCGGTTACTGCGACGTAGGGGAAATCGACCTTCGGGAACAGGTCGACCCCGAGGCGCGGCAGCGAGATTGCGCCGAGCGCGCACAGCGTGCCGACGAGCATCGTCGCGAGCACCGGACGCCGGATGCAGAGATCAGCGATGCGCACTCGCGAGCTCGACGGACACCGCGCTGCCGTCATGCAGCGCGCCGAGGTTGGGGCCAAGCAGCACGGAGTCGCCCGCGGCGAGGCCCTCGAGCACCTCGAGCCGACGCGCGTCGAGATCGCGCACGCGGACCGCGCGCCGCACCGCGCGCCCGTCCAACAGCGCGAACACGAAGCGCTCGCTCTCGGGGCCGAGCAGCGCAGCGCGCGGCAGCGTCAGCGCCGCGCGGGCCGCGGGCAAGAGCTCTGCGCGTGCGAACAGGCCCGGGCGCAGCGCGAGATCCGAGTTCGGGATCGGAAGCCGCACTTCGAAGGCGCGGGTCGCGGCGTCGACGCGCGGGTTCAGCACCGCGACGCTCGTGTCGTAGCTCTGGGCGGCGCCGTCGACGAAGACGCGCGCGGGCGTCCCGAGCGAGACCCGCGGCAGCTGCAGCTCGGGGATCTGGACGATCGCGACCACCAGATCCGTCTTCATGATCTGGATCACCGGGTTCGCGTTCATCTGCGACGAGAGCATCGCGCCCTCGTCGACGTAGCGGCGCGTGATCGCGCCGGAATAGGGCGCGCGCACGACGGTGTCGGCGAGGTTCTGGCGCGCCATCGCGAGCGCGCTCTCGGCTGCGCCGCGCCGCGCGGAGGCGATTTCGAAGCCCGTGCGCGCGGAGTCGAGCTGCTCGTCCGAGGCGACGCCGCGACCCTGCAGCTCCTCGATCCGCGCGAGATCGCGCCGGCTCTTCTCGGCCTCGGCGGCGCTGAGCTTCGCCGCGAACTCGGCCTCGCGCGCGCGGATCTGATAGTCCGCCCGGCGCAGCGTGAAGAGCGGGTCGCCCGCAGCGACCTGGTCGCCGACGCGCACGTGCACGCTCTCGACGATGCCCGAGACCGTCGCGCCGAGGTCGGTGGTCTTCTCGGCCGCGAGCGTGCCGGTGCCGATCACGGGCTCGACCAGCTCGGCCTGCTCGACCTGCGCAACCGAGATCGCGACCGGCGCCGCCGGCGGCGCGGTCGCGACCGGCGGCAGCGACTCCCCGCAACCGGCGGCTACGACCGCGCCGAGCGCGAATGCGGCGAATCCGGCGGATGCGCTGCGCCTCACGCGCTGGCTCCTGGATCTCCTAGCGCGCGCGAAAGCACCGCGCGCACGCGCGGCGCCAAGGTCTTCAGCGCGCGCGGATCGCCGGACTCGATCGCGTGCACGGCCGCGTGGCTGACCGAGCCGAGCAGGCAGAGTGCGACTGCCTCGGGGTCGAGGCCTCGCGAGGCGCCCTGGCCGCGCGCCGCGCGCGCGACGCCGATTACATAGCGGCGGAACTCTGCGAAGAGCTCGTGAGGCCCCTCGCCGAGCGCCTGCCGGGCTTGCCAGGGCATCCCGTGTGTCGCGTGGGTGTAGATCCGCAGCAGGTCCTCGTGGGTCTCGAAACACGCGAACAGCGCGTCGGTCAGGCCGAGCAGCCGCTGCGAGGGCTCGGCGATCGCCGCGACGCGCGCCTCGACCTCCGCGCGCACGGCCCGAGCGCAGCGCTCGATGACGGACTGGAACAGCTCCTCCTTGGAGCTCACGAGCTGGTACACGCTCGCGAGCGAGACCTCCGCGCGCGCGGCGATCTCGCCCATCTGCGCGCCGTGGAAGCCCTTCTCGGCGAAGACCGCCTGCGCGGCCGCGAGCACGTCTTCGCGCCGCAGCGAGCGCTCGCGTTCGCGCCGCGAGGCGCGCGGGGACGCGCTCGCGCGCCCCGCAGTCGGAGGGAGAGCTTCCATTTTCACTTCCAGAATCAGCGTTACTTGTAACAGACTATACGCTACCGGATCGCGACCGCCAGACTGCGCGCGAATCCCCCTCGGCCGCGCCCGCACGCCTACACTCCCCGCTGATGGGCTTCCTCTACCGCCTCTACGCACAGCGCGTATTCCCGCACATGCTCGATCGCATGATGAGGCCGCTCGGCGAGCTGCGCGCGCCGACCCTCGCCGGCGCGGGCGGTGAGGTGCTCGAGATCGGCTTCGGAACCGGCCTGAATCTCGCGCACTATCCGCCCGGCGTGACGCGCCTCACGACCGTCGACCCGATGGACGCGCTCGCGGAGCGCGTCGCCGCGCGCATCGCGCGGGCCCCCTTCCCCGTCGAGCGCCATCCCCTGCCGGCCGACGGCCCGCTGCCCTTCGACGCCGGTCGCTTCGACTGCGCGACCGTCACCTGGACGCTCTGCACGATTCCCGATCCGATTGCCGCGCTGCGCGAGGCGCACCGCGTGCTGAAGCCCGGTGGCACGCTGCATTTCATCGAGCACGGCCGCAGCGACGATCCGAAGACCGCGCGCTGGCAGGACCGCTGGAACCCGATCCAGCAGCGGATCGGCTGCGGTTGCAACGTGAACCGCAAGATCGACGACCTGGTGCGGGCGGGCGGCTTCGAGATCGAGAAGCTCGAGCGCTTCCTCGCCGACGGCGCCCCGCGCATGTTTGGCGAGATGTACCGCGGCGTCGGCGTCGCGCGCTGAGCCCCAGACCTCGCGAGAGGCCGCCAACCCGGCATCCCCCGGGCGAGCCTTGCGGGTCCCGGGCCGGGAGCGGCCCGGCGCTCCCGCTCGCCCTTGGCCCGCTGCGCGCCGAAGCGGCTGAGCCGCAGCCGCGCGCGGAGTCGAGCCAGAAGAATTCAGCGGCCGGCTGCTACTCTCACGGCGTTCCTCGCCGAGCGCGCTCGCGCCCTCTCGCGAGATTGCTCAGCACGGAGAAGCGGTTTCGCGATGCAGGCCTATCTCGATTTGTTGCGTGAGGTCCTCGAGTCGGGCGCCGACCGCGGCGACCGCACCGGGACCGGCACCCGCAGCCTCTTCGGCTGCCAGCTGCGCTTCGATCTCGCGCAGGGCTTTCCGCTCGTCACGACCAAGAAGCTGCACCTGCACTCGCTGGTGCACGAGCTGCTGTGGTTCCTCCGAGGCGATACGAACGTGCGCTCGCTGCAACAGAACGGCGTCACGATCTGGGACGAGTGGGCCGATGCCAACGGCGAGCTCGGGCCCGTCTACGGCGCGCAGTGGCGCTCCTGGCCCGCGCCCGACGGCCACCGGATCGACCAGCTCGCTGGCGTGCTCGAGAGCCTGCGAAGCACTCCGGAATCCCGGCGGCACATCGTCTCCGCATGGAACGTCGCCGAGCTGCCGAAGATGGCTCTGCCGCCCTGCCACCTGCTGTTCCAGTTCTACGTCGCGCGGGGCCGCCTCTCGTGCATGCTGACCCAGCGCAGCGCGGATCTCTTCCTCGGCCTGCCCTTCAACATCGCGAGCTATGCGCTGCTGACTCACATGGTCGCGCAGGTCGTGGATCTCGCGGCGGGCGACCTGGTGATCGCGATCGGCGATGGACACCTGTACTCGAACCATTTCGAGCAGGCGCGGCTGCAGCTCACGCGCACCCCGCGCGCGCTGCCGCGCCTGCACCTCGACCCACAGGTCAAGGACCTCTTCGCGTTCCGCTTCGAACACATCTCGGTCGAAGGCTACGACCCGCATCCGCACATCGCTGCGCCGATCGCGGTGTAACGCGGTCCGCGCAGGTCGCAGGCTGTGCCCGCTCCCGCGGTGGAGATCGCAATCGTCGCGGCACTCGATGAGGGCGGCGTGATCGGCGCCGACGGCGGGCTGCCCTGGCGCCTGCCCGACGACCAGCGTCACTTCAAGGCGCTGACGCTGGGCCACTGCATCGTCATGGGGCGCCGCACCTTCGAGTCGATCGGGCGCCCGCTGCCGGGGCGCACCAACCTCGTGCTGACGCGGCAGCCCGACTTCGCTGCCGAGGGAGCGATCGCGCTGCCGGACCTCGAGGCCGCGATCGCGGAGACCGCGCGCCGCGGCGAGCCCCTGCTCTTCGTCGTAGGCGGCGCGAGCGTCTATGCCGAAGCGCTGCCGCGCGCCTCGGCACTGTTCCTGACGCGCGTTCGCGCCCGCGTGCGCGGCGACGTGGTTTTTCCGCAGGTAGATCTTTCGCAGTTCACGCGCGTCTCCGCCCTGCCGCATCCCGCCGACGCGCGCCACGCCTTCGCCTTCACGATCGAGGAGTGGCGGCGAAGCCCG
>CAYTJA010000449.1:0-17411 GCA_964437835.1 uncultured Spirochaetales bacterium
CCAAGCAGACCGATGTCCACCTTGGCGTAGAGTGCCGTCGTGCTGACGTCGCGGTGGCGCAAGAGGGCGCCGATCGCGTCGAGCGTCGCTCCTTCACGCAGCAGGCGGGTCGCGAGCGAGTGGCGCAGGACGTGACTCCCACGGCAAGGAGCCTCCACGCCAGCACGCTCGATCGCGCGAGCGACGACGTCGCGCAAGCCACTCGAGCCGATCGGTCGGATCGGAGTACGCGCGGTTAGGAAGACGTGGTCCGTGGCGGAAACGGGACGCTCGATTTCGAGGTAGCCTAGGAGCGCGTCGCCGACGTCCTGAGGCAGCGGCAACCGCGTCTCCCGCCGCCCCTTGCCAACGACGCGGAGGCGTCCCTGCCCCCACTCGATGTCGCCGAGGCGGAGCCCGACGACGTCACCCGCGCGCAGACCGAGGCGAGCGAGCAGAAGCAGCATGGCGCGATCGCGCCGCGCCGCCGGGCTGCAACGATCACACGCCGCGACGATGCGCTCCACATCGTCGGCCGGGAGGTAGCGCGGAAGCTTCGCCAGCCGCCACGTGGGGACCTTGGGAACCGCCTCGGTCAGGTCCGTCGCGCAGCGACCCTGCGCGACGAGCCAGCGCAAGAAGCAGCGGACGATCGTGGTCACGCAACCGGCCGACCCCGGTGCGTGTCGATGGACGTACTCGAGCACGAACTTGCGTACGCATGCGGCATCGAGCCGCGCGGGGTCGTCGCCCACGGTGGCGAGCAGCGCCTGGGACACCGGCAACGAGTGGGCAATCGTCGTTTCGGCCAGACCGCGCCGGTCGCGCATCCAGGCGCCGTACTCGACCACGATCTGCGGACGAGTCGCCTCGGGCGCCGACGTGGTCACGACGCCTTCCTCGCGGAGGTACCGCAGCAACGCGTGGACCCGGAAAGCCACGCGTTTGTGCGCACCGCGCCTGCAGCCGCGGCAACGGCACCGGAGCAGGTGACGCACGAAGCGTGCGAGCAGATCCTCGTCCAGATCCGCGACCGCAACGCCGCGCCGCCCGGCCCAATGACCCAAGTGGTCGGCGTCGTGCACGTAGGAGCCGACGGTCCTCGACGAGTAGCCCGCGGCGAACATGGACCCCGCGAAGCCGTCGAGAAACGGCCCCGCGGGTCCGTCGCGGAGACGGCACGGTGTGGAGTCTGTCTTGAAGAGGCGCTCGAGCACGGTGTCCTCCTTGGGCCGAAGCCCGGTGGATGGGGGACACCAGCATGCCCGAATTATGCGGACCGGATCCGCCCGCCCGAGGTGACCCAAACGGCGGGATTCTCAGCCCTCGCCATTACGGCGCGATCGCGAGGTCCGCATAACTCTCCGGTCCGCATGATGCCGCTTATGCGGACGTCCGCATAAACGGCATAGCCGTTCGAGGCGGCGGCGGTCGCGCGCGGGGACGGCGACATTCGCGTGCAGGCTGATGCCGCTCACGCTCGCGCAGCGCTCGCCTTCGAGTGCGGGGAGAGCCTCTGGGTCGATCCGGTCTCCCACGCGCAGCACGCGCTGGCCCGCGCGGCGCCCCGTGGCGATGCGGCCTGTGATCGAGGCGCCGTAGAGCGCGGCGAGCAGCGGCTCGGCTTCGGAGAGCGGATCGACTTCGGCGGGATCGGACGCTTCGCCGAGGCCGCGGCGCTCGAGCAGATGAGCGATCCGCTTGGCCACCTGAGCTGCCACGCGAGCGACCTCGGCGTCGTCGGGTGGTGGGAGCGGGTAGAAGCGCGGGGAGCCCATCGCATCCGGCGCGTAGACGCCGTCGAGTAGCAGCGAGTGGATGTGGACGTTGAGTCGGATGGCGTCGCCAAAGCGCTGCACGAAGCTGACGGCTCCGCACTGGGATCTCGTGAGGCCCCATTGCTTCCGCGCGCGGCGGCGGAGAGAGGCGAAGACCGTGCGCACGAAGAGGCCGAGCACCGCGCTCGTGAGCGGTGCGTCGTAGGCGAGGCGGTAGCGGAGCGCGAAGGGCAGCGAGAGCACCCATTGCCGGATCGGGACTTTGGGAAGAACTCGGTCGACGAGATGCGCGGCGGTGTCGGACATGCGCCGGCCGCCGCAGGAGGGGCAGAATCCGCGACCTTTACACGAAAATGCGACGAGGCGATCGAGGCCGCAGGCGAAGCAGTGTGCGCGTGCAAAGCCATAGGCGAGGATTCCGCAGCGCAGGAATTCGCGGAACTCGCGCTCCACGAAGCGGGGAACCGGGCGCTCGCGCGCTGCTGCGCGCGAGAGGAATGTCTCGAGCTGCTCCTGAACGACGCAGTATAGGACGCTCTCCTCGGGGCGGCGGCGTGCATAGCCCTGCCCTGTGCCGCGGCGCCCAGTGACACCGTGCGGGTGTGCGACAGCGGAAGTGCCGGAGCCCACGCCAGGGAGCGATTGCGAACGCCGTACCCACCGCGAAGTCACGCACGGAGCGCCTCGCCGCTCGGGCTGTAGGAATCGAGACCTGGCGTTCACGCTGCCAGCGCGAACGCGCGATCGCGCGCGTTCCACGCCGGGTGCGTGCGAGTCGTGCCGTGAGTTCTGAATCGAGCGCGAGATTGCGGGGCGGGGACGCAGTCGCGATGCTGCTCGCTTTCGGCGCTGTCGGAGTCCCACGAGCACCGCCAACTCGTAGCCGCAGACGCGGATGCGTGCGTCCATCAGGAAGTCGCGGCCCTCACCTCCCTCCCAGAAGCCTCTCGGGCCTCGAAGTGCTGAATGGATCTCGACCGAGCA
This sequence comes from uncultured Spirochaetales bacterium, assembly GCA_964437835.1. GTDB lineage: Bacteria > Myxococcota_A > UBA9160 > UBA9160 > SMWR01 > CAYTJA01. The sequence continues at coordinate 2,742 of CAYTJA010000449.1, forward strand.
GGCGTCGCAGAGCTCGCAGATGCCGCGGCACGCGGCGTGAGCCCGCACTGCGAGATCGCGAAGCCCGCGCGCAGCGCGAGGCGCCAGACCGAGTAGCGCGCGTTCACGCCGCCGACCTCGGAGGCGCGCGGGAGCGGCTCGAGCGGGGCGCATCCTCCCCGCTCACGCGGCCCGTGGGCCTCGGGTAGGCTCAGGCCATGCACGCCCGGGTCGCCCGCACCGCAGGCATCGCCGCCTGCCTGGCGAGCCCCCGGCTCCGCACGCGGATCCCAACCTTTGGCCGCGACGACGCGACGCAGGGCATCTTCCTCACCGAGCGACCGTTTCGCGGCGACTGCGACGCGAGCTTCGCGGGCGTCCCGGACAAGCGGGAGCGCACCCGCAGGCGCTTCGCAGCGCAGCGCCTCGCGTTCTCGCTGCCCGCTTCGTGGCTGCAGCGCGGCATCGAGCTCGCGCTGGCGCCCTTCCCGCATGCCGGCTTCACTCGCAGCGCCGAGCTGTGCGGCGAGGGCAGCGGCCGGATGCGCTGGCCACTGCAGCGCGCAGCCGCTCGGCCGCCGGCAGCGGGAGGCGCGCAAGCGTGACGACCCAGGCCCGCAGCCAGCCGCGCGCGGCGCGCGGACTCGAGTGGGTGCTCGCGGCGCTGCTGTGGCTCCACGCCAGCGCCGCGCTGATCGCGCGTTTCCCCCAAGAGCCCGGTCTCGACTTCTACCACTTCTGGGGCATCGGTGCGGCGCGCGCGCTCTCAGCCGAGTCGCTCTCGAACCCCTATCTCGACGCGTTGCGTTATGCGTCCGTGTTGAATCGCGCAGCCGCAGCGTCCGACGATCGGCATCTCCAGCGCGCCAACGCGCAGCGCCGCGATCCGACCCCGGGCTCGGCTCAGCTCTTCGACCCGACCAGCACCCCGCTCGCCTATTTCATCTTCGCTGCGCTGCCCCTCGACTACTCGGCCGCGCACAGCGTGTTTCGCGCGCTCCAGCTCTCTGCCGGAGCCGCGGCGATCGCGCTGCTGCTCGTCCAGCTCGGAGTCGCGCTGCCGCGTGCCGCGCTCGCGGCCGCGGCGCTGGCACTCTGCTACCGGCCGCTGGCGATCGACTGGAACGTCGGCAATCTGAACGCGTTCCAGCTCTGCGGCGCGGCGCTGCTGCTGCGGCTCGCGGCGCGCGCGCCCACCGGTCCTGCGCCCCGCGCGCTCACGCCGAGCGAGCACGCGCTGTGGGCCGGCCTCGCGGGCTTTGCACTGTTCAAGCCGAACTTCGCGCCGCTAGCACTCGGCTTGGCCGTCGCACTCGCGCTGCGCCGCGGTCGCACTGCCGCGCTGCGGGGAGCCGCCACGGCCGCCATCGCCGCGCTCGTGCTGATCGCGCTGACCTCGCTCTGGCTCGGCTCGCTCAGCGCCTGGCCCGACTGGGCGCGCACCCTCGCCGGCCCTTCGGGCGAGAAGCTCGCGGAGTATCCGATCGGATCCGGCAACCATTCGGCCGTCGTGCTGCTCGCGCACGCGACCGGCCTCCCGACCGCGGCGCAGTCCCTGCTCCACAGCTCCACACTGCTCGCGAGTCTCTGGCTCGCACTTCGCCAGCGCCTGCCCGTCGGTCACCCCGGCCTGCGCGCGCTCGCCGACCCCTTCGCAGCCGCGAGCCTCGGCGCGCTGCTGGTCTTCCTGGCAGCACCGCTGGTCTGGAACCACTACGCGGTGCTGCTGCTGCTGCCCGCGGCCTGGCTCCTCGCACGCGGAGTGCGCGCGCCGCGCGTGCTTCCCGCCGCGTCGCTGCTCGCCTTCGCACTCGTCGCCGGGGGCCTCGATGCACTGCTAGGCCTGCTCGGAGCCGAGTTCCAGCGCGTCCGAGTCTGGCTGCTCGCGCTCTGCGCGCTGCCGCTCTGGCTCCACACACTCGCGACGCTGCGAATCGGGAGTCCCCAGACCTTTGTACTCGGCGAGAGCTTGCACACATCGGCGCGCGACGTGCTAGAAAGGGCCGCATGAGCATTCTCGACCGTTTCAAGATTCCGGGACGCGTCGCGATCATCACCGGCGCGGGCCGCGGCATCGGCGCCGCGATCGCGCGCGCCTATGCCGAGGCCGGCGCCGACGTCGCTGTCGCCGCGCGCAGCGTCGCACAGATCGAGGAGACGGCCGCCGCGGTCCGCAAGCTCGGGCGCCGCGCGATCGCGGTGCCCTGCGACGTGAACAAGGAAGAGCAGCTCGAGCAGCTGGTCCAACGCACGCTCGCCGAGTTCGGAAAGATCGACATCGTCGTGAACAACGCGGGCGGCTGGATGCCGAAGCCCGCGCTCGAGACGCCCTTGAAGGAGTTCGAGGCCGCGTTCCGCTTCAACGTCGGCACCGCGTTCGCGCTGACGCGCCTCGCGGTGCCTCAGATCGTCCGCACTGCGGGCAGCGGCTGCGTCGTGAACATCTCGTCGGTCGCCGGGCGCCAGATTTCGGCCGGCTTTGCGGCCTACGGCACCGCAAAGGCCGCGCTCTCCTTCCTGACCCAGCAGCTCGCGCAGGACTTCGCGCCGAAGGTGCGCGTGAACGCGATCGCCGTCGGCGCGACGCGCACCACGGCACTCGAGTCCGTGCTGACGCCGGAGCTCGAGCGCCAGATGGTCGAGTCGACGCCGCTCGGCCGCATCGGCACGGTCGAAGACATCGCGGCCTGCGCACTCTACCTCGCGTCGCCCGCGGCGAGCTATGTGACCGGCGAGATCTACGGCGTCTCGGGCGGGATCACCGGCAGCAATCTGCGCGTCTCGAAATCGGCGCTCTAGATCGAGCTGCGCAGCGGATCCGGCGTTGTCCGCGCTCAGCACCTCGCTCGACTACGACCCCTTCTCTGCGGTCGCGATGTCCGATCCTCAACCGCTCTACCGGCGTCTGCGCGACGAGGCCCCGGTCTTTCCGCTGCCGCGCTACGACGGCTTCGCGCTGTCCCGCTTCGCCGAGATCTGGGATTGCATCCAGGACAGCGAGCGCTGCACGCTGGCCGAAGGTCCCGTGTATTTCCCGGAGGTCGTGAAACGCCCAGCCGCGCTCGAGCGCCTGCGCCGCTTCGCCCCCGAGCGCAGCTTCTCGAGCTGGGATCCGCCCGCGCATACGGCGATCCGCGCGGCGCTCTCGAAAAGCTTCCGTCCGCACGCGGTCGCGCGCTTCGAGCCGGCGCTGCGCGCGCTCGCGCGCGCGCGCGCGGAGCAGCTCCGCGCGGCGCGCGGCGGCGATCTCGTGCGCGACTTCGCAGCGCCGGTCGCGGTCGCCGGCATCTGCGCTGCGCTCGGCCTCCCGCTCGCGGACGGGCCGGGCTACTGGGAGCTCTCGAGCCGCGCCTCGCGCCGAGCCGAGGGCCAGGCCGGCATGAGCGCCGAGGGCCTCGCCGCGCAGCGCGAGCTCTTCGAACGCGTGCTCGACGCAGTACGAGAACGCCGCGGCCGCGCCCCCACTGCTGCGGGCCCTTGCGCAATCGACGCGCTGCAGGGCTGCGAGATCGCGCAGCAGCGCCTCGAGGACGCCGCGCTGGCGACCCAGCTCGTGACGCTGCTCATCGGCGGCTCCGAAACGCTCCCGAAGCTCGTCGCGGGCGGCGCTCGCGAGCTCGCACGGCAGCCCGCCCAGCGCGCGGCGCTCGCGAGCGCCTCCGCGCAGATCCCCGGCGCCTTCGAGGAGATCGTTCGGCACCAGGGGGTGTTGCAGGCAGTCGGCCGCACGGCGCTGCAGGAGCTCGAGATCGCGGATGTCCGCGTGCGGCCCGGGCAGCGACTGTTCCTGCTGCTGCAGTCCGCGAATCGCGACGAGCGGGAATTTCCGGAGCCCGAGCGTTTCGACGTCTCGCGCCGCCCGCGCCGCTCGCTCGGCTTCGGACAGGGCGCGCACCACTGCATCGGGATCCACCTCGCGCGTCTCGAAGGCCGGATCCTCTTCGAAGAGCTGCTGCGCGCGATCCCTGCCTGGGAGGTCGACGAGGCCGGCTGCGAGCGCCCGCCCTCGGAATTCCAGATCGGCTACACGCGCCTGCCGATCAGATGTTAGGTTTGCTCGGAGTCGGACGGTGGCTGCGGGAATCCCGCCTCTGCTTCAGGGAAGCGGCGACGCCGGAGTGCCGAAGTCCTCGCGGATCGACACGAAGCGCGGCTCCGCCTCGATCCGCGCGATCCAGCGCTGCACGGCCGGGGTGCGCGCGAGCTCGAAGCCGCCCTCGCCCGCGACGTGCGTATAGGCGAAGAGCGCGATGTCGGCGATCGTGAAGCGCTCCCCGATGAAGAAGCTGCGTGCCGCCAGCTGTTGCTCCATCACCGCGAGCGCGGCGTCGCCCGCGTTCCGCTTCGCGTCGATCTCGGCCGCGCTCTTCTGCGGCAGCAGCCGCGCTACGTGCCAGAAGCGCAGCGTCGCGACGTTCGGCTCGTGGCTGTACTGCTCGAAGCACATCCATTGCAAGATCTGCGCGCGCTCCCAGCGATCCGCCCCCGCGAAGGGCGTGCCCTCGGCGAAGTACGCGAGGATCGCGTTCGACTCCCACAACACGCGCCCGTCGTCGAACAGGACGGCGGGAATCCGGCCGTTCGGATTCAGGGCCAGGAACGTCGGCGTGCGCGTCTCGCGCTTCAGGATGTCGAGCTCGACGCGCTGGAACGGGATCCCGAGCAGCTGCAGCAGCAGTCGAACCTTGTAGCCGTTGCCGGACTCGAGGTAGTCGTGGAGTCGGATCATTGGAGAGGAATAGCCGCGGCGGGCGGCGACGTCGACGCGGCAGCGCGCTGCGCTCGGCACGCACCGCGGACGCGCGCAGGGGTCAAGGCGCCGCGGGAGCGTCCTGCGCGAGCGTGCGCTGGATCAGCTCGGCGATCTGCTTGCGGCTGATCTTGTAGAGCGCGGTGTGCGGGATCTCCGCGACGAAGGCAATCCGCTCGGGCGTCTTGAAGCGCGCAAGCTGTGCGCGGCAGTGCGCGCGCACTCCCTCGGCATCCAGGGGCCCGCGCCGCACGATCGCAGCGCCGACGCGCTCTCCGAGCTCCGGATCCGGAATGCCCGCGACCGCGACGTCGGCGACCGCTGGATGCGCGCGCAGTACGGCTTCGACCTCGGCCGGTCCGAACTTCTCGCCGCCGCGGTTGATCGTGTCCGAGAGGCGGCCGACCGGGTAGAGGTAGCCCTCCGCATCCTGACGCACGAGATCGCCGGTCTTTCGCCAGCCGCTCTCGGCGTTGAAGGGGGAGCGGATCGAAAGCTCGCCGACCTGCCCCGGCGCGAGCTCAGCGCCCGTCTCGGGATCCGTGAAGCGCAGCTCGACGCCCGGCAGCGGGCGCCCGACGGAGCCCGCGCGCACGAGGCGCCCGCTCTCGTCCAGGCGGTGGTCTTCCGGCCCGAAGCCCGAGATCGCGCCCGTGGTTTCCGTCTGGCCGAACACGTTCGAGAACTTCACGCTCGCCGGGAAACGCCGGATCATCTCCTCGACCAGCACCGGCGCTGCCGCGGCCGCGCCGTAGCTGAGCATCCGCAGCGAGGAGAGATCGGCCTTCTCGAAGTCCGGGTGGTCGAGGATGCGGCGGATCATCGTCGGCACCAGGAACGCACTCTGGACGTGGTGCAGGGCGACGCAGCGCAGCCACTCGCCCGCGTCGAAGCGCGGCAGCACGACCGTCGTCCCCCCCGAGACGAAGGACGAGAGCAGCCCCCCGAGCCCGCCGATGTGGACGTTCGGAACACTCATGATCCCGCGCGCCGCGGGACGCTCGGGGTCGAGCGGCGCCGCGAAGCCGCGCATGCGTGGCACCAGCGTCGCGTGCGAGATCGGAACCGGCTTCGGCAGACCGGTCGTACCGCTCGTGAGCAATACGACGCAGGCCACCTCCGGCGCGTCGACAGGCTCCTTTGCGGCGCCGCCCGCGTCCGCGAAGAGATCGCCCTCGCCGAGCGCAGCGCGGCCGAGCGCGCGCGAGAGTCGCTCCGCGTGCGCAGCCCCTGCGACGCCGACCGCGCTGCAGCCGCAGCTCGCGAGCAGCTCCCGGATCTCTCGCTCCGAGAGCTGCGTGTGCATCGGAACCGCGGCAGCCCCGATCCGCGCGGCTCCGAGCAGCGCCGCGATGTGCAGCAAGCTGGTCTCGTCGAGCAGCGCGATGCGGTCTCCGCGTCCGACGCCGCGCGCCGCGAGCGCCGCTGCCGCGCGCTCGACCGCGGAGCCGAGCTCGCCGTAGCTCACGCTGTGCTCCGGAAGGATCAACGCGCTCCGCTCGGGCACGGCGCGCTGCGAGGGGATCAGCAGATCGCACAGGTTCATCGGCGCAGTCTGCGCTGCGGGGGCGGCGGATCGCAAGCGCTCGCTGCCCGCCGTCGCCCCCGTGACAGCGATCGATCCGGCGTGCCATCATGCGCGCGCTCGACCCCCCAAGCCCGGGAGTGACGCCATGCCCTCCGCCCGCTACTGCGCGCCGCGCAGTGTCAAGGAAGCCGTCCAGCTGCTCGGCGCCGATCGCGATGCGCGCGTGCTCGCCGGGGGCACCGACCTGCTCGTGCAGGCCAAGACCGGCCGCATCGCCCCGAGCCTCTACGTCGACGTGAAGCGCATTCCCGAGCTGATGCAGCTCGAGGTCGGCGCGGCCGGCCTGCGCTGCGGCGCCGCGGTGCCCGCTGCCCGGATCTTCGCGAACCCGGAGATCCGCCAGCGCTGGCCCGGCCTCGCGGAAGCCACCGATCTGATCGGGTCGAGCCAGATCCAGGGCCGCGCGAGCTGGGGCGGAAATCTCTGCAATGCGTCGCCCGCGGCCGACACCGTACCCGCGCTGATCGTCTGCTCGGCCGAGGTCGTCGTCGCCGGCCCGAAGGGCGAGCGGACGATTCCGGTGGCCGAGTTCTGTACCGGGCCCGGTACCCAGGTGCTGGGCCCCGGCGAGATCGCGGTCGAATTCCGCGTGCCGAGCCCGGCCGCGCGCAGCGCCGACAGCTACCTGCGACTGATCCCGCGCAGCGAGATGGACATCGCGGTCGTCGGCGTGGGCGTACACCTCACTCTCGACGCCAGCGGCAGCTGCAGCGCCGCGCGCGTCGCGATCGGCGCCGTGGCGCCGACCGCGCGCCTGGTGCCCGACGCGGCCGCCGCGCTGGTCGGCAGCCGCCTCGACGACGCCGCACTCGCGCGTGCCGCAGACGCCGCGCGCGCGGCCGTCCAGGCGATCGACGACAAACGCGGCACCATCGCCTATCGCCGGCAGGTGACCGGCGTGCTGGTGATCCGCGCCGCGCGCATCGCAGCCGAACGAGCCGCGGCCGCCCGAAACTAGCGCTCTCGCGAGCCGCACAGGAGCATCCGCATGGCCAGAACCCACGTAGAAACGATCGTCAACGGCGAGCCCGCCGAATTCCTGTGTCAGCCGAGCGAGACGCTGCTCGACGCGCTGCGCAACCAGCTCGGGCTGACCGGAACCAAGGAGGGCTGCGGCACCGGCGACTGCGGCGCCTGCTCGGTGATGCTCGACGGCCAGCTGGTGCCGGCCTGCCTCGTGCTCGCGCCCGAAGTCGAGGGACGCAGTGTGGACACGATCGAGGGCGTCGCCAAGGGCGAGAAGCTGCATCCGCTGCAGCGGAAGTTCCTCGAGCACGCAGCGCTCCAGTGCGGCATCTGCACGCCCGGCTTCATCGTGGCCGCGAAGGCGCTGCTCGAGAAGAACCCGAATCCGACCGAGACCCAGACCCGCTACTACCTGGCCGGCAACCTGTGCCGCTGCACGGGCTACGACAAGATCATCCGCGCCGTGCTCGACGCCGCCGCCGAGATGCGAGGGGAGCCCGCATGAGCGAGCGAAAGTTCAAGTACGTCGGCACGCGCCCGATCCGTCACGACGGCCTCGACAAGGTCACCGGCCGCGCGGAGTTCGGCGCCGACCACGAGATGCCCGGCCTGCTCTGGGGCGCGATCCTGCGCAGCCCGCACGCGCATGCGCGGATCCTCCGCATCGATACCGCCAAGGCGCTCGCAGCACCCGGCGTGAAGGCCGTGCTGACGGGTGCCGAGCTGCCGAAAATTCCGCACCGCTGGATGGGCGGCGCCGAAGGCGGCATGGACTTCGCCGACCTCGCCGACAACCTGCTTGCGCGCGACAAGGTGCGCTACCACGGACACGCGGTCGCCGCGGTCGCGGCGACGACGCCCGAGGAGGCGCGCGACGCGCTGGCGCTGATCCAGGTCGACTACGAGCGGCTCGAACCCGTTCTCGACGTCGAGCGCGCGCTCGAGCCGGACGCTCCGATCCTCGATCCGAAGCTGGTGCCGATGGGACACGGAACGCTGCCGAGCCAGCCCACGAACGTCGCGACCTGCGTCGCGTTCCAGGCCGGCGACCTGGCGCAGGGCTTCCGCGAGGCCGAGGTCGTGGTCGAGCGCAGCTTCCGCACGCCGATGGTCCACCAGGGCTACATCGAGCCGCACGCGTGCGTCGCACGCACCGACGAAGACGGCAAGATCGTGATCTGGTGCTGCACCCAGGGCGGCTTCCTGGTCCAGATGCTGACCGCGATGTGCCTCGGCCTCGACCCGAACCTGATCAAGGTGATTCCGAGCGAGATCGGCGGCGGCTTCGGCGGCAAGACCACGATCTACCTGGAGCCGCTCGCGATCGAGCTCTCGCGCCGCGCGGGCCACCGGCCGGTCAAGCTCGTGATGACGCGCGAAGAAGTCTTCCGCGCCTCCGGCCCCACCTCCGGCACCAGCATCCGGATCAAGCTGGGCGCGAAGCGCGACGGCCGTCTGGTCGCGGGCGAAGCGCGCCTCGCCTACGAGGCGGGCGCCTATCGCGGCTCGCCGGTCGGCCCCGGCGCAATGACGGTCTTCGGGAGCTACAAGATCCCGAACTTCCAGATCCAGGGCCTCGACGTGCTCGTCAACAAGCCGAAGGTCGCGGCCTACCGCGCGCCGGGCGCGCCGATGGCGAATTTCGCGATGGAATCGCTGATGGACGAGCTGGCGCGCGAGCTGCGCATCGATCCGATCGAGCTGCGGCTGTTGAACGCGGTCAGCGAGGGCTGCAAGGCTCCCTACGGCCCCAAGTACGGACCGATCGGGCTCATCGAGAGCCTGCGGGCCGCGAAGCAGCATCCGCATTACAAGGCGCCGCTCGCGAAGAACCAGGGCCGCGGCATCGCGGCGGGTTTCTGGTTCAACGCGGGCCTGCAGTCGAGCGCGGTCGTGTCGGTCAACATGGACGGCTCGGCCGTCGTGCGCACCGGCAGTCCGGACATCGGCGGCTCGCGCGCCTCGATGGCGATCATGGCGGCCGAAGAGCTCGGCATTCCGGTCGAGCGGATCCGGCCGATCGTGGGCGACACCGAGAGCGTCGGCTACTGCGATGTGACCGGCGGCAGCCGCACGACCTTCGCGACCGGCATGGCCGTGATCGAGGCCGCGCGCGACGTCGTGCGCCAGCTGCGCGAGCGCGCGGCGAAGGTCTGGGGCTGCCCGGTCGACGACGTGAAGTGGGAGGACGGCATGGCGATCCCGCTCCACGCCGCCGCGGAGAAGAACAAGCCGCTGCCGCTGATCGCGCTCACGGTGCAGATGGGCGCGACCGGCGGGCCGATCGTCGGCCGCGCGTCGCTCTCGGCCCCCGCGGCCGGGCCGGGCTTCGCGGTGCACCTCTGCGATCTCGAAGTCGATCCGGAGACCGGGCGCAGCGAGGTCATCCGCTACACCGCGATCCAGGACGCCGGCAAGGCCGTACACCCCGCCTACGTCGAGGGGCAGATGCAAGGCGGCGCCGTGCAAGGCATCGGTTGGGCGCTGAACGAGGAGTACGTCTGGGATTCCCAAGGCGTGGTGCAGAATCCGGGCTTCCTCGACTACCGGATGCCGGTGGCCTCGGATCTCCCGATGCTCGACACCGTGATCATCGAAGTTGCGAACCCGACGCACCCCTACGGCGTGCGCGGCGTCGGCGAGACCCCGATCGTGCCGCCCCTCGCAGCGGTCGCGAACGCGATGCGCGACGCGACCGGAATCCGCTTCGAGCGACTGCCTCTCTCGCCGCCGGTCGTGCTCGCGGCGCTCCAAGCCCGGAACTAGCCCGAAAGCAAAATAACCACACATCAAAAGCAAGCCACTTTGGCGCGCAGCGAGGCGAAGCCGAGCGGAGAGCGGGTGGGACCGGGCCGTTCCCGGACCGGGACCCGTCCGGCTAGGCCATGAGGAAGCCGCCGTTCGGCGAGATCCACTGGCCGGTCACGAAGGAGCTGTCGTCGCTGGCCAGGTAGAGGGCGGTCGCCGCGATCTCCTCGGGCTTGCCGGCGCGCCGCAGCGGCGTCGCATGGAGCATCGGCTGGATCAGCGCGTCCGGAATCAGCTGTGTCATCGGCGTCTCGATCACGCCGGGGCAGATGCAGTTCGCGCGAATGCCCGCGGGCCCGAGCTCGCGCGCGAGCGCGCGCGAGAATCCCAGCAGCGACGCCTTCGCAGCCGAGTAGTGAAGCACGCCCAGCCCCGATAGCCCCGCGATGCTCGACATGAAGATCATCGATCCCGTGCGCCGCGGGAGCATCCGCTTCGCGGCCTGCTGCGCGCACACGAACGCGCCCTCGACATGGATCTCGAGCATCCGCGCGAAGGCCTGGCGCTGCATGTGCAGGATCGTCGGCTCCCTGCGCTCGCCGGCCTCCTCGCGCCCGTCGCCCGGGAGGTGGTCGACGCCCGCGTTGCTCACGAGCACATCCAGGCGGCCATTGCGCGCGTCGAGCTCGCGGAAGATCGCCGCGATCCGCTCCGCGTCGGTCACGTCGCCCTGCGCGGCCCAGTGCCCGCTCCCGGCCAGATCCTTGACGGTCACCTCGGCGCTCGCGCCGTTCAGATCGTTGCATACGACCGCGCAGCCCTCGGCCGCGAACCCGCGCGCAATCGCGCGCCCGAGGCCCGAGCCGGCGCCCGTCACGAACGCGACGCGCTCTGCGAGACGCATGCATCCCCCTCGGCTGCGCCGCGGAGGCAGCGCCGGCGCATCCTATCACGTGCGATACTCACGGCCCCGCAACGCGCTGGAGAGCCCTTGGCGATCGTCTTGTTTTCGAGCGGACAGAGCGCGTGGACCGCAGGCGTCGACCGCGTCGAGATCGACGCAGCGCGCATCGCGGATCTGATCCGCGCGCTCTACGAGCGATTCCCGGAGCTGCGAGGCCGCCTCGACCAGGCCGCCGCCGCGATCGACGGGGAGATCCACAACCAGCCGCGCTATCTCGCGCTCGAGCCCGACAGCGAGGTGCACTTCCTCTCGCCGGTCGCGGGAGGTTAGGCCGAAAGCTCCTGCTCGCGGAGGGCCGGGCCGCTCCCGGACCGGGACCCGCAAGGCCCGGCGCGCAGCGAGGCGCAGCCGAGCGAAGCGGGGTGGTCCGGGCTGCGCCCGGACCGGGACCACAAGGCTAGAGGATCCAGCCGCTGGCGCCGGGCTCCGGGAGCCGGTCGGCGAACCAGAACTCGAAGCCGGCCTGCCGCGCGAAGTACTCGTCCATTTCGGTGTCGCCGATGTGGATCCAGCGCGTGACCTCGAAACGTGCGCGCAGATCCGCGAGCCGGTGCTTCAGCGACACGAAATCGAGCTCGACGCCGTGCGCGAGCCAGAGCTCGCGCTGGTTGCGTTCGGTGCGATCGGAGCCGCTGCCGATCCGGTAGCCCAGCGCGCGACAGCGCTGCACGAGCTCGACCCGGAGCGGACCCGGCGGATCGCCGAAGCTCATGGTGCCGTCGATGTCGAAGCTGATCAGGGCCATGCGTCTCCCTTGCGTCAGACGATCCGCGTGGTGTGACCTTGCCAATAGCGGTCGCGCAGCCGCCGCTTGTAGAGCTTGCCGTTCTCGGCGCGCGGCAGCTTCGCCTCGAAGTCCACCGAGCGCGGGCACTTGAGCTTGCTGAGGCTGCGCTGGCAGAACGCGATCAGCTCCTCGGCGAGCTCCGGGCCGGCGCGCTCGGGCTCGACCAGCTCCACCACCGCCTTGACCTCCTCGCCGAACTCCGGATGCGGGACGCCGATCACCGCGACGTCCGCGACCGCGGGGTGCGTCACGAGCAGATTCTCGGCCTCCTGCGGGTAGATGTTCACGCCGCCCGAGATGATCATGTGGCTCTTGCGGTCGGTCAGGTACAGGTAGCCCTCCGGATCCACGTAGCCGACGTCTCCGACCGTCGACCAACCCTGCGCCGAATAGCTCGACTGGGTCTTCTCGGCATCCCCGTGGTACTCGAAGCGCGCGCCGCCCTCGAAGTAGATCGCGCCCGGTTCGCCTACGGGCAGCTCGCGGCCCGCATCGTCGACGATGTGGATGCGCACGCCCATCGGCTTCCCGACCGAGCCCTCGTGCGCGAGCCACTCCTCCGCCGAGATCGAGGTCGCGCCGTTGGCTTCGGTGGCCGCGTAGTACTCGAACAGGATCGGCCCCCACCACGCGATCATCTGCTGCTTGACCGGAATCGGGCACGGGGCCGCGGCGTGCACCGCGATCCGATGGCTCGAGAGGTCGTAGCGGCGCCGCAGGGCCTCCGGGAGCTTCAGCATCCGCACGAACATCGTCGGGACCCATTGGCTCGTCGTCACGCGGTGGCGCTCGATCAGCGCGAGCGCCTGCTCCGGGTCGAAGTGCTCCATCACGACGCAGGTCGCACCGAGCCGCTGCACCCCGATCGTGCAGCGCAGCGGTGCCGAGTGATACAGCGGCGCGGGCGAGAGATACACATCGCTCTCGCGGATCGCCCAGAAGCCCGTGGCCAGGCCCTGCGCCATCGGGTCCGGGTCGCCCGGCCGCCGGCCGGAGAGCGGCACCCGGATGCCCTTCGGCTTTCCGGTCGTCCCCGACGAGTAGAGCATGTCCTGCCCTTCGAGCTCGTCCGCGACCGGCTTCGCGGGCTGGCCCGCGACCGCCGCCTCGTAGCGCTCGAAGCCCGGAATCTCGCCTCCGACCGCGAGCCACGAGTGCACGCGCGGCAGCCGTTCCCGGAGCGCGCGCGCGAGCTCGGAATACTCCTCCGATACGAACATCACTTCGGCGGCGCAATCGCGCGCGATGTACTCGACCTCGTCCGCAGTCAGGTGGGTGCTGATCGGCGTGTAGTAGAGGCCGGAGCGCTGGGCGGCCCAGCAGGGGTCGTAGTACGCCGCGCAGTTCCGCATCAGCACGCCGATCGCGGAGCCGCGGCCGAGACCGCGGCCGCGCAGCAGCTGCGCACAGCGGTTCGAGCGCTCGTCGAGCTGTCGGAAGCTCAGGACCTCGCCGCTGCCCATGATCACGGCGGGCTTGTCCGGCCGCTCCACGGCATGGATTCCGGGGTACATGCGTGTTCCTCTCCGCGCTCGCAGCGCCCGCTGATTCCGCTCTCGAACGACAGCGCAAAAGTTTTCAGTGCGCGCCCGTGACAGCCTATGCTACGCAGCGTCGACCCGAAGGAGAAGTACCGTGAGCAAGAGCGACGACCTGATTCAGATCGACCCGAGCGATGTGGACAAGTGGATCGGCATTCCGCTGGGAGGCGGCCAGCTGAAGGAGCCGGTCGCGGCGAACGACATCCGGCGCTGGGCACAGGGCATGCAGAACCCGAACCCTCTCTATTACGACGAAGAGTACGCCGCCCGGAGTCTGCACGGCCGCCTGATCGCGCCGCAGTCCTTCACGATCTGCACCGATGTCGGCCACGGCGCGACGCCCGCGATCCAGGGAAACATTCCCAATCAGCACATGCTCTTCGGCGGCGACGAGTGGTGGTTCTTCGGGCCGCGGATCGAGCCGGGCGACCTGATGCGCCAGGACCGCATGCTCTTCGACTACAAGGTCACGAACACGAAGTTCGGCGGCCCCACGATGTTTTCGCGCGGCGACACCACCTACGTGAATCAGCGCGGTCAGATCGTCGCGAAGCAGCGCTCGACCTCGATCCGCTACATCGTCGAGAACGCGCGCAAGCTCGGACTGTTCCGCGACAACAAGGAAAAGGAATGGAGCGACGAGGAGCTGGAAAAGGTCGAGAAGGAGAAGATGGACTACTACCACTCCTTCCTGGATCTCGCGCACGACAAGCGGCTCTTCGTGAAGGTCGGAGACAAACTGCCGCGGCGCCCGATCGGCCCGCACACGCTGCTCTCCTTCACGACCGAGTGGCGCTCGTACACGATGACGGTCTGGGGTGCGAGCTTCGACTACGGTGTCTCCTCGACGCGCCGCTCGGGCTGGACCAAGGAAATGGACCGCGACGAAGAAGGCGCGAAGATCGACCCCTCGAACGCCGACGGCCTCTACAAGGGCCCCTCGCGCGGGCACGCGCAGCCGCGCTGGGCGCAGCACGTCGGGATGCCGCGCGGCTACGGCTACGGCGCCACGATGGGGGCCTGGGCGCTCGACTACCTCGGAAACTGGGGCGGCGAGCACAGCTTCGTCGTGCACTCGGACATCAAGTACCGATTCCCCGCGCTGACAGGTGACCTCACCTATCTCGACGGCGAGGTGCTCGGCATCGAGTACGACGAAGCCGGGAATCAGATCGCGACGGTCGAAGTCAAGATGACGACCCAGACCGGCGACACCATGGCCGCCGGAAAATCGAAGATCCGACTGCCGCGGGACTAGCCGGGCTCGCGGAGCGAGCCAGGCAAGCCACGGGCTGCGTCGTCACGTCCGGCATCGGCCCGCGTTACCTGCCGCGCGGCGGCGGCCTC
>CAYTJA010000450.1:0-15483 GCA_964437835.1 uncultured Spirochaetales bacterium
TCGATCTCATGGATCACCACTAGGTGTCTATTCCAGGGAAGTTCGTCACTCGGGATCGCACGGCCGCTACTTGCATTCAGGCCACTCCAGCGGTGAACCGACCGGCGGACCCATTCGATCCAGCCCCGCTCGTCTTCCGCCGTCGCGACGCGACTCGTGTGCCCTACGGCCAGCCCAAGCTGCCCCGAGTTCGCCGCGCGCGACCGCACACGGCCCCGCACCCCCCCGTGAATTTCCCGCCGCCGGTCCGTTCCCCCGGTCGGGAGTTGTCGGTCTGTGCCTCATCGGACGTGGATCGGCTGCTCTTCCTTCCTACGTGTTACCGTCGCGCACGTCGGAGCGGATGCGGATGCGCGGATCGCTGGCCCTTGCGATCTGCCAAGTCAGCGCGGAGCGGAGCGGGATGCAGCGGAGCGCGGCGACCGGAGCGCTGCGGGCGTGGATCGCTCGCATAGCAATTCTGTTTCTGGCGATCGGGCTTCCGATCGCCGCGGGGGCGCAGAGCGGAGCGCCGCTCTTCAGCTTCGCCCAGATCAGCGACCCCCAGGCGCGCTCGGTCGCGGAGTGGACGCGCTTCGAGGGCGTGCTCGACACCCTCGCGGATTCCGGGACTCCCGGCGCGCTGCTTCCGCGCCGCGTCTCCTTCGTGCTCTTCGCGGGGGATCTCGTGTTCCAGGCGAGCAGCACCGCAGCGTGGAACCAGCTCCGCAGCGCGATCGACACGCGGCTGACCGCGAACGGAATTCCGTATCGCGCGGTGCCGGGCAACCACGACCAGGACGGCTTCGGCGTCGGGAACTACGAGGCCTACATCGGCTCGGCCTCGGTCTGGGACACCGGCTCTTCGAGCGTATCCGGACACAACGGAGTGTCTGCGACGACGGGCTGGCGCGGCCTGCGCATCATCGGCTTCAACAACTCGAACGGCGCGTGGAACCAGATCAGCTCCGGCGATCTCGAGAGCATCGGGTCGCGCGTCGCGGCGGCCGCAACGGCCCACGAGAACGTCCTGCTGCTCGGTCACCACCCGCACAACGGCCAGTCCGTGACGCCGCTCGCGTCGCTGCTGATGAATCCGGCGATCGTCGGCTATTGCCGCGGGCACAGCGGAAATCCGCGCGCAGTGCAGGGGCTGTCGGGTATCTCGAATCCGTCGGTCTGGGATCTCAACACGAACGCGATCGTCGAGGAGGGCGCGATCCTCTACTACGAGGTGTTCGCGAACCAGATCCGCGTCTACGTGATCCAGCTGATCCTGAATCCGATCTCGCTGCCCGCGCCAAAGGCGATCTCGCTTGCATTCCCGATTACCGCTTCGGGACCCGCTCGGCCGCTCGCCGACTTCGCGCTGGCGCCTGCCTCGGGCACCGCGCCGCTCTCGGTCGTCTTCACGGATCTCTCGACCGGAGCGCCGACGAGCTGGCTCTGGAGCTTCGGGGACGGGTCGTCCTCGGGCGAGCAACACCCGACGCACCGCTACAGCGCTCCGGGCGTCTACGACGTGGGGCTGAGTGCCGCGAATGCCTCCGCATCGAGCGCGATGCTGAAGCCGGCTGCCGTCCGCGCGCTCGCGCTCTCGCCCTCCCTGACCTTCCCCGCAACGGCCGACGCGCGCGTCAGCTCGTCGACCCCGAACAGCAATTTCGGTTCGGACCCGACGCTCCGCATCCGCGCCGGCTCGCCCACCTATCAGAGCTACCTGCGCTTCGCGGTCTCCGGACTCGGCTCGGCCTCTATTCTCTCGGCCCGGCTGCGGGTCTTCGTCACGGATGCGAGCCCCGACGGCGGCGTGCTCTACTCCGTCGCGGATCCTTGGAGCGAATCCAGCATTTCCTTCGGGAACGCGCCCCCGCTGTCCGGCGCGCCGCTCGCGAGCGCGGCTGCGGTCGCCGCGGATCAATGGGTCGAGTACGACGTCAGTTCGCTCGTGCGCGGCGAGGGCAGCTATGCGTTCGGCCTCGCGAGCGGCTCCACGAATTCCGCGTACTTCTCGAGCCGGGAGGGAGCGCACCCGCCGGAACTGGTCATCGAGACCGGAGCGCCCACGGCGCTCGCCGCGGATTTCGCCGCGACCCCGATCCAAGGGGCGGCGCCGCTCCCGGTCGCGTTCAGCGACCTCTCGAGCGGAGGGCCGACCGCGTGGCAGTGGAGCTTCGGGGACGCAGCGGTCTCGACGGAGCAGCACCCGACCCACGTCTACGCCAAAGCGGGGCTCTACGCGGTGGACCTCGTGGTCTCGAATGCCGGCGGTTCGGCGACGCTGTTGCGCAACGCCTACGTGTCGGTCGACGCCGCACTTCCGGTCGCGGTCTTCACGCCGGCCGCCGACACCAAGCTGAACTCCTCGAAGCCGGCGTCGAACTATGGGACCGCAGTCGACCTGCGCGTGCGCGGTGCGAGCACGAGCGACTGGAAGACCTTCCTGCGCTTCGACGTCAGCGGTCTGCCCGTTCCGGCGACGCGCGCGACGCTGCGGCTCTTCGCGAACGACGGAAGCCGCGACTCCGGGATCCTGTATCGGGCACCGACGAGCTGGTCCGAGACCGCGCTCAGCTGGGCCAACGCTCCCGCGCTGGACCCGGCCGCGGTCACGGCGCTCGGCGCGACTGTCACCGGGCAGTGGATCGAGCTCGACGTCACCTCCGCGGTCACCGGAAACGGCTCGATCGGATTCGGCATCGAGAGCTCGAACTCCGACTCGGCCTACTTCTCGAGCCGCGAGGGCGCGAACCCGCCGCAGCTCGTGATCGAATGGGCGCAGTGAGATCGCTCGGAGTCCGGGTCGGCATTGCCCTCGAGCTGCAGCATGAGCTGCTCCCGCTCGCTGAAGCGAGCGTCGAGTGCGGCGCGCAGGCTGCGGAGCCGGGCTTCGACCTCGCGCACGGGCGCACCGGAGCGGACGCTCTAGGCCACGCTCTGGTATCCCGACGGCGACTCGGGCCTCCATGCACTTCTCGTCTACAGCCACGGCTTCCTGTCGATGCGCGACGAGAACGTGCCGCTCACCGAGCTCCTCGCGAGCCATGGCTACGTCGTCGTCTCTGTCGACTATTTGCTCACGAACCTCCGCGCGCCGGGCTGGCCGAACGCGCGCGATGTAGTGAACAGCTTCTTCGAGAGTCGGTTCGCCACCGATCCGGCCGAGCGCGCCTTCCACGAGACCTTCCTGCGAGAGACGCTCGCCCGCGACTTCCCCGAAGTCCGCTACGAGGGCACCGTGGCGAGCCCCTCCACCGCGGGCCGCGGCGGGGCATGACGCCAAGCCCCGTGCCGGATCGCGGGCAGCACGTACCCGGAGCCCTCTGGAACCGCGCAGTGTCCGGTTAGGCCCGGATGCGGATGCCTTGCATCCCATCGAGCCTGAAGCCCTCCTTCAACCGAGGCTGCGCGGCAGACCCAGCGCCTGCTGCGCGATGAGGCCGCGCATGATCTCCGTCGAGCCCCCGTAGATCGTGGCTGCGGCCGCAAGGCGATACGCGAACTCGGCCTCCCCGGCGGCCACGGCACCTTCCTCCCCCGCGCGCAGCAGCGAATCGGGCGCCATCAGGTCGAGCACGTCGGCCGCGTCCGAGAACAGCGTCTCGGTGCCGAAGACCTTGTTCATCGGCCCCTCGCCGCGCTGCGGCCGTCCGGTCGCACTGCACCAGAGCGCGCGGCGGCCGAGCAGGAAGGACATCTCGGCGTGCATCGCGACCCGCGCGAGGCCCTCCCGCACGCGCGGGTCGGCAAGGGCGGGGCGGCCCTCGCGCTGTGCCCCGCGCGCCCATTGCTGCGCCTTCTGGCTCAGGTCGTGCAGGTGCAGGCACTGGGCGCCCGCGACGAGGCCCGAGCCGTGCTCGATCTCGAGCGCGTAGCCGACGACCCCCCAACCGCGGTTGACCTCGCCGACGCGATAGCGATCGGGAACCCGGACCTCGTTGTAGTAGGTCACGTTGGTGCGCTCGTCCGAGAGCGTGTGGACGGCGTGCACGTCGATGCCCTTCGAGTCGAGCGGCACGAGGAACATGGTGAGTCCCTTGTGTTTGGCCGCGCTCGGGTCGGTGCGAGTCAGCAAGAACACGTACTGTGCGAGATTCGCGCCACTCGTGAACATCTTCTGTCCGTCGATCCGCCAGTGATCGCCCTCGCGCACCGCGCGCGTCTGGGCGGCCGCGACGTCCGAGCCCGCCGCCGGCTCGGTGTAGCCGAGGCTGATCACGGCCTCGCCCGCGAGGACGCGCGGCAGCACCTCGCGCTTGAGCTCTTCGCTGGCGAAACGAATCAGCGTCGCGCCGACCATGCCCGTCGTCATCGCCGCATGGGTCGACCAGCCGGCGCGGTGGTATTCCTCCCAGAGTACGGTCGTCTCGTAGGGGCTCGAGTCGCGGCCGCCGTAGGCGCGCGGCCAGTGAGGAAAGAGCATGCCCGCGCGCGCGAGCTCCTTCTGGAAGCCCGCGTCGTGGCCGTCCCAGCTGAAGTGCGCTTTCGCGCGGAGCTCGGGCGTGAGCGCGCGTTCGAAGAAGGCGCGCGCTTCGGCCCGATATCGCTCGGCCTCGGTGCCGAGACCGAAGTCGAGCGCGCAGGGGCCGGCGTCGGGCAGCGCGACGGGCTCCGCAGCCTCGTCCCAGAGCCGTTCGGCCGCGCGCAGCAGCTCCTCGCGCGGGTCGCCGCCCACGAGGGCCCAGGCCTTCGCGCGGCGGTAGTAGAGCTGGATGTCGTACTCGAGCGAGACGCCGTAGCCGCCGTGCGCGTGCAGCGCGCGCGCGGTCGCGGTGCTCGCGCTCTCGGCTGCGGCCGCGAAGGCAAAGCAGATCCGTGCGGCGGCCTCGGGCTGGGAGGTGGCGAGCGACCAGATCGCGTACTGCACGAGCAGCTGCGAGGCGGAGACCGCTGTCGCGGCGTCGGCGAAGGGATGTGCGAGTCCCTGGAAGGCGCCGATCGGCCGATCGAACTGGATGCGCGACTTCGCGTAGTCGGCGCCGATCTCGAGCGCGCGCTGGGCCAGACCCGTCAGCGCGGCGGCCGTGAGCAGGCGCCATTCTTCTCGCGCCGCTCGATAGGCGTTCCGCGCCGCGGCCCCACGTGCCAGGGTGACGCGCTCGCCGCCCAAAGGTGCGACGTCGAGTCGCCAGCGCGCGAGTGCGCTCGATCCGAGGTTTGCCGCCGGGAGCTGCTCGGTGGCGCGCGGTCGGCGCAGCATCACGAGCGCGTCGGCATCGAGCGCGATCACCGCGTCCGCAGCGGCGCCGCCGGAAACGAGCTGGACTGCGTATCGATCGGCTTCGCGCAGCGCGAGGGAGGGGACGCAGCGGCCCTCGACGATCTCCGCGACGAGCGCGCGCGCCGTGTCGCTCGCGATCCGCGACAGCAGACCCGCCGCACAGATCGCCTCCGCGAGCGGCACCGAGGCGAGCGCGCGTCCCGCTTGTTCGGCGAGGATCGCGGCGTCGTGCAACGCGCCGCCGCTGCCGCCCTGCACCTCGGACACGCGGATTCCGATCACGCCCGTCTCGATCAGATGCTTCCAGAGCGCCGGGTCGAAGCCGGTCGCTTCCGCAGCGCGCACGCGCTCGGGGCTCGACTCGGCGGCAAAGAGCTCCGCAAAGGTGCGCTGCAGGAGCTCTTGCTCCTCGGTCAGACCGAGCTGCATCGGCGAGACTCCTCCGGGTTCCGAGTCGCGAGGGATTCGTGAACTGTCCAGATTGAAGCGGCCAGGGGCGAAGATCTTGACTATAGGCGGCAAAACGCCCGCTGCCGCCGACAGACTTTCCCCGGGGCGCTCGCTCTCGCGCTCGCGCTAGGGAACGCGAGCCGATAGTCTGGCCTTTCCACGAGCCCGACGACAGAGTGCCCAAGGATCACCTGACCCGATGAGGTGGGGGATGATACCGGCAGGGAGACCATCAGGATGTCGCTGCAGCAGGGGCGCTACGCGGCCGCGAGGCCACCCAGCCTCGCCGAGGGGTGGAGCCTGGAGTGGCTCACCCCCGCCAGCCGCTTGTTCGGCGCCAACGGCCTGCGCGCCGGCCCCGACGGCCGCATCTATGTGGCGCAGGTGACCGGCAGCCAGATCAGCGCGCTCGATGTCGGGACCGGTCGACTGGAGACCATCAGCCCGATGGGCGGCGAGATCGTTGCGCCAGACGACGTGGCCTTCGACGCACGCGGCAACCTCTACGTCACCGAGGTGATGGACGCACGCGTGAGCGTGCTCGGTGTCGAGGGCCGCTCGCGGGTGCTGCGCGGCGACATACCGGGCGCGAATGGCATCACATTCCACCAGGGCCGATTGTTCATCGACGAGTGCCGGATGGCCGGCCGCCTGCTGGAGCTCGATCTGGGCGGCGGCACGCCGCGGGTGCTGCTGGAGAACCTTCCTCTGCCCAACGCCCTGGAGGCCGGACCCGACGGTCGACTGTATTTTCCGCTGCTGGGTTCCAACGACATCTGGCGGATCCATCCCGATGGCGGTGCGGCGGAGCGAGTGGTCGGCGACCTGGGCACCCCGGTCGCCGTCAAGTTCGATTCCAAGGGCTATATCGTCTCGCCCCAGGTGGCGTCCGGCGAGGTGCTGCGCATCGATCCCCGAACCGGCGACCGCAGCGTGCTGGCCGCTCTGAATCCGGGCCTGGACAACCTGACCTTCGTGGGGGATCGGCTGTTCGTCTCGAATTTCGACGGGCGGATCACCGAGATCCTCGCCGGCGGCGCGAGCCGAACGATGCTAGCGGGCGGCTTGAACTGGCCGCTGGATCTGGCGATGGGCGACGACGGCCAACTCTACGTCGCCGACGGGACCACCTTCTATGTCCTCCCGCCCGGGGGCAAGCTGCAGTCCCTTGGGATGCTATTCAGCCCCGGCTATCCGGGCTTCATTCGGGGGCTGGCCCCGGTTGGGGGCGGCGGCTTCGTGGTCACCACCTCGGGCGGCCAGGTTGCGCTCTACCGGCCTCGGGACAACGAAAGCAAGCTGCTGGCCGACGGGCTCGACCAGCTCTATGGCGTGGCGGTTGCGCCCGGCGGGGCCATCGTGGTCGCGGAACTCGGCGCGGGGCGCGTGCTGTCCATCCAGTCGGGCAGCATCGAGGTACTGGCCGCCGGCCTGCGCGACCCTCTGGGCGTGGTGATAGGTCCGGACGGCGCCTGCCTGGTCTCCGAAGCGGGCGCGGGGCGGGTGGTCGAGCTGGCCGGGGCTGGCGTCGAAACGGTGCTGGACGGCTTGCAGCGACCCCAGGGCATCCTGGTGCGCGAGAGGTGGCTCTATACCGTCGACGCGGGCGCCCAGGCGCTGATCGCGTTCGACATGGAGAGTGGGGCCCGGCGCACCATCGCCACCGACTTGCCGGTCGGCGCCCCGCCCGGTGTGATCCGCAAGCCCCTGCGCGGACTGCCGCCGTTTTCAGGGCCCCAGGGCCCGTTTGCGGGCATCGCCGCCGGCCCGGACGGCACGCTCTACCTTTCGGCCGACGCGGTAGGCAGCGTGCTGGCGCTCCGCCCGAGCTGATGCGCGTCGCCGATCTCGACGGACAGGCGTCGCCCCGGTCGCGTCTTCGGATCTCACAACCCCATCGAGCGGCAGCCTGGCCGACGGGCGCAATTCGACAAACCTACGGGACATCCCATGGAACAGAACCTGGAACAGAACCTCCTGAAGCTCGACGGCCGTATCATCGTGGTGTCCGGCGCGGGGGGCGGCGGCATGGGGACGGCCATCACGCGCTTGATTGCCCGCGCAGGGGCGACAGTGATCGCGATGAGTCGCTCTGAAGAAAATCTCGACCGGCATATCAGGCCCCTGGTGTCGCAGGGCCTTTCGATCACGCCGGTAGCGGCCGACGCGCAGACCGAAGCAGGCGTCGCCGCCGTCATGGAGCGCGTGCGAAGCACGCACGGCGACCTCCATGGGCTCGTCAACGTTGCTGGCGGTGCGGCGCCGTCGACCTGGTGTCCCACGACTCGGCTTTCCCGGCATGATTTGCATGCGCTGTTCTCTCAGAATCTCGATTCGATGTTCTTCATGAGTCAAGCCGTCGCCGCGGAGTTGCAGTCGCAGGGACGCCCGGGCTCGCTGGTCTCGATCTCCTCGATCAGCGGGCTGTCCTCAGCGCCTTTCCACTCCGGATATGGCGCGGCCAAAGCGGCGATGTTGTCGGTGGTCCGAACAATGGCGGTCGAGCTGGCCTTGGCCGATATCCGGGTCAACGCTGTGGCGCCTGGGCCGACCGCGACGCCGGCGTCGGGCGTATACGTAGGGGAAGATCCGCAGCGCGACCGCCGGGCCATCCCGATGGGGCGTCGCGGCCGCCCGGAGGAGGTCGCTGGCGTCGTGCTCTTCCTGCTGTCGGACTTGTCGAGCTACATCACAGGCCAGTGTCTCGTCGTCGACGGCGGCATCCACCTCAAGTGGTCCCATCTCGCCGAGGACAACACCCCCGTGTTTCTCAAGGACGCAGCCTTCCGTGAGGCAATGAAACGCTGAGACACCCTGCGTGGTAGGTACGGCATGTCAGGAGGAGGACATCGTGGGTAAACGCGCGAAGGGCACAGGCCCGCTGGCCGGCTTGCGCGTGGTCGATCTCACCGGGATGGTCATGGGGCCGTATTGCACCCAGATCATGGCTGACATGGGCGCAGACGTGATCAAGATCGAGCCACCCGAAGGCGACAATACCCGGAATATCTCGGTCGGGCCGGCGCCAGGGATGAGCGGCGTTTTCGTCAACGTGAACCGCGGCAAGCGCAGCGTCGTCCTCGATCTGCGGTCCGAAGCGGGCAAGGCGGCATTGCGGGGACTCATCGAGCGAGCGGACGTCTTCATCCACTCGATGCGGTTCAAGGCAGTCGCCAAGCTTGGATTCAGTTATGAGGATGTCGCCGCCATCAACCCGACGATCATCTACACCAACTGCTACGGATACGGCCGGCGTGGCCCTGACAGAGATCTGACCGCCTATGATGACACCATCCAGGCGGAATGCGGATTGCCGGCGGTCCAGCAGATGCTGACCGGCGAAGCGAACTATGTCGGCACGATCATTGCCGACAAGGTTGCCGGCCTGACGGCGCTCTACGCCACGATGATGGCGCTGTTCCACCGTGAGAGAACGGGCGAGGGCCAGGAGATCGAGGTCAGCATGTTCGAAACCATGGCGTCGTTCATGCTGGTCGAACATGCCAACGGCGCCATGTTCGATCCTCCTCTCGGCCCCGCGATCTACCCCCGCGCGGTAGCGCCTAACCGCCGGCCCTACCACACGAAAGATGGCTACATCGCCGCACTGGTATACAACGATAAACAATGGTCCGCGTTCGTCGAAGCCGTGCGGCCGGCGTGGGCAAGCGACGCCTTCGCCACGCTCGAGCAGCGGGCGCGCCAGATCGACACCGTCTACGCCCTGCTGGCAAACACCTTCAAGGAACGAACGACTCAGGAATGGTTGGCGCTGTTCCGCAAACTCGACATACCCGCTGCGCCGCTTCGCACTCCTGATGAGCTGTTCGACAATCCTCATCTGAACGCAGTCGGCCTGTTCCAGACGGTGGATACGCCGCATGGTCCGGTGCGCTTTCCGGGCGTACCGACCTGGTTTTCACGCACGCCAGGCCGTGTCGCCGGCCCCGCCCCGGAGTTGGGCGCCCACACACGAGAGGTGCTGGAGGAACTTGGACTGCCACCTGCGTCGTTTCAGGCTGAGCAAGCCTGAAACGTTTCGGGCTGCGGAGGGCGCTCATTGATACAACTCAGGTTCGACGATCGCGTAGCCGCAATCACGGGCGCAGGCAGGGGCCTGGGACGCGCCTACGCCCTGCTCATCGCGTCGAGGGGAGCAAGAGTCGTCGTCAACGATACGGGGGGCAGTCTGACGGGGGCAGGCGTCGATGCCGGTCCCGCGGAAGAGGTGGCGCGAGAGATCAGAGCTGCGGGAGGCGAAGCAGTCGCTTGTACCGCTTCCGTATCTACACCTGAGGGGGGAAGCGCGATCGTCGAAGCGGCGTTGGACCACTACGGTCGGATCGACATTCTCATCCATAACGCCGGCATCGTTCGCGCAGCGCCCTTGAAGGAGTTGACCCAAGAAAACTTCGAAGCGGTCCTGGATGTCCATCTACGCGGGGCATTCCACGTCGTTCGACCGGCCTTCGCTCACATGTGCAAGGCAGGTTACGGTCGTGTCGTGCTGACCTCGTCGATCGGCGGTCTGTATGGGAACTACCGTCAAGCAAATTATGGCGTGGCCAAGGCGGGTTTGATCGGATTGTCCAATGTCGTCGCGCTCGAGGGTGCTGCCGAGGGCGTGAAGTGCAACGTCATCGTTCCCGGAGCCGTGACGAGAATGGCCGAGGGATTGGACACGCAAGCCTTCCCCCCGATGTCGCCAGAGATGGTAGCGCCCGTGGTGGCCTGGCTTGCCCATGAATCCTGTTCGATCTCGGGTGAGATGCTGATCTCCATAGCCGGCCGTGTTGCGAGAGCGTTCATCGCTGAATCGCGGGGTGTGTACAGCGATGCATGGTCCGTCGAGAAGGTGGGCGAACAGATGGATGCCATCCGAAATACGGATGCACCCTTCATCGCTGCGGACCATGCCGACCACATCCGCTACAGCTTCGAAATGGCCACCAGGGCTCGCAACTCCGGAATGAAATCAGATTAGACGGAGCTGGTGGAACTCGACCGCATCGGTGCGGCGGGATCGCCCGGTCTTCGGTTCCCCGGTCGGATCCCGGCGCCGCCAGCGGGCGGCGCCGCCGCCCGTGGATCATGCTCCGAGGACGAGGCCCTCCAGGTCGCCCTTGTCGCGCCAATCCTGCAACAGCCGGCCAAACGCGTAGAAACCAGGCCCATAGGGCTCGCCCAGGTGCGAGCGGATCCCCTCTCCGCCCCCTCCGCCTTCATTGTTGTAATAGCCGGGCGTGCATTCCTGCTCGAACTGTCGGTTGGCAACCGCTCTCTCGCGGATGATCCTGACCCACTCGTCCTGGGCTTCCTGGCTCGGCTCCACGGTTGCGGCGCCGCGAGCCAACGCTTGCTCGATGATGTAGGCGATGTGCTCGCCCTGCTGCTCGTATATCGCGCTGATGTTCGCCGACACCCCCGCCTGGGTGAAGCCGGTGAAGAACTGGTTGGGGAACCCGTGACTCGTCATGCCATGCATCGTCCGGAAACCGTCGGCCCAGTGATCGTAGAGCGACAGCCCATCGCGGCCTGCGATCGCGTCGATGCCGTAGCGGCGGCCTATTTCCGTCGTGATCTCGAAGCCGCTGGCATAGATGATGCAGTCGACTTCATATTCGACGCCATTGGCGACGAGTCCCTTCTCGGTGATCCCTTCGACGCCCTTCGACACCGACACGTCGACCAGCGTGACATTCGGGCGGTTGAAGGTCGGCAGATAGTCGTCGTTGGAACAAGGCCGCTTGCACAAGAATCGGTAGTACGGCTTCAGCGCCTCTGCCGTCTGCTTGTCCTCGACGATGCTGTCGACGCGGCGGCGCAGCCGTTCCATCACCCTGTAGTCTTCCTGCTCCCGCAGCTCCATGAACTTCTCGGGCGTCAGTTCGGGGTGGCCCATGGCGGCAAGCTTCGCGGCCATATTGCGGCCGATCTCGGTCCAGAGGTCGCAGACGAGGTCCTGCTGGCCCGGCGCAAGACCTTCGAACGCCCAGGTATGGAAGTTCGCCTGCCGCTGCTTCTGCCAGCCCGGCTTCAATGAGTTCGCCCATTCGGGATCGGTGGGCCTGTTGCCGCGCTCGTCCACGGACGAAGGCGTCCGCTGGAAGACGTACAGATGCTTGGCATAGCGGCCCAGGAAGGGAACGACCTGGATGGCGGTCGCGCCCGTGCCGATGACCGCAACGCGCTTGTCGCCCAGATCGTCCAGTCCGCCGGTCGAGTCTCCCCCGGTATACTCATAGTCCCAGCGCGACGTGTGGAAGCTATGTCCCTTGAAGCTCTCGATCCCGGGGATGCCCGGCAGCTTCGGCCGATTGAAGGGACCAGACGCCATGACGATGAAACGGGCCCGGAGGTCATCGCCGCGGTTCGTGCTGATCCGCCAGCGCTTGATGGATGGGTCCCAACGCAGCGAGCGAACCATGGTGCCGAAAAGCGCGGACTCATGGAGGCCGAAATGCCTTCCGATGCGCTGGCAATGTTCGTAGATCTCCGCACCGTCGGCATATTTTTGCTTCGGAACGTAGTTCAGCTCTTCGAGCAGCGGGATATAGCAACAGGAATCATTGTCGCATTGGATCCCGGGGTAGCGGTTCCAGTACCAGACGCCGCCGAAGTCCCCGCCCATTTCGATGATCCGGAGCTTGGAGACGCCGGCTCCTTTGATGCGAGCGGCGCTGATGAGACCCGCAAAGCCCCCGCCGAGGACAGCGACGTCGAGATCCTCCGAGATCGGATCCCGGATCACCGGCGGTGAGTGGGGATCGGTTTCGTAGTAGTCCGCAAAGTCGTCCGCGGCTTCCACATATTGCCGCGAGCCCTCTCTACGCAGGCGCTTGTCGCGCTCCTGTCGGTATTTCTCCCGGAGTGCAGGCACATCGATGTCGTCAGGTGTCTGCGTCGGCTCGCACTTCAGCATGACGCGCGTTCCCCGCTCGGGCATTGATTCGGAACGATTCCAGAATCGGTCCGAACTTCCGGCCGCACGTCAAGACTGGGCGACGACACCGGTCGGCAGCGCCGCGGCATTGAGCGGCGCTTCCATCGCGTGCACGACGGGCAGAACCTCTTTGGCGAACAGTTTCGTACTCTCCAACGCCTTGTCGTAAGGCATGGTGCCGAATTGCGGAACGATCGTGATCTCGGAGAACGAGCACGCCTGCTGAGCGGCGATGATGCGTTTGATCACTTCGTCCGGCGTCCCGATCATCAGGTTCGACGCATGAACTCCGGGGGTTTTCGGCTTGTGGCTCTGGTCATTGGCGTTCACGGCCGCGGCGAGCACAGCCGTGGCGCCGGCAGCCCTGTTTGCATAGGCCTCGTAGCCCTTGACCCCGACGAAATTGGAGGGGTCCGAAAATCCGTAGTGAAGAGCGACGTCGCGATTGGCTGACAGGATGTACTCTTCCGCCTTCCCGGCCTCTTCCATCGTGGGCCTGCAGTACATGAAGAGGACGTTCTTCGGCTGGCATGGCGGCAGTCCGACCTCCTGCCGGATGGTGTTCACCCGCCGCACCTCTTTCCCAGCTTCCTCGATCGGCTTGTTTCCAACGAAGAGCGGCACCATCCCGCGGCGGGAGAGCAATTCGAGGGATTCGGGTGTCGAAGACGAGCCGTAGATGCGCGCAAACAGATCGCGACTTCTCGGCGCAGGTCGAAGCGACATCTCCGGAATCTTGAAGATTTCGCCTTCGTAGGAGAACCGCTCCTGGGAAAAGGCCAGTTCCAGGATGTCGAGCGTCTCGTTGAAGCGCTGCCGGCTCTCCTCGCGCGGCACGCCAACGGCGGCGAACTCCGTTTTCGAAACGCCGCGCCCGAGCCCAATCGTCTCGTAACGCCCGTTCGAGACGATATCGAGATAGGCGATCTGGTGCGCCAGCCGGATGGGATGCCACCATGGGGTGACGACGACCATCGTCCCCAGGCTGACGCGCTGCGTGCGTCCTGCAAAGTACGTCAGCACCTGGATGGGGTTGGGCGACATTCCATAAGGAGTGCCCTGGTGCTCTGGTGCCCAGATGCCGTCGAAACCCAGCGGCTCGGCCAGATCGCCGAGCGCAAGCCCCTTGTCGACAAACACGTAGTCGGGCGTAGCGGGAGGCTGGTCGAAATTCCCGCTCTGCACACGCTCCCAGTCTTCAGAATTGTGTGAGAAAACCCCGATATTGACTTTCATCGATCCTCTTCTCCCGCAGCGAAGGGGCTTCAGTCAGATTCGCGCGATGCGAGCAATCAGACTGGCTGCGCGGCGTTGCTCACTCGAGCGGCCGTGGCGCGCCCGTGCCCATGTATTCCGCCAGCTTGCAGTGAAGATTGGCGACGCTGCGCTCCCGATATGGATTGGGCTGGGTGCCGCGGAATCCGCGGTTCTTCATGCCCTGCTGCACCGCGGCCATGTTGGCAAAATCTTGCGGCAGGACGCTGCCCCAGCTCGGGTCGTCCGCCGGTGTATGAACCCACTCGGTCTTCGGCTCCTCCCTTTTCGGGAACAGCTCATAAACAGCGACCTCGAAGATGCACCTGTTGGGATCGTAGCCGTAGGGCCGGGCGCTGTAACAGAGGGCATTGTTCACAGCGTGCCCGATCTGGAAGTTGGGGAAGATCTGCCAGGCGGTGCCGCTCTTGCCGACATGCTCGGGATCGACAGTCGGCCAGATCACGCCGCGCGCGGCATCGTCGCGCCGCGCGGACTCGAGCCAATGCTTCAGCACCTTGTCGGCCGGAGTTCCTTCCGGTAGCTCATCAACTAGCCGGAGCGCCGCATCGACCAGCGTCTTCGTGGTGTTGGTGTTCACCTGCTCCCAGGTATAGACCTGCATTTCTGCAGTCGA
Organism: uncultured Spirochaetales bacterium; assembly: GCA_964437835.1. Lineage (GTDB taxonomy): Bacteria > Myxococcota_A > UBA9160 > UBA9160 > SMWR01 > CAYTJA01. Next base: position 14,485 of record CAYTJA010000450.1, read on the forward strand.
TTTGCGGGGATCATCGCCCGCACCAAGCCGTAGCTTCGCTTGATTCTCGTCTAACCCTTTGGGCGCGTCATAGCCGATGTTGCTATGTCTTCCCTGCTCCCTGGCCCAGCCGCGGAAGTCGCCGAATCGCATGAACTCCGGGTGTGTCCCGGGGACATGGTAGGTCTCGGAAAACGCCTCCATGGCGACCTTCCAGTTGCAGTCGAAGATGATCCATCGGCGCCATCTGCAGCGCATGTTCTGAAGCTCGAACGGATCGAGCATGGAGGCGGCGGGCTCGAGATAGTCGCGCAAGGGCTCGCAGTTGGGATCCAGATGGACCCAGATCCAACCGCCCCAGGTATCGACGTTGACCTCGCTCAGCCGCGTGCGCTCGTCAGTCAGCGCGCCCTTCCAGTTCTCCTGGTCGGGCACATGAGTGCATTGGCCTTCCAGGTTGTACCGCCAGCCGTGAAACCCGCAGACAAACTGCTGCTTCTTGCCGCACGCTCTCTTGGCGCCTTTGGGCGTGTCTACCAACCGACGGCCGCGATGCGAGCACACATTGTAGTAAGCGCGGATCCTATCGGGCGCCGTGCGGACGACCAGGATCGAGTCATCGAGGATGTCATAGCTGAGGTAATTGCCGACTTCGGGGATTTCCTCGACGCGGCCGACCTGCTGCCACACCTTGGCCCACAGCTTGTCGCGCTCGGCCCGGGCATAGTCCTCGGAAATGTAGGCTTCCACGCCGACGGTTACCGGTTCAGACAACTGCTCGACCGGTTCAGACATCGCTTCATTCCTGATGTTGGCTGCATTGCTCACGGCGTTCTCCCAGCTGAAAACGGCAATCCAGGGGCGTCGAACGAGGCGATGCCCTGGCCGCCACCGCCGTACGTCTCGGGCAGCGCGATGCCGACCTTCGCGCAGCGGGTGCGGACCGCCTCGGCGATCTCGATGGGGTCGGGGTGCTCGCTGCAGTTCATCTCTTTACTCTACGAGATCCGTCGGTCGCTG
>CAYTJA010000451.1:0-5891 GCA_964437835.1 uncultured Spirochaetales bacterium
GATCGCGGCCATCGCATCGACTTGTGGCCCCACGTCGCCGCCCCGATTCGCCTCTTCGACCGCTTCGAGCTGATGCCCGAAGCCGGCTGGCGCGAGACGCTCTACTTCACCGATCAGCAGGACCACGCGCGGCGCGGCATCGCGACCGGCCGCGTCGACCTGCGCACGCGCCTGCGCGGGCACGTCGGCGGTCTGCTTCACGTCGTCGAACCGCGCGCCGGTTATGTCGCCGTGAGCGGAGACGAGCAGTTCGGCAATCCGCGTTTCGTGCCGGAGACCAGGACGCCCCAGCTGCGGCTGCGGGAGATCGACCCGTGGAATCGCCTCGCCGATCCCTCGGACCGGATCGACTCCTTCCACGGCCTCCAACTCGGCGTCGAGCAGCGCTTCTACCGGGAGGCGGAGGCCGGCCGGGCACCGCAGCTGCTGGCGGACGTCCTGCTCTCGCAGCAGTACGACGTCCAGCGAGGCGACTTCGGCTCGATCTTCCTGGATGGGCACATCTCAGCCGCGACCGATCTCGGCCTGCGCTTCCAGCTCGGCGTGGATCCGGACCCGGAGGGGGGAGGCAGCCCGCGCATCGCCGAGGGCCTCGTGCAGGCGGGCTGGAGCTTCGAGGCGGGGCATCAGCTCGCGCTCGAGTACCGCTACCTGCGCGACATCCCGGACTTCTTCGAGGATTTCAACCAGGGCGGCGACCGCCTCGACGGCTTCAAAGACATCGACGCCGTGAACCAGATCTCGGCCTCGCTGCGGCTCGCGCTGACGAAGCGCTGGTCGCTTCGCTACGGCGCGAACTACAGCTTCGACCAGACCCTGCTGCTGAGCCATTCCGGCTCCCTCGAGTACTTCTCGCGCTGCGAGTGCTGGGGCATCGGGGTCGAGATCAGCGATGATCGGACCCGAGGGGTGCGTTACAACGTGCTGTACCGGGTCGTCGGCCTCGGCAAGGGGCAGGGCCGCGGGAGGCGTCTACTTGACGACCGCTAGGCCCTCTGTTAGCAAACACGAGGACCCGAACCCAACCCTGCTGCCGGGGCGGCCGTAGCCCCACCGAAAGCTAGGTGTACCGCTCCTCTCCCGACGCGTTCGTGAGCCTCGCCGCCCGCGGCAACCTGATCCCCGTCGTCCGCGAGATTTCGACCGACCTCGACACCGCGCTCTCGCTGTTCCGCCGCCTCGACGACGGCGAGACGAGCTTCTTGTTCGAATCCGTCGAGGGCGGCGAGCGCTGGGCGCGCTGGAGCTTCCTCGGCAGCGGCGCGCGCGCGCGTTTCCGCGCGCGGGGCCGCGACGTCGAATGGGAGCAGGGCGGCGTGGTCGAGCGCAGCCGCGCGGGCGGAGATCCGCTCGAGCTGCTGCGCGAGAAGCTCGCAGGGCTGCGGCCCGCCTGGCCCGAGGAGCTGCCCGCACCGCCCTTCACCGGCGGGGCCGTCGGCCTCGTCGGCTACGACTGGGTGCGCTGCGTCGAGCGGATCCCGGACGCGAACCCGGATCCGATCGGGCTGCCGGAGCTCGCCTTCGTGCTGCCCGAGACGGTCGTCGCGGTCGACAACGTGCGCCAGACGGCGCTCGTGATCCGCTACGTCGAGCTGCAGCCCGGCGAAGACCCGCGCGCGCGATTCGCCGAGGCCTCCCGCGCGCTCGACGCGGATGTCCTGCGCCTGCGCGCGCCCCTCGCGCCGGAGCCCGAGCCGGCGGCGCTGCGCGCGCCGATGCAGCTCGAATACAGCAGTACTCGCGGCGAGTTCCACGAGATGGTCAAGCGCGCGCGCGAGCACATCGAGGCGGGCGACATCTTCCAGGTCGTGCTGTCGCTGCAGGCCCGCGTTCCGCTGCAGGTCGATCCCTTCACGATCTACCGCCAGCTGCGCCGCATCAATCCGAGTCCCTATCTCTTTTTCGTGCGCTGCGAGGGCGCCGTCCTGATCGGATCGTCGCCGGAGACCATGGTGCGCCTGCGCGAGGGCCGAATCGATCTGCGGCCGATCGCGGGCACGCGCTGGCGCGGGCGCACTCCCGAGGAGGATCGCGCGCTCGAGCTGGAGCTGCTCGCAGATCCGAAGGAGCGTGCCGAGCATCTGATGCTCGTCGATCTCGGCCGCAATGACGTCGGCCGGGCCGCGGAGATCGGCAGCGTGCGGGTCGACGAGTTCGCGGTCATCGAGCGCTACTCGCACGTGATGCACATCGTGTCGAACGTGTCCGGGAATCTGCGCCGCGGCTGCGACTGGCTCGACCTGCTGCGCGCGACCTTCCCGGCCGGCACCCTCAGTGGGGCGCCGAAGGTGCGCGCGATGCAGATCATCGACGCCCTCGAGCCGCTGCGGCGCGGGCCCTACGGCGGCTGTGTCGGCTACGTCGACTACCGCGGGAATCTCGACACCGCGATCGCGATTCGCACGCTCGTGGTCAAGGACGACGAGATCTTCCTGCGCAGTGGAGCCGGCATCGTGCTCGATTCCGATCCTGACTACGAATATCAGGAGTGCGTGAACAAGGGGCGCGCGCTGGTCCAGGCGCTGGACCTCGCGCGCGAGGGCGTCGACTAGTGCAGCTGCTGGTGCTCGACAACTACGACTCCTTCACCTGGAATCTGGTCCAGTACCTGGGCGAGCTCGGTGCGGAAGCCGAAGTCGTGCGCAACGACGTCGCGACGCCCGAGCAGCTGCTCGGCCGCGGCGCCGCGGGCGTCGTGATCTCGCCGGGGCCGGGGGATCCCGGCGCCGCGGGCATCTCGATTGCGCTGGTGCAGGCCTGCGCGGCGCAGCGGCGGCCGCTGCTCGGGGTGTGCCTGGGGCATCAGGCGATCGGCGCGGCCTTCGGCGCGCGCATCGTGCGTGCGCGCAGGATCATGCACGGCAAGGTCTCGGAGATCGCCCACGATGCGCGCGGCCTGTTCAAGGGCGTCGCGTCCCCCTTCAGCGCGACGCGCTATCACTCGCTGGTGATCGACGAGGGCACGCTGCCCGCCGAGCTCGAGATCAGCGCGCGCAGCGGCGATCACGAGATCATGGGCGTGCGGCACCGCGAGCTGCCGATCGAGGGCCTGCAATTCCACCCGGAGTCGATCTTGACCGCAGTCGGCAAGGATCTGCTGCGGAACTTCCTGGTGCTGTGCCGGGAGTCGCGAGCGTGAGTCTGCGCCAGGCGCTCGAATCGGCGGTTTCGGGGCGCGAGGTCCCGGGAGAGCTGCTCGAGGCGGCTTTCGGCGAGATCATGGATGGCAAGGCGTCGCCGGTGCTGCTCGCGGCGCTGCTGGTCGCGCTGCGCACCAAGGGCGAAACGCAAAACGAGATCGTCGCGGCCGCGCGCGCGCTGCGCGCGCGCGCGGCCGTCGTCCCCGGCGTCGACCCGCGCTGCGTCGATACCTGCGGCACGGGCGGCGACGCCGCCGGCACTTTCAACATTTCGACCACCGCGGCCTTCATCGTCGCGGGCGCCGGCGTGCCGGTCGCGAAGCACGGCAATCGCGCGGCCTCGGGGCGCACCGGGAGCATCGACGTGCTCGAGGCGCTGGGCATCGCCGTGGACCTCCCGGTCGAGGCCTCGGCGCAGATCCTGCGCCAGGTCGGCATCGCGTCCTTCTTCGCGCGGCGCGCGCATCCCGCGATGCGTTTCGCCGCGCCGGTGCGCCAGGAGCTCGGGCTGCGCACGCTGATGAACTGCCTGGGCCCGCTCGCGAACCCGCTCGGCGTGCGCTTCCAGGTCGTCGGGGTCTACAGCGCAGCGCTCGTGGAGCCGCTCGCGGGAGCGCTCGGGCGCCTCGGTGCCGAGCGCGCGCTGGTGGTGCACGGCAGCGATGGCCTCGACGAGCTCACGATCAACGGCAAGAGCTACGCCGCGCTGTGGTCGGAGGGGCGGGTCGAGAACCTGCTGATCGACGCCGCCGACTACGGCATCCCGGCGGCCCTTCCCGGGGCGCTGCGCGGCGGAGATGCCGCGCGCGCGGCCGAGATCCTCGTCGCCGTGCTCGAGGGCGAGGGGGGAGCTCGCCGGGACATCAGCGTCTGGAACGCTGCGGCCGCGCTCTGGGTCGCCGGGGCGGCCGACGACCTGCGCGACGGCCTCGCGCTCGCGCGGGAGAGCGTCGACTCCGGCGCCGCGCGCGAGAAGCTCGACGGGCTTCGCTCGGCCTCTCGTGCGATGCTGGAGGCGGAGGGCGCGGGAGCGGAGCAGTGACGATCCTCGACGAGATCCTGGCGTACAAGCGGGAGGAGGTGGCCCGCGCGCGCAAACACGCACCGGTCTCCGCGCTGCTCGAGCTCGCAGGCGTTGCGGGGCCCACGCGCGGCTTTCGCGCGGCGCTGGCCGCCGCGCCGCATCCGCGCATCGTCGCGGAGCTCAAGCGGCGCTCGCCGAGCCGGGGCGAGATCCGGCCGGATTTCGAGCCCGTCAGCTGCGCGAAGGCCTTTGCGGAGGCGGGCGCAGCGGCGCTCTCGGTGCTGACCGACGAGCGCTATTTCGGCGGTCATATCGACTTCCTCGAGCGCGTGCGCGGTGCGGTGGCGCTGCCGCTGCTGCGCAAGGATTTCGTCGTCGATGCCTACCAGCTGCTCGAGGCGCGCGCGCGCGGCGCGGACGCCGTGCTGCTGATCGCCGCGGCATTCCCGGAGCCCGAGCGCAGCGCGCGCCTCGGCGAGCTCCGGCGCGCCGCGCAGGAGCTCTCGCTGGATGTGCTCGTCGAGGTGCACGACGACGCCGAGCTCGAAGCCGCGCTCGCCTGCGGCAGCGATCTGATCGGGATCAACAACCGCGACCTCAGGACCTTCCGGGTCGATCTCGCCACGACGGAGCGACTCGCCGCGCGCGTCGGAACTGCGGCGCTGGTCGTTGCGGAAAGCGGGATCGGCGGGCCCGCGGACATCGCGCGCCTCTCCGCGAGTGGCGCGACTGCATTTCTGGTAGGAGAATCGCTGATGCGCGAGCCGGAGCTCGGCGTGGCGCTGACGCGACTGCGGAGGATCTCGTGAGCATCCGGGTGAAGATCTGCGGCATCACGCATCCCGACGACGCCCAGGCGGCAGTGGACGCGGGAGCGGACCTGATCGGACTCAACTTCGTGCCGGGTTCTCCGCGCAGGCTCGATCTGCGCGCGGCCGCGCAGATCGCGGAGCGCATCGCAGGCAAGGTCGAGCGCGTCGCGATCTTCCAGAACGCCGCGTACGACGAGATCGAGCGCGTGCTGCGGCGCGTCGAGCTCGAGCGCGTGCAATTTCACGGAGACGAAACCGAGGAGCAGGTCGAAGAAGTCGACCTGCCCGTGATCAAAGCGATCCGCGGCGCGGATCTGGCAGCCGCGCAGCAGTATCCGGGCACGATGCTGCTGCTCGACAATCCGACAGAGGGCGGCGGCAAGGGCGTGGCCTGGAACTGGTCGGAAGCGCGCGCGCTGCTCGAGTCCGGGCACGACGTGATCCTCTCTGGGGGCCTGGATCCGGAAAACGTGCGGCCCGCGCTCGATTCGCTCGGCGAGTGGCTGCCCTGGGGCATCGACGTCGCCACCGGCGTCGAGAGCGGTGGGCCGCGCAAGGACCCTGCCAAGCTCGCGGCCTTCGTGAAGGCCGTGCGCGAGACCTTCGGAAAGGCCTAGCGGTTTCCGATGCAGAACGCAGGCCAGCAGCGCGTGCTGCGCCGGCTCGTGCGATGACGGCCGCTGCGAGCGCGGGCCGCTTCGGCCCCTATGGCGGCCGCTATGTTCCGGAAACGCTGATCGCGGCGCTCGACGAGCTCTCCGAAGCCTATGCGAGAATCACGGCTCTGCCGGCCTTCCAGGCGGAGCTCGACGAGCTCTTGCACAGCTACGCCGGGCGCCCGACGCCGCTCAGCTTCGCGTCGCGCATGAGCGCCGAGCTCGGCGGGGCACAGGTCTTCCTGAAGCGCGAGGATCT
>CAYTJA010000452.1:0-15429 GCA_964437835.1 uncultured Spirochaetales bacterium
AGTAGACCTGCCCCAGCGCGGTGGCATCCGGCCCCAGCACCGGCGTGACGCCTGCGGGCAGGCGCTGCTGGGCCACGTTCATGCGTTCGAGGACGCGCGAACGGGCCCAGTAGTAGTCGGCGCTGTCCTCAAAGATCACGAACACCATCGAGAAGCCGAATCCGGACATCGAGCGGATCGCCTTCACGCCCGGAGTGCCGGTGAGGCTCGTGGTGAGCGGATAGGTGACCTGATTGTCGACGTCCTGTGGCGAGCGCCCCATCCAGTCGGCGAAGACGATCACCTGCTTCTCGCCGATGTCCGGAATCGCATCGACCGGCGTGCGGACGAGCGCGAAATAGCCAGCGCCGATCAGCGCCGCCGCCGCGAGCAGCACCAGGAAGCTGTTCTTCAGACACCAGCGGATCAGGGCGTCGACCATGGACTCAGCGCTCGGTCTGCGTCGGGCTCATCGAGTGGCCGACGTGACCCGTGGAGTCTCCGCCGGCTGCTGGCGCGGCGGCAGCGCCTTCGTGCTGATGCCCGGGTGCCGGCGCCTGCCCTTCTCGGTAGAAGAGGCTCGGCAGGCCGCTGATCTGGAACTGCGAGTCGAGCAAGAAGTTCCCGCGCACGGCGACGCGGTCTCCGGGCTCGAGTCCGGAGAGCACCGGGAAGAACTCGCCTGCGCGCGGGCCGGCCGTGATCTGCGCTGCAGCGAATGTTCCCGGACTGCGCTCCACGTAGACGAGCTTGCGCACGCCGCTGTCGAGCACGGCAGTCACCGGCACGGCGAGCACGAGCTGTTCGTCGTCCGAGATCGCCGCGCCAGGTTCGCCAGGGATCCGCGTGAGCTGCATTCCGCAGATGGGGCAGCGGCCAGTCGCCGGCTGCAGCACGCTCGGGTGCATCGGACAGCTGTATTGGCCTGCGGCAGCGGTCGGCGCGGCTTCTCCGCTCGCCAGCAGCGGCGCGCGCAACACCGCGCTGACGTACATCCCCGGCTTCAGCTTTCGCTCTTCGTTGCTGATGTTGATCAGCACCTTGACCGTGCGGGACTCCTCGCTAAGCACCGGATTGATGAACCAGACGCGCCCGCTGAAGGTCCGCCCCGGATACGCCTCGGCGCTGATCTCCGCAACCTGCCCGTAGTGCACCGCCGCGAGCTCCGATTCGTAGATGTCGAGGTATACCCAGACGGATTCCAGCCTGGCGAGCCGGTAGAGAACGTCGCCGGGCTTTACCATGCTGTTCAGCACGATCAGCTTTTCCGTGACAGTCCCATTGATCGGAGAGAAGAGCGCAAGGCGCTCGTGCAGCTTGCGCTGCTCGGTGAGCTGCTTCACCTGTTGCTCGGTGAGCCCCCAGCGCAGCAGCTTGAGCCTGGCGGAACTGGCGAGCGCCGCAGCGCGGGGATCGGCGACCGCAAGCAGCAGTTCCTGCTCCGCGACGACTAGATCCGGGCTGTAGAGCTCCACCAGATGGTCGCCGGCCTTCACCTCGACGCCCGTGAAGTCCACGTAGAGCCGCTCGACGTAGCCCTCGACGCGGGCGGTGATGGTCGCCAGTCCAGTCTCGTTGTATTGCACCTTCCCGACCGCGCGGATCTCGCGCACGAGCGGGCGCCGCAGCACGGCTGCAGTCTCGACGCTCGCCATCGCGCGCGCGTGATCGGAGAGCTGGAGCATCGGTTCCGACGCCGCCTGGGGCTGGCTGGTCGCTGCCTCGAGCACTGCCGGTGCAGGCGATTCGCCGCCGTCGGAGAGCAGCCTGACGGCGATCCCAGCGAGCGCAACCGCGGCGACCGTCAGCAGGACTCGAGCCCCGGGGTTCCCGAGCTTCATGGATTCTCCTCCCTTCGGGCCGGAGCTGGCTCGACCGCCGCAGCCAGAGGCGCGCCCGCGGGCGCTACACCGGCGATCAGCAGCGACAGACCGGACAACGCCAGCTCTCGCTGCGTGAGCGCCTCGACTTCGCCCAGCTGGAAGTCCAGGAGCGTGCGCTCGGCCTCGATCAGGTCGAGAAAGCCGGCTCGACCGCTGCCGTATCCCGCGCGGGCCACGTCGAGCGATTGGCTCGCCTTGGGCAGTAGTCGCTCGCGCAAGAGCTCCAGATTTCTCGTGCTCTCGCGATAGGCGAAGAGATTCTCGGCGAAGTCGACGGCGAGCTGGATCTGCTCCGCCGAGAGCCGCGCCTCTGCGGCGCGTCGATCCGCACGCGCCGCAGCGATCGCGGCCGCGATTTTGTCGCGCCAGATCGGCAAGCTGATGCTGACCTGCGGCATGATGACCACAGGGGAGGCCTTGGCATCGGCTTCGAGACCGAGGCCGAAATCCGGCACGCGCAGCTTGTAGGCCAACTGCAGCACAGCCTCGGCCCGGCGCAGCTCGGCCTCCATCGCAGCGAGGCGCGGATTCGATTCGAGTGCCGTCGCGAAGAGCTGCTCTGGCGTGACGTCGAGAGGCGTGGATTCCAATTGCGCGGGAAGGGCAGGAGCGGCGCTGCCGGGCTCCAGCCCTAGCGCCGCCGCGAGCTGCGCCGACAGTGGCTGGCGCGAGTCTTCGAGATTGGCGATTTCGATCGCGAGCCGCTCCTGCTCGATCTGGGCCCTCAGCACGTCCTGGAGCGTCACGGCGCCGACTGCGTTGCGCACCCGGGCCAGCGCTTCGAGATCGCCGACGAGCGCAAGCGTCTCGCGGCTGACGGCGAGCCTCGCGTCGAGGAAGTAGAGCTGGTAGTAGGCGCGCTTCAGGGAGAAGGCGGCCTGCAACACGCTCGACGCGAAGGCGAAGTAGCTGGCCTCGCTCTCGGCCGAGGCGACGCGCGCGGCCGCACCCAGTTTTCCTGGGCCAGGTAGCTCGATCATCAGCCCCGGTATCAGCGCCATCACGATGTCCGCGATGTCGGCCTCGAAGCTGAGCTTTGGATCCGGCAGCGAGCGCTCGACCGTGATGCGCTGCACGCTCGCCGCCCAGTCGTAGTAGGCCGCCTCGACCTGGGGTTGATTCAGCATCGCGAAGCGGAGCAGATCCGCCAGCGCCGGAGCCGTGCCGAGCTCGGACAGCGCTTTGCGCTGACCTGCCGGGCGATACTTCCGTTCGACCTGCTGCTGCTGCGCCTGAGCAGCCTGTTCTTCGGCAACCGGGAATCCGGTACACCCGACCAGAGCCAATCCCAGAATCAGAGTCGCAGCCGCTAGAATTTCCGGCAGCCGCGCTTGGAAGGATCTCCTCACGACGGCGCCTCTCGGCGCGGCGCCCCCGGGCGCTCGGGCGTCGCGCAGCATTTTCGATGTCGCCCTGCGCAGTCACTCGACCGCGAAGAAATCGGCGGGATCGAGTCAGTCGTGGCAGCCGCTCAGGTCTCCTTCAGCCCTGCGCTCGCAACCGGGCGCGACCCGCACGCAGAGACGTCACCGCCGCCGCGCTGCGCGCCGTCGACGGCGCCGACTCTCCGCCGACCTCGAGTCGGCGGAGAGTCCCTCCCGCGCAGCGAGACGCGAGAACGCCCACCGGCCGTTGCCGGATCTCCGACTACTGGGACTTCTTGGATTGCTCGTCGTGAAGCTTCGCCAGCGCGTCGTACTCCGCGGCCATTGCGTTGTTCTGCGTCGAGAGCTTCTTGCAGTGCTCCTGCATGCGCTGCCGATCCGTGAGCTTGCCGCCAAAATAGGCTCGGCCCATCGCGTCGTGCTCGGCGGCCTCGGCGCGCGCCTGCAATGCCTTCCCGCGATAATGGTTCGCGAGAGCGGCGTGCTGCGCCGGTGTGTGAGCCATCTCCACGACGAGCTGTTCGAGAGAATCCTCACCGCCCGCCGCCGCCGCGAGGCCGGGGGGGAAAGCCAGCGTTCCGAGAAGTAGCACCACTGCCATGTTGCTGCGCATTACATCCTCCTGAGATGCGATTCGACCCGCCGGCCCTACGCCGCCGAGCAATTCGAAATGGACTACGGACGAATACCAGATTCGTGACCGGCGCGGAACGTCCGAGACACTCTATTCGGCGTTCCGGGCCTCGGCGTCGTGGAGCTTCGCGAGCTCCTCGAAGTCTGCTGCCATCGCGGTGTTCTGCTCCGAGAGCTTCTTGCAATGAATACTCGCGCCACGAGTCCCGAGCTTTCCGCTTCCGTAGGAGCGTCCCATCGACTGGTGCCGGGCTGCGGCCGCGCGCGCCTCCGACGCCTTCGCGCGATAGTGCTCGGCGAGGGCGGCGTGCTGCGCCGGTGTCTGAGCCATCTCCACGACGAGCTGCTCGAGAGAAGTGGAAGCGTCCTTCGCCCATGCGAAGCCCGGCGCGAGGGCCAGCGCTCCCAGGAAGAATGCGGTCGCGATCCTGCTGTGCATCGAGCCCTCCGTGCCTGCGTTGGCGTCGGTCAATTCCAAGCGGCAGCGTAGAATACGTGTGGACTACGAGCGGGGCGCGGATTCGTGACGCGTTCCGCTGATCGCGCCTCTGGATGCCTGCATCGCTGGGGCGTTCTGGCGTCAGTTCGATGGGAGATGTGGCGAAATACCCCAACGAATTTCTTCCCCCCAACCGCGGCGCGCGCCGCGCCTTGGCACAGTGGTTGCGAACATCGAGTGCGGTCACTTCGGGAGGTTTCGCCCGTATGTCCATTCCGAGACGCCCTGCGACCGCGCGAGAGGTTCCGGACGAGACGCTGATGGGGCGATATGCCGACGGAGACGACGCCGCGTTCGACGAGCTGTTCCTGCGCTACGAGCCGCGGGCCTATGGCTATTTCGCGAGCCGCACGGGTTCCGCGGACCGCGCACAGGATCTCTATCAGGAGCTGTTTCTGCGCATCCATCGGGCGCGCGACTCCTACGACCCTGCCCGCGCCTTCTCGCCGTGGTTCTTCCAGATCGCCCACCGCCTGCTCATCGACGACGCGCGCCGCGCGTATCGATCGCAGGAGCAGCCCTATGGGAATCTGGAGCCGCGCGCGATCGCAGCGACTGCCGCTGACGGCATGCTCGAGCGCGAAGCTCTCGCTCGAGTCCTGGAACCCCTCTCCGCAGACGAACGCTACGTGCTCGTCTCCGCGAAGGCCGAGGGAGTCAGCTATCAGGAGCTCGCGGTTCAGCTCGGGAAATCCGTCGACGCGGTCAAGCAGATGGCTTCGCGCGCGATGCGACGCCTGCGCGCGGTTCACCGATCTTCCGCAGCGGGCGCACTGCCTCACGCGCGCTAGTCGGTTCCATTCGCGTTTGGAGTAGCCGGGACAGAAATGGCAGCAGAGCAGACCCCGAAAGATCTCCGGGAGGGCGTGCGGTCGGGGATCGTCGCTGCGGTGGAGCGAGATGCCGAGCTGCGCGGTGGACGCACCGCGCGCCTGCTCGCAGGTGCGGGAGTTCTGGGCTGCTTCGGAGCCCTCGGAATGATCTCGATGCTGTCCGGGCATCCCTACGGGCACCATCCAGCCTGGCACGTGCTCGTGTTCACCGCGCTGTGGTCGGGGCTGCTGGTGGTGACCTTCGCGCTGGTGATGCTGCAAGTGCGCACTCCGTCGCTGCCGCTGGCCCGCTCCGCTCGCATCGGGATTCTGGGGCTCGGCCTGGCTGGGATCTGCAGCGCGCTCTGCCCCGAACGGCATTTCCTGCACTGGTGGACGGCAACCCGCGCCGGAGCTGAGTTCGCGGCGGCTGGCGGACTGGCGCTCAGCGCTCTCTGCTTCGGGATCGTATCGTCGTTCGCGTTCGGCGCCGCGGCCGCATTCATCGCCGTCGGAAGCGGGCGCCGGGGTTCCCTCGGGCCGCTGTTTCCGGGTGCAATGCTGCTGCTGCTGCTGTTGCCGGGGATTGCGCTGCAGTCCTTCGGAAGCTCCTGGGCCGTGTTTGGCTCCTGGATCCTCGGGACGGGCGCGGGCGCATATTGCGGGATTGCGATCGGCCTCGCCGCACGCGGGCTGCTACGTAGCCGCAGATGGGCAGCTTGAACGAACGCGTCGCGCTCGTGACCGGCGCAGGCCAGGGCTCGGGGCGCGGCGTCGCGGTTCTGCGCTAGTTCGAAGTGCCTCGATCTCGGACTCCGTCGGCTTCGGGCGTCAGGATGCGATACAGGGCCGGGAGCACGAGCAGCGTCAGCATGGTGCTCGTCATGAGTCCGCCGATCACGACCGTGGCGAGCGGCCGTTGCACCTCGGCGCCCGCGCCCGTCGAGATCGCCATCGGAACGAAGCCGAGCGACGCGACCAGCGCGGTCATCAGGACCGGCCTGAGGCGTGTGAGCGCGCCCTCGCGCACCGCCGCAACCACACCGCTTCCCTCGCGCCGCAGCTCATTGATGAACGAGACCATTACGACGCCGTTCAGCACCGCGACACCCGAGAGCGCGATGAAGCCGACGCCGGCCGAGATCGAGAGGGGAATGCCGCGCACGAGCAGCGACGCGATGCCTCCGGTCCACGCGAGCGGGACGCCGCTGAACACGATCGCCGCGTCGCGCGCCGAGCCGAACACAGCAGCGAGGATTCCGAAGATCAACAACAGAGCGAGTGGGACCACGATCCGGAGGCGCTGGCTCGCGGACTCGAGCTGCTCGAACTGGCCGCCCCAGGTGCTCCAATAGCCCGTTGGGAGGTCCACCGCTGCGCGAATGCGCTGCTCGGCATCCGCGACGAAGGAGCCGATGTCTCGGCCGCGGATGTTGGCGGTGACCACGACACGGCGCTTCCCATTCTCGCGGCTGATCTGGTTCGGACCCGTGCCTATCGTGAGCTGCGCAACCGCGCCGAGCGGCACGAATGCGTTCTCCGGCGCGTACGCGCGGCGACTGAACCCTGCACGCGAGACCTCGCCCGCGTACTGCGGCAGCAGGATCGGCAGGCGCTCGAGCGCTTCGAGGTCGACGCGCAGCGTCTCGGGCAACCGCACCACCACGTCGAAGCGGCGGTCGCCCTCGAAGATCTGCGCGGCGACGGAGCCACCGATCGCCGTCCGCACGACCTCGTGCACCTCGTGCTGCGAGAGCCCGTAGCGGGCGAGCGCATTGCGGTCGATCTCGATTTCGAGCATGGGCAGGCCCGTGATCTGCTCTGCCTTCACGTCGGCCGCGCCCGGCACGCGCTCGAGGATCTCTGCGATCTGCTCACCGACTCCACGCAGGAGTTCCAGATCGTCGCCGAACACCTTGACGGCGATGTCGCTGCGCACGCCTGCAATCAGCTCGTTCATGCGCATCTCGATCGGCTGCGTGAATTCGTAGTTGTTCCCGGGTACGCGCGCGACCGCCGCCTCGAGCGCCCGAACGACCTCGTCCTTGGGCTTGCGCGGATCGGGCCACTCGGCGCGATCCTTCAGCATGACGAAGCCGTCGGCGACACTCGGCGGCATCGGATCCGTCGCGATTTCGGCCGTGCCGATCTTTGCGAAGGTGGTCTCGACCTCAGGCACGGCGCGCAACGCGCTCTCGAGCGCGTTTTGCATCGAGACCGCCTGCGTGAGACTCGTGCCGGGGATGCGCAGCGCGTGGAGCGCCACGTCGCCCTCGTCGAGGCTCGGGATGAACTCGCTACCCATCCGCGTGGCGGCGCCAAGCGATGCGACGAGCAGCAGGAGCGCGGCGACGAGCACCGCCACGGGACGCCGGAGCGCGGCGTCGAGCACGCGCTCGTACGCCCAGCGCGCTCCGCGCATCACACGGCTCTCGTGCTCCCGGATGCGCCCGCCCAGGAGCAGCGCGATCGCCGCCGGCACGAAGGTGACCGAGAGCACGAGCGCAGCGACGAGCGCGAGGATCACCGTCGTCGCCATCGGCCGGAACATCTTCCCCTCGACGCCGGTGAGCGCGAGGATCGGCACGTAGACGATCAGGATGATCAGTACGCCGAAGACGCTCGGCCGGATCACCTGGCGCGTCGCGTCGGCGACCACGTCGAGCCGCTCGCGCAGCGCGAGGGGCTCGCTGCGTCCACGGCCCGCCTCGGCGCGGCGCCGGACGCAGTTCTCGACGATGATCACGGCGCCGTCGACGATCAAGCCGAAATCGAGCGCGCCGAGGCTCATCAGGTTCGCGCTGATTCTTCCGCGCGCCATGCCGGCGAACGTGAAGAGCATGGCGAGCGGAATCACGAGCGCCGTGAGGAACGCGGCGCGCGCGTTCCCCAGCAAGAGGAACAGGATCGCGATCACGAGCAGCGCGCCCTCGAACAGGTTCTTCTCCACCGTCGCGATCGTGCGGTCGACGAGCTCGGTCCGGTCGTAGACGGTCCGCGTCGTGACGCCGGGCGGGAGGCTCTGGTTGATCTCGGCGAGCTTCGCGGCGGTGCGCTGCGAGACCGCCCGGCTGTTCTCGCCGATCAGCATGAAGACCGTGCCGAGCACCACCTCACGGCCGTTCTCGGTAGCAGCGCCCGTGCGGAGCTCGCGGCCGAGGCCGACCTCCGCGATGTCGCCGATGTGAATCGGAACACCGCCCGTGTGCCCCACCACGATCCTTCGAACATCGTCGAGATCCGAGAGCTGCCCGGACGAGCGGACCAGGTACTGCTCGCCGTTGCGCTCGATGTAGCCGGCGCCCGTGCCGGAGCTGTTGCGGGCGATCGCCTCCAAGAGATCCCGGAAGGTGAGCCCGTGCGCGACGAGCCGCTCCGGGCGCGGCGTCACGTGCACCTCCTTCACGAAGCCGCCGATGCTGTTCACCTCCGTTACGCCGGGCACGGTGCGGAGCTGCGGCTCGATTACCCAGTCTTGGAGCGTCCGCAGATCGGTCGAATCGAAGGGCCGCCCGTGCTCGTCGGTCGCTCCCGGCTCCGACTCGACGGTGAACATGAAAATCTCGCCGAGGCCGGTCGCGATCGGGCCGAGCTCGGGCTCGAGGCCTTCGGGAAGCCGCGAGATCGCCTCGCGCAGCCGCTCGTTCCCGAGCTGGCGCGCGAAGAAAATGTCGGTGCCGTCCTCGAAGACGACCGTCACCTGCGAGAGCCCGTAGCGCGAGACAGAGCGCGTGTGTTCGAGGCGCGGAAGGCCACCGAGCGCCGTCTCGATCGGGAAGGTGATGCGCTGTTCCGACTCGAGCGGCGAGTAGCCGGGCGCTTCGGTGTTGATCTGCACCTGGACGGTCGTGATGTCCGGCACCGCGTCGATCGGAAGCTGGGTAAAATTCCAGGCTCCCAGGCAGGCGGCGACGAGCGTCATGCCCATGACGAGCCAGCGGCGCGCGACGGCAGTACGAACGATGGCGTCGAGCATCAGGGCTCCTAGTGATCGTGACTTGCGCCGGACTTCCCGACGTCGGCCTTGAGGATGAAGCTGCCGGCCGCGACGTAGCGCTGGCCCGCCGCGAGACCGGAGACGATCTCGACGTGCGCCGTGTCGCGGCGCCCGAGCTCGACGGGCTGCGCCTCGAAGACGTCTCCCGCCGTGAGAAACACCACGTCCCAGTCGCGCAGGCGCTGGAGCGCGTCGACCGCCACAGCGACCGGCACCGGGCTCGCGCCCACCTCGACCTCGGCGGTGACGAAGAGCCCCGGCCGCCACGAGCGATCGGGATTCGGGAGCACAGCGCGCGCGAGCAGCGTCTGCGTATTCGCGGAGCCGATCGGGGAGAGGTACGCGAGCGTGCTCTCCACGGGCGGCGAGCCGTCGCCGGCGTCGATACGTACGGGCTGACCGACGCGCAGGCGTCCGAAGTCGCGGCGATACACGTCGAGGTCCACCCAGACGCTCGAAAGGTCCGCGATCTGGAACAGCTCCCGGTCGTTGGAGACGAATTCGCCCGGCGAGACGTCCTTCGCGACCACCGTGCCCGCGAGCTGCGCGCGCAGCTCGAAGGACTGCAAGCTCTCGTTGCTCTCGATCGTCGCGAGCAGGTCGCCCCGCGCGACCGGGTCGCCCAGGCGCTTGTGTACGGATCCCACCACACCGGGGAAGCGCGGCATCACGTGGGCGAGCGCATCCTCGTTCGCTGAGATCCTTCCGTTCAGGACGACGCGCTCGCGAATCGTCTCGGGTCCTGCCGTGGCGATCGCGATTCCGGCCGCATCGAGCTGATCGGGCGCGAGCGTCACGCGGTTCTCGTACGACGCGAACTCGAAGCGGTGCTCGCGCCCGCCTTCGCGCGCGACGATCTCGGCGTCGAAGGAGTGCGGCTCGTAGACCGTCTGGTCACTCAACAAGTAGTCGCCGCGCGGAGCAAAGCCGATCTGGTCGACGCGGTTTCCGAGCCGGCGCAGCGTGATCGCGATCTGGACTTCCGACGGATCGATAGGCTTCTCGTCCCGGTAGACGTACGCGCGGAACTCGGGCGGCACGCCCTCTTCGAAGATCGTGAGCTCGAGCGCGAAGGCGCCGTCCCTGAGGAACCGCCCGCGATGCGGTCCGGGCTCGAAGGACGTCGCCGCGGCGTGCGTCTCGCCGTCGTGTGCGAGTTCGCTGCGGGTGCACGCGAGCGATCCCGCCAGCAAGAGCGAGAGGACGAGCGCGAGAGCTTTGGGAGTCACGGTCGAGCCTCCAATGGGACGCCGGTCAGCCGTTCGATCTGCTGAGCGCTGTGGTGCGCCTCGGTGAGAGCGCGTAGGTACTGCTCGCGCGCGGCGAGGCGCGAGCGCTCCGCGTCGAGCACCTCGATCTGCGCGAAGCGGCCCTGCTCGTAGCCGCGCCTGAGCGCCTCGACTGCACGCTCGGTGCCGGGGATCACGCGCGCGCGCAAGAGCTCGGCCTCCTCGGAGGAGGCCGCGAGACCGACGCGCGCGGTCGTGAGATCCGTGACCGCGCGAACGCGCGCGGCGCGCGCCTCGGCCGCGAGCTTCGTGACCCGATATTCGGCCGCTGCGATCGCGCCGCGGTTGCGATCCCAGAGCGGCAGAGGCATCGAGAAGCCGACGACGAGCGCGGTGTCCTCGGGACCCGAGTGGTAGCGTGGACCCGCTCGAAGAGTTAGGTCCGGGATGCGCTCGCTCCTGGCGCCCGCGCGCATCGCGTCTCGCTGGGCAAGCTCCGTTTGCCACCGCGCAACGCTCGGGCTCGCGTCGAGCCACTCCGCCAGATCCTCGACCGAGGGGATGCCCGGAAGCCGCTCGAGATCGCCGTCGGCGCGCTCGAAGCGGGCCTCCTCGCCGGCCCAGGTCGCGGCGAGCGCCTGGCGCGCCGTCGCGAGCTCGTGCTCGGTGTGCTCGCGCTCGACGTCGGCGATGTCGACCGCGACACCCGCGCGGATCTCTTCCGCGGGAGACGCGATGCCCGCGCGCAGCCGGAGCGCCGCCACGCGCTGTATCGAGCGGGCGAGCTCGAGTGCCTCGCCCGCGAGCCGGTGCCGCTCCTGCGCCGCCAGCACGTCGACGAACGCTCCCGCGGCGCGCACCAGAACGTCGATGCGCCGCACCTCGTAATCCCACGACGCCAGGTCGCGGTTGGCGGCCGCGAGATCGACGCGCGCGGCGCGTTTTCCGCCGAGCTCGATCAGCTGACCCAGGAGCAAGGTGGTCTGCGCGTTGTGGACGTCTCGGTATTGTCCTGATCCGGCGAGGTCCTCGACGTCGAGCGAGACGCTGGGGTTCGGGTGCGCTCCGGCTTGCACGAGCACGGCCTCGCGCGCGCGGACTTCGTAGGCGTCCGCGGCGAGCTCCGGGTTGCGAAGCAGCGCCGCGGCGAGCGCATCCTCGAGTCGGAGCACGCCGCTCGGCTCGGGCGGAGAATCGGGAATCCGCGCAGGTACGGAAGCGGGTGCCTCGAAGGCGGCAAGCCCGCCGCCCACGGAATACGGTGCGGGCGCCTGAGCGCGGCCTGCGAGCGGGGTGCTCGAGACACACGCCAGAAGCGCCGCGCAGCGCAAGAATGCGATGCAGCGCATGGAACACTCGGCCTCGGGTGGAGAGCCTCGGTCGAGCTCTCGCCGCTAGCCGCGGCAAGGCTCTGACGACGCGACCGGGACGTATTCTCAGAGGCGGAGGACGACCGTTCTCAGGTGGTCCACGCCTAGCGTGCATAGCTCGGGCGAGGGATTCAGAGACGAGACGGGGGTTCGCAGGGCCGGCAGCGCGATCGAAATCCCCAGCGTGGGCAGCGAGCCGGGCGCCAGGCGACGCGGGGCTGCGGTCGCGCCGTCGTCCCCGGTGATGTGGAAGACGTGATCGCGCTCCGGGGGCGACAGGGCACGCCCGACATCCGACCTGGCGGCGTCGTGATCATCTCCGTTGCCGTGGGAAAGGACGAGGTCGATGTGGCCGTCATCGGAGCGGAGCGAGGCGGAGTGGTCGTGATCATTCGCGTGGAGCGCAAGCGCTATGGAGCCGCCCAGGAGCGGCGATCCCAATGCGGGCTGGGCCCCGGCGCACGCCAGTGCGAAGAACGCGGACAGCTTTCGCAGCCTGAGCCACTTCATCGATTGCCAAGCTCCGCAGCGCCGATCACACGACCAGCGTGCCAGAACATTTCGGACGCGCAACCGAAGGACCTGAGCGGGTAGCGCGGGCGGCGCAATCGCGGCCAGGCTCGGGTGGCGCGTCTGGGAAAAGCCCCGGAGCGCTCGACGTGGTCCCAGCAACCTGAAGTGGGTGCACGCCGCATACTCTTCCCAGATGGGGCCGAATCGATCGATCAGCGATTCGAATTGGGTCGGGAGGCCTCCGATGTACGTGCTCTACGGCGCGCTCCTGTCGGCCGTGCTCTTCGGCGCCTCGACGCCCGCGAGCCGGGCGCTCCTCCCCTGGTTCGACACCTTTCAACTCGCGGGCCTGCTCTATCTCGGAGCGGCGATCGGCATGGCGCCCGTCGTCGCACTCGAGCGGAGGGCGGGAGCGCGGCTCCGCCTCGCCGGCTCGAATGCGTTGCGCCTCACGGGCGCAGTCGTGTTTGGAGGCGTGCTCGCCCCCGTACTCCTTCTCGCTGCGCTGCGTCTCACGCCCGCGAGCTCCGTCTCGCTGCTGCTGAATCTCGAGATGGTTGCCACCGCCGTACTCGGCGTCGCACTCTTTCGCGAACACCTGGGGCGCGCCGGTTGGATCGGCGTCGCCGGCATCGTGTCCGCCGGTGCAATCGTCGCCGGCGCAGGCGGCTCGCCCGGGTTTGCGGCTGCAGCGCTCACCGCCGGGGCGTGCGTCTGCTGGGCCCTCGACAATCACCTGACCGCGCTGATCGACGGGATCACTCCGGCACGCAGCACCTTCGCCAAGGGCGCTGTCGCCGGCGCCACGAATCTCGCGATCGGCATCGCGGTCTCGCCCATCGTTGCCACACCCGAGGCGATCGCAGCAGCGCTCGCGGTCGGCGCACTCTCGTACGGTGCGAGCATCGCGCTGTATATCCGGTCGGCTCACGAGCTCGGTGCGACGCGCGCACAGGCCGTGTTCGCGAGCGCGCCCTTCGCCGGCGCCGCGCTCGCGTTCGTGTTCCTCGGAGAGCCCGTCGGATTTTCACACGTGGCGGCCTCACTGCTTCTCGTGCCGTCGATCGCGGCGCTCTTCCGAAGTCAGCATGAGCACGGGCATGTGCACGAACCCGTCGAGCACCTGCATGGCCACCGGCACGATGACGGCCATCACCAGCACCCGCACTCGGGCCAGCCGCCTGCGAGGCGTCACAGCCACGCACACCACCACGATCGACTCGCGCACACACATCCCCACTGGCCGGACATCCATCACCGGCACGGGCACTCGAGCTAGGTGACTGTCACAGAGATCGAGGACGCAGGCCTCGGAATCGCCGAATCCCGCGCACGAGGAGGGGGCGCGTCCGCGCGCCTGGCGTCCGCCGGGAGCTCAGAACGAGCGGCGCCGTGGAATCACTAGCGCGATCCACCTGCCGCCAGGAGTTCCCGCAGTGCGGAGATCGCGGTCTTGGGGAACTCGCCGATGGGGTAGTAGCGGCCGATCACTTCGAGCGCGTCCTCGAAGCGCTCGATGCCGAGGTGCCGGAGCAGGAAGCGCACGTCTTCTTCGTCTCGGTAGCCCTCGCCGATGCGCATCGCGAGGCACTTCATCGCGAGCATGTAGCGGCCGTCCGCACTGAAGACGCGGAGATGGCTGCGCTCGAGGAAGGGATCGAAGGTCCCGTGATCGCTGAGGTAGGCCTTCGCCGCGTCGTTCAGCCAGTGGTCGGAAATTCCCTCCATGGCGGCCACGCGCAGCGCCGCTTCCCGGACCGCGAGCGCCGGCTCGAAGCTCGCATCGACGTCGCCGGTCGCGTCCCGTGCGCCAAAGGCGAGGCACATGACAGCGCCACCGACGAGGTGCACGTCGCCGCGGACACTGGCGCGGCGCAGCTCGCGGTTCAGCGCTTCGAAGAGACGCAGGATGTCTGCGCGTGAGAGGGACGGCATGCCTCAGACCCGATCGCCCAGCGTCGCATCGATGAAGAGATTCCGGCGGCTGAAAGCCGGCGGCGAGTTCACGAGCAGATACAGGCGCAGGCTCGTCAGTGAGGACGCGAAAACAGGCGCATCGAGCGGCCGCACGTCGCGCGTCCACGTGGGTGTGCGCAGCTGCTTCTGCGATGCCCCGTGCTCGACAGTGGCCGCGACGTAGTTCGCCCAATAGGCGTCGAATGCCGCGCGCGGCGCCTCTGCAACGGCGAGTGCGTATTCGCGCGGAGCCAGGGGCGCCAGGAAGTCGAGCAGCTCCGCGAAGGCGCTTCCGGGATCTTTGGAGCGCGCGAGCTCGTGCAGGAGCCCTTGGAAATGTTCCTGGGGAGCAGGCAACAGGCGCGCGAGGACCCATTCGGACATCCCCATGCCCGCGCGCCGCGCCCGCTCCTGGATCGCGCGCTTGTCTGCGCCCGAGACGCGAATCTGGAGCTGCTCGGACTTTCGCTGCTGGCCCACATCCTTGAGCATAGGCCAGTTCTAATATTTGTCAATACGTTGTATTGATACACGATGAAATCCGCTGCAGCAAGCCCCTCTCCCCATTCCTGATAGGCTGCGCGCCGAATCGCCTCGGGGCGAGGTACGAGGGAGGCCAGCAATGGCGGACAAGAAGCTCGCCGGGCGCAGCGCCTGGGTCACGGGCGCGGCTTCGGGAATCGGGCGCGGCGCCGCGCTCGAGTTCGCGCGGCAGGGCGCGAGGGTCGGTTGTTCGGACCTCGACGCCGCGGGAGCCGAGCGCGTCGCAAAGGAAATTGCGAGCGCGGGCGGCGAGGCCTTCGGGCTGCGCGTCGACGTGACGGACCCGGCCGAGAACGAGCGCGCGGTCGCTGCGGTCGAGCAGCGCTTCGGCCCGCTGCGCATCGCCTATCTCAACGCCGGCATCGCGTCGGGCACGAGCCTGCTCGAGCTCACGGTCGAGGAGTGGGACCGCGTCTGCGCGGTGAACCTGCGTGGGGTCTTCCTCGGCCTGCGCGCGGCGGGCCGCGCGATGGCGGCGGGCGGCGGCGGCGCGATCGTCGTGACCGCGTCGACCGCGGGCCTGAACGGCGCCTACGATTCGGCCGCCTACTGCGCGACCAAACACGGCGTGCTCGGCCTGGTGAAGTCCGCCGCGGCCGATCTCGGCGTGCGCGGGATTCGCGTGAACGC
>CAYTJA010000453.1:0-16390 GCA_964437835.1 uncultured Spirochaetales bacterium
CAGGCGCGCGAGCGCCTGATCGGCCACCTCGCGCGGCAAGGGATCCTCGCGGTCTTCCACTACCAGCCGCTCCACCTGTCGCCGATGGGGCAGCGCTACGGCGGGCGCCCCGGAGACTGCCCGGTCTCCGAGGACCTGAGCCAGCGCCTGCTCCGACTCCCCCTCTTCTTCGCGCTCCGCGACTCCGAGCAGGCCGAGGTGATCGATGCCGTGCAGCACTTCGTCGCGAGCTAGGCCTTCGCTCTGGCCCTGGCTCGCGGCGGCCTGCTGCGCCGCGCTGCTCTTCGCGCTCGAATCGGACTACGGCCTCGATCTCGCCGACGAGGGCTTCCTCTGGCACGGCGTCGCGCAAACGGCCGCCGGCGCAATTCCGGAACGCGACTTCCAGGCCGGCTACGAACCCGGACGTTTCTACTGGGGCGCCCTCTTCGCGCGCGCGCTCGGCCCGGGCCTGCACTCGCTGCGCGCCGCCAACGCGAGCTTCGGCGCGCTGGGTCTGGCCCTCGGGCTCTGCGCCGCACGCCGCGGGATCTCGCGCCGGCTCCCGCTGCTCGCGCTCGCCGCCCTGCTGGCACTCTGGATGGGGCCTCGGCACAAGCTCTTCGAACCCGCCGTCGCACTCGCCGCGGCGCTCAGCTTCACGCGCCTGCTCGAGCAGCCAGACCTGCGCCGCCACGCCGCAGCGGGCGCAACCGTGGGACTCGCACTCTGCATCGGCCGCAACCACGCGCTCTACTGCGCGCTCGCGCTCGCGCTCTGCGCCGCCTGGACGTGGCGCCAGGCGCGCCGCCCACCGCGCGCGCGCGCGCTGCTCGCCTGCGCTGCGGGTGGCCTCGCGGGCG
This sequence comes from uncultured Spirochaetales bacterium, assembly GCA_964437835.1. GTDB lineage: Bacteria > Myxococcota_A > UBA9160 > UBA9160 > SMWR01 > CAYTJA01. The sequence goes on from CAYTJA010000453.1 coordinate 843, forward strand.
CCTCACCGCTGCTGCTGCTCGCGCTCGCCGCACCGGGCTATGCGCAGGCCTTCATGGCGAATCTGCTCTTCTACGCAGAGCACGGCGCGAACCACCCGCTGCCGATCCCGTGGCCGTGGCGCGCCTCCGCGCTGCAGGGCGCCCCCGGAATCTCGCTCGGCTTCGCGCTCGAGGCCGCGCTTCCCACCGCGCTCTGCGTCTCGCTGTGGCGCCGTGCGGCTGCCTGCCCCGCGCGCGCTGCGGCCTTCGCGAGCGCGAGCGTCGCGCTCGCCTACTCCCACCACGCGTTCGCGCGCGCGGACGCCGCGCATCTCGCGCAGGCGCTGCCTCCGCTGCTGCTCGCGACTGCACTCTGGCCCGCCGCGACGGCACGCCCGAGTCTCGCTCCCGCGCTGCTCGGCGCCGTCGCCGGACTGACGCTGCTCGCAGGGACCGAGCTGCGTCCGGCGCTCGGGCTGCGCCTCGCGCCCTCGGCGCTCTCAGCGCTCGAGGTCTCCGGCCGCCAGCTCTGGCTTCCGAGTGAACAGGCGCAGGAGCTGGCCTCGCTCCGGCGCGCAATCGAAGCCTCGGTGCCCGAGTCCGCGCGCGTGCTCGCAGCGCCAGCGCTGCCGGGCTTGCATCCGTGGCTCGGACGCGCCGCGGCCGGCTGGCGCAGCTACTTCCTGTGGCCCGCATCCCCGAGCGAAGAAACGCGCATGCTCGAAGAACTCGCGCGGCCCGGCCCCTGTTACGCCCTGCTGCAAGACGGCGCGCCCTTTGGCATCGAGTCGTTGCGTTTCGAGCGCAGTCACCCGAGGGTTGCGAGCGCGCTCGAGCGCGACTTCGAGACCGTTGCAGCGCCCGATCTGCCACCTGCTTTCCGCCTGCTCCTGCGCCGCAGCGAGCTGCCTTCCCGCCGCGAAGGCTCGGCGCTTCAGATCCCTTCGTTCTGAGGTTGACAGCGACAGCGCACGCGGATCTAATGCCGGGTCGAATCTGACCCGTGCCAAAGGGAAGCATGAGAATCTCGATCCGAGGCACCGCCTTCCGCAGGGCCGCGCTGCTGATTCCTACGCTGCTGTCCGCCCTGCTCTGCGCGGGCGTCCACGCCCAGGCGGATCGCAGCTCCGACGGGGAAGAGCAGGATGCGAAGGCGGGAGGAGCGCCGTCGCCCCCGCCGGGCGTCGAGGAGATCCAGATCGTCGGCGAGCGCCGCGACAGCGAGCTGAACACCGAAGCGATCGCCGTCACCAGCTTCGATCAGACTGCACTCGACGAGTTCGGCGTACAGGACGTCGAGAGCTTACAAGATTTCGTCCCGTCGCTGCACGTCGGCCGCGTCGGCAATCAGGCCGTGATCACGATCCGCGGCATCGGTCTCGAGAACATCTCGATCACCGGGAAGCCGAGCGTCATTTTCGAGCAAGACGGCGTGCCGCTGTTACGCCCGTCTGCCGCGCTCGCGGCGTCGTTCTTCGACCTCGAGAGTCTCGACGTCACGCGAGGTCCGCAGGGCACCCGCGGCGGCTACCAGACGACCGCCGGGAAGATCGCGATCACCTCCGCGAGGCCGCGTCCTGACTTCGCCATGGGGGGTGATTTCCAGATCGGCACTCGCGATCAGAAGTTGACGCGCGCCTACGTGAATATTCCGATCCTCGGCGAAATGCTGATGTCGCGCCTGGCGGTCTATCACGAAGACCGCACAGGCTACATGAGCAGCGAGTACTTCCTGTCCGAGGAGCAGCGGCAAATCGCGCTCGCCCGCCCGCTCTACAGCACGCGAATCACCAACCCGGGCTCGCTCAACCCCGGCATTCGGAAGAAAGTTCTCGAAGGGGGTGCCTACGATCTGCGCAAGCGAAGCGAGTGGGGCGATGATGCCAAAGACCTCGCGCTGCGCGGACAGCTGATGGGTCGGCCGACCGACGAGCTCGAGTGGCGCGCGATCGGGACCTATTCGCAGCAGAAGGGCGTCGGGCCCAGCCCCGTCTTCGTCGCGGGCAGCCCGGCCACCGAGTCGTGTCCGAGTGACAACGACAATGGTGGAGTCTGTACGACGGAGCTGCTGGGATTCTTCCCCCCCGGAGACGTGCCCAGGACCGTGACCGCGTCCGACCCGCGCGTCAGCGTGAGCAACGAGCGGCAATTTCGAGACAACTCCCAGATCGGCGCCACCCTTGCTGCAAAATGGGACATCCCGGTTGAGATTCCCGCGCTCGGCAACGTCCGGGTGGGTGCGGTCGGCAGCTGGCAGAAGCAGACCGTGAGCTTCCTGCTCGACCTCGATGCCTCGAACACGGCGTTCACGAACATCGAGGCCGACTCCAGCGCGTCGCAGCGCAGCCTCGAGGTCTTCGCCGAGGGCATCGAGACCGAAGACTTCGAGTGGAAGGCGGGCGTGTTCTTCCTTCAGGAGGACAACCGCAGCGAGACCTTCGTCGACATCCCATTCAGTTCGACGTCGGGAGGGGGTGGGGGGAGCGAGGTCTCCGGCGGATCGTCCACCTCCCTCATGGACAAGGCCGTCACCAAGAACCAGTCTGCCTTCGGCGAGTTCCACTACTGGCTCACGGACGAGCTCAAGGCGATCTTCGGAGTGCGGTACACGCAAGAGAGCCTTTCCGCAGAAGAAGTCAACAGCGACGCCCCGAACGATCCAATCATCATCTCGGTCCCCTGGTCTGATTTCACACCGCGCGGCGAAATCCTGTGGCAGCTGCTCGACACCAGCAGCCTCTCCTTCGGCGTGACGAAGGGCTTCAAGCCGGGCGGCTTCACGCTCGGGTTGAGCGCGTTGAACGACGTGAGGGGAGAGTGCGATGCCCGCCCTGGACCCGACTGCGTAAAGCGCGCGGTCTCCTTCGGCTCCGAGCGCGTCTACCAGTACCAGATCACGTCCAAGAATCAGCTCTTCGACGAGAGCCTCACGCTGGATCTCGTCTTCTTCTGGACCGCATACTCGTCCTACCAGTCGTGCCAGATCCGTGCGGAGGCCTTCGAGTGCGTCGGCGGCGGCAAGACCCAGATGCGCGGAGTCGAACTCGAAAGCCTCTGGCGGCCCTACCAGGCGCCGGGCCTCGCGTTCAACGTGAACATGAACATCCTCGACACGCGAATCGAGACCTTCCGAATCAAGGATCCGACCGATCCGGGCCTCGACCAGCTCCGCTTCGAAGACATCACCGGGAACCGGATGCCGCGCTCACCGCTGTTCAAGGTCGCGGCCGGAGCCCAGTACGACATCGACCTCGGCACCTACGGCCTGCTGACTCCTCGCATCAATTTCTCGTGGGAGGCGGATACCTACTTCCGCACCTTCAACAAGCAGCTCGATCTCCAGGAGGCCTTCTACATGGCGGACGTCAGGCTCGCCTGGACGAGCGCAGATTCCCGTTACAAGATCGAAGCCGGTGTGGACAACGTGACCGACGTCGACGTCAGAAATAACATCATTACGGGCCCGCTGATCGCCGGCACGCCGGTCGTCGCCTTCTACCGCCCGCCGCGCACCTGGTCCCTGAGATTCGGCTGGAATTGGCAATAGGCCCGGGCTCGCGGCGGGCGCTCGCTGCAGCCCTGGGGCTGCTCGGGATCGTGCTCTACGCGCCGACCCTCGGCTTCCCCTTCGCGTACGACGACTTCGCGAATCTGGTGCGCAATCCGGCGGTGCGTTGGCACGAGCTCTCGTTCGCGAACCTGCGCGAGGCGACGATCGGGCCCATCAACCGGCGCCCGATCGCGTTCTACACTTTCGGTCTCAACTACTATTTCGGCGGCTACGAGCCCGCCGGGTACCGGGTTGTCAACGCAGTGATCCACGCGTTGAATGGCGTGCTCGTGTTCGAGCTCGCGCGCCGCTGCATTCCGTGGCTGCGCCCGCGCAGCGCGCCGCTGCCTGCGGACGGGAGACGCGATGCGACGCCGTGGCTGGCCGCGCTCGCCGCACTGCTCTTCCTGGCTCACCCGCTGCAGACGAACTCGGTCACCTACGTCGTGCAGCGCATGAACAGCCTCGCGGCAGGCTTCCAACTCGGCGCGCTGCTGCTGTACTTGCGTGCGAGAGACGCCCAGTCGCGGGCCGCGCGCCTCTCGGCCGGCGCAGGTGTCGCCGCCTGTTTCGCGCTCTCGTGCGGCTCCAAGCAGACCGGCGTGACGCTGCCCTTTGCAATCGCGCTGCTCGAGTGGCTGCGCGGCGGGTTCACAGTGGGCATTTCTCGGCAGGCGCGGCGCTGGCTCGCGGGCTACAGCGCGCTGCTCGTCGCCGCGGGCGTCTACACGCTCTGGGGGCCGTCCTTCGGCTACGCGCGGCGCGACTTCGGGATGCAAGAGCGCCTGCTGACGCAGCTGCGGGTCGTGACGCGCTACCTCGCGCTGGTGTTCTGGCCGCATCCCGGCCGACTGAATCTGCTCCACGACGTCGAGACCTCGCACTCGCTGCTCGATCCTCCCAGCACCGCCGCCTGCGCACTGTTCCTGCTGGGTCTCGGGGCCGCGGCCTTCGCGCTGCGAAAGCGCCTGCCCTGGCTCGCATTCGCGGTGTTCTGGTTCTCGCTCCAGCTCGCGGTCGAATCGAGCCTGCTCCCGCTCGAGATGATCTATGAGCACCGGACCTACCTGCCGCTGGTCGGGATCTGCCTCGCGGTTCCGGTCGCGCTGCAACAGCTCTGCGGAAAACGCCGCGGCGCAGTCGCGGCCTGTGGCGCGGTGCTCGCATCGACGCTCGTGCTTTGGACACTCGAGCGCAACCAGGTCTGGAGCTCGAACCAGCGCCTGTGGCAGGACGTGATCGAGAAGTCGCCGGCGGACCCGCGCGGCTACTCGAATCTCGGCTCGACGCTGCAGGAGCTCGGGCAGCACGCCGCGGCCCTGCTCTGGTTCGAGCACGCGCTCGAGCTCGACCCCGAGTTCGACGACGCCTGGCGCGGGCTCGGCGGCTCGCTGATGGCCCTCGAACGGCCTGCGGAGGCGCTGCCGAACTACGAACGCGCCGTCGCACTCGATCCGCTCGACTATCAGGCCTGGGGCGGCCTCGGAGCCGTGCTCGCGATGCAGGGACGCATCCAGGAAGCAGAGGCGGCGCACCGGCGCTCGCTTGCGATCTTCGCCGACGAGCGCGTCGTCACGAACTACGGCCGCGTGCTCGCGCTGCTGGGCCGCAGCGACGACGCGATCGAGATGTATCGCAACGCGCTGCGCCTGGATCCGAAGCTGGCCTCTGCTTCGATGCAGCTCGGCCTGCTGTACGAGGAGCTCGGACGCCCCGCGGAGGCGCTGCGCGAGCTCGAGCACGCAGTCCGCTTGACTGCCGATCCCGAAGCGCGGCTCTCGCTCGCGACCGCACTCTGGGGTGTCGGCCGCGCGGCCGAAGCCATCGCGGCGCTGCGCGAGCTCGTCGGCGCACATCCGGGGTGGCCTACCGCAGCGAACAATCTCGCCTGGATGCTCGCGACCAGCGCGGACCCGACGCTGCGGGATCCGGAGCGCGCCGTAGCACTCGCCGAAGCGCAGCAACAAGCGGGCAGCGCGGATCTCGACACACTCGCGGCGGCCCTGGCAGCCGCCGGTCGCTTCCAAGACGCAGTCGCCAGCGCCGATGCTGCGCTCGGCGCGGCCCGTGCTGCAGGCAACTCCGCGCTCGCAGGCGAAATCTCCTCACGCCGCGCGCGCTACGCCGCAGCCCTGCCCTTCATCGATCCAGCGTCCGCTCTCCGCGCGCCGAGCGAAGCTCCGCGTGCGGCCGACGCGGATGCCCCTAGATGAGTGTCGATCGCTTCGACCGCTTCGTGATAGGATGCGCAGCCCGATTCGGACCCACGACGAGGACCTGCATGCGCCGCCGGATCCACCTGCTCGCTCTGTTGGCCCTGCTGGCGACACCAGCGCTCGCGGAGAGCGAAGCGCTGGAGCCCTCCGCGGCGCCCGACGAGGTCGACTGGAGTGACTGGACTCCCTCGATTGCACTTGGGATCACGATATTCGATCAGGACACCGTCGGGACCACCTACGGGCGCTGGCACGCGGCCGAGACCGATGACCTCCCCACTTCGCCCTATGACAATGATTGCAACGATTCCGCACCCGGCCTCCCCAAGTGCCGCTGGATCACCGAGCTGGGAGGCAGCCCACCAGCCACGGTGCGGGACGGTGAGTTCTTCTACGACCGCGGGCACCTGGACGGTGCCGCCATTCCGCTGTCCTTCGAGCTGATGGCACCGGTCATGCTCCCGCGGCTGCCCGGCCGGCCCCGGCTATTTTCAGAAGCCGGATACCAGTGGCCGCGGGAACCGCGCTTCCAGGCCGCGTTCGCAAGTAGTGGCGTCGACACCCCGCGGCCCAATGTCGATGATCTCCCGCGAATGGAGCTGGGCGTCAAGATGAAGAAAATGTGGTGGGCAGGCGTCGGCGCATCCTTCCACACCGAGCTCGCCGGGTTTCCGCTGCAGATCCGACCTTCCTTCAACTATTTCGGACAGCAGGCGGATTTCAAGCTCACCGCAGAGTCGCAGGGAAGGGTGGAGAACGGCACCGATCCAGTCAGGAGGGTGGAATGGCAGGCGATCGACGAAACCGTGTCCAGAGTTGAAAACTATCACGGCCTGGGACCGAAGCTCGCCTTCGACGTCGAGATGGGACGCCGCGGTCCCTTTTCGTTTCACCTGATGCTGAGCACCTACCTCGCGTGGTTCCCGAGCGGGCTTCACTTCCAGCAAAAGGGAATCGTCCCGGCTCAGATCCCACTGCTCGGCCAGCCTCCGGTCCCAGGAACGCCGTCAGGCCCCGGCCCCGGCGCGAGCCCGCCTTTCACTCCGGAGCCGCTCGGCAACGAGACCTACGAGTTCCGCTTCGACGACCTCCAGCCCGGAGGCTCGATCGCGATCCGCGTGAGCTGGGAAGGCTTCTCGGAGTAGGATCCGCATCCGACTCCACGCACCCCAACGGCATCGAGGGGTGGAACGGCACCCCATGAATCCTCGACTGCGTCTGGCCCCGAGCATCGCATTGGCGCTGCTCACGCTCGGCGTCTACGCGCGCGCGCTAGGCCACGACTTCGTGAGCTACGACGATCTCGTCTACGTGGTCGAGAACCCGAATCTGCGCCACGGCTTCACCCTCGAGGGCCTCTGGCGCGCGCTGCTGCCCTACGAGCACAACTGGCTGCCGCTGACCTTCCTCTCGCTGCTGCTCGACTTTTCCCTCTACGGCCTGCACGCACCCGGCTATCACGCGACGAACGCGCTGCTGCACGCGCTCAGCAGCTGCCTGCTCTTCGCGGCGCTGCGGCGCATGACCGGATCGCTCGGCGCGAGCTTCGTCAGCGCCGCGGTCTTCGCGATCCATCCGCTGCACGTCGAATCGGTCGCGTGGATCTCGGAGCGCAAGGATGCGCTGGCCGGCTGCTTCTGGATGGGAGGCCTCTGGCTCTACGCGCGCGCGGTCGCGCTGCCGCGGGCCTCCGGGCTGTGGGGAGTCGCGCTCTGCCTGACGCTCGGTCTGCTCGCGAAGCCGGTGCTGGTGAGCTTTCCGTTTGCGCTGCTGCTGCTCGACTACTGGCCGCTGCGGCGCCTGTGCGACGCCGGCGGCCGCCTTCGTTCCGACCTCGCGCTCGCGGCGCTGCGCGAGAAGCTCCCCCTCTTCGGCATCGCGGCGGCCTTCTGCGCGATCACCTGGGAGGTACAGCGCGCGACGGGCGCCGTGAACACCTTCTCGGCCGTGCCGCTGGCGTTTCGGCTCGAGAACGCGCTCGTCTCCTACGTCAGCTACCTACGCAGCGCGGTCTGGCCGAGCGGGCTCGCGGTCTTCTACCCACGTCCGCTGGGAGGGATCGCGGCGCGGGAGGTCGCCGCCTGCGCGCTGCTGCTCGCCGCGCTCAGCGCCGCCGCGTTCAGTGCACGCCGCCGCTACCCGATGTGGATCGTCGGCTGGCTCTGGTTCCTCGGGACACTGGTGCCGATGATCGGAATCGTGCAGGTCGGGATGCACGCGCGCGCCGACCGCTACATGTACATCCCGCTGCTCGGGCTCACGCTCGCACTCGCGTACTCGCTCGCGCCGCTCGCGGGCCGCAGCCGCGCCGCGGCGCGCGCGATCGCGATTGGCGCCGGGATCGCGCTGCTGGCACTCTCGGCCGCCTGCGTGCGCCAGCTCGGATTCTGGCGCGACAGCATCGCCCTCTACGAGCGCGCGATCGCGGTGACGCGGGGAAACTTCCTCGCTCACTATGGCCTGGCCGGAGCGATCGCTGGCGGTGCGAGCCTTGCGCGAGTGCAGGAGCAGCTAGAGCTCACGCTGCTGCATCGCCCGGGTTGGACGCTTCCGCAGCAGCGGCTGATCGCGCTCCGCGCAGCCCGCGCGTCGCTCGCGCGGGCACAGCGCGCGCTCGACGCCGGAGATCTCGACGCCGCAGAGTCTCGCTTCGCCGAGGTTTCGAACTCGGGCTTCTCGCCTCCGGAGCTCGGACTCGGGCTGGCCGAGCTCGCGCGTGCGCGCGGCGAGCCGGATGCGGCGCGCAGACACCTGGAGCAGGCGCTACAGCTCGCCGAGCAGACGGGCGAGCGCGAGTTCGCCGAACGCCTGCGCCGAGAGCTGAGCCGCGCGGGCGGCCCCGCCGCCGACGCGCCACGTCTGCCAGCGGCGCGGAGCGCGGCCCCGTGAGCGCGAGAGGCAGCCGAGCGCTCCGCTCGGCCGAGTTCGGCCTGGTGCTGCTCGCCGTCGCCGCGCTGTCGTTGCATCGAATCGTCGACGGCGATCTCTGGTGGCAGCTCGAGACCGCGAAGCGGATCCACGCCCACGGGCTTCCGGACCTCGACCCCTACAGCTACGCGTACCCGAATCGGCCCTGGATCGAGTTGCGCTGGCTCTACATCCTCGGCGTCTGGGCGATCGCGGAGCCCTTCGGCCTGAACGGCCTCGTGGTCGCAAAAGTGCTGTGCCTGATGCTCAGCTTCGGGGTCCTCGCAGCGGCCTGCGCGACCCGGCATGCGGGCGTCACGGCCTTCTCGCTGCTCGCGGCGCTGCTCATGATGCACAGCCGCCTCGGCCTGCGCCCGGAGCTGATGAGCTTCCTGTGGCTCGCGCTGGTGCTGCTCTGCCTCGAGCGCTTCAAGCGCGGCGGCAGCAGCCGCTGGCTGTGGCCGCTCCCGCTGGTGCAGGGGTTGTGGAATAACACACATACCGTCGGGATCCTCGGCCCCGTGCTGGCTCTCTCGCTGGCCGGCGCCGAGTGGGTCCAGGGGCGCCTCGCCCCGCGGATCTCGATCCTGGCCGGAGATCCGAACCCCGTGCGAGGTCGCCGACTCGCGCTGCTCTTCGGCGCTGGCGCCGGCATGAGCCTCGCGGGCTTCGCGACCCCTTACGGCGTCGAGGGAGCGCTCTACCCATTGACCCTGCTCGGCATGATCTCGGCCGGCAGCCCGCTCAGCCGGATGATCGCGGAGCTCCACAGCCCGCTCTACTACCCAGGCTGGCATCTGCTCTACGCGGGCTGGCTGGCGGTTGCCGCGCTGTCGGGCTTCTCGTTCTGGCTGCGGCCCCAGCGCTTCGCGCTCGCGCGGCTCGTCTGGTGGATGGGCTTCCTGCAGCTGGCTTCCCTCTCGATCCGAAACATCGCGCTCTTCGGCATGGTCTCGGCCGTGATCCTCTCCGGGAACCTGCGCGACTGGCTCGACGACGCAGCCGCCAGCGCGCGCCCCGCCGCGCGACGGCTGCCCGCGGCGCTGCGCTGGCTCTGCTCCGCGCTCGCCCTCGGGCTCGTGTTCGCGGCCGTCACCGATCGCTTCTGGCGCTCGCAACACGCCGATCAGAGCTTCGGCTTCGGCATCGTCGAGCGCCGCTTTCCGGTGCGTGCGCTGGCTTTCGTGATGCAACACGAGCTGCCGCTGCCGCCGATCGGAGATCTCGCGTCCGGCAGCTATTTCCTGTATCGGCTCGGCGAGCGCAGCACGCTGATCGATGGACGCCTCGAGGTCTATGGCGAGAAGATCCTCGTCGACTCGGTGCTACAGCTCGAGGATCCGCCGCGCTTCCTCGCGCTCGCACGCCGTCACGGCATCGACACCGCGATCCTCGACATCAGCACGCTGCCCCGCACGATCGCGGCCCTCGCCTCGCGGCCCGACTGGCGGGCCGTCTACTACGACAGCGGCTTCGCCGTCTTCGTGCGCACCACGCCCGGGACCGCCGCGCAACTCGACGAGCTCGCACTCGACTTCGCCATCGACCCCCCTCCGCAGATCCAGGCGCCGGCCTTCGACGCGCCGCCCGACTGGCTCGCGGGCATCTTCCCGCGCGTTCCCGATGCCTCGGATCAGAAGCAGCTCGGCTACCTCTACCTGCTCGTCGGCGCGGACGAGCGCGCGCGCGACACCTTCGCCGCCGGCCTGGCGCTCGTGCCCGACGACATCGAGCTGCGCCTGCACCTCGCGATCCTCCAGCACGCGCTCGGCCAGCGAGCGGAAGCCGAGCAGAACTTCGCCGTGCTGCCGCGCTCGCTCTTCGAACGCAGCGAGCTGTGGGAGCTGCGCGCGCAGCTCGCGGAGCGCCACGCTTCGCTCGAAGAGGCCTACGCGTTCCTACAGCGCGCGCTGCCGCTCGAGCAGGGGGACACCGCGCGGCGCCGCAGCCAACTGGCCGAGCTCGCGCGCAGACTCGGGCGCGAACGCGAGGCCGAGCGCTGGCTCTTCGGCATCTCGCCGCCCGCAGGCCGCGCGGGCACGCGATGAGCGCTGGGGCCAGCGGGCGCCGTGCGTGGCTAGGGCCCTCGGGCGCCGGCGCGCTGCTGCTCGCGCTGCTCGTCGCGCCCGCGCTCTTTAGCGTCGGGTCGGAGTCCGATTACGCGGTGCACGCCGAGCTCGGAGCCGCGCTGGCCAGGACTGGCGAGAGTCCGCTGCCGATTCCGGCACCGCTCTTCGCCTGGCTCGTCGCGCTCGGAACCCGAATGCTGCCCTGGCTGCGACCGCTCGACCTCGCGCTCGGGGTCGGGCTCGCGAGCCACCTCGCGAGCTATGCGGTGCTGCTGAAGCTGCTGCGCAGCCCGCGCGCCGGCGCCGACGCACCTGGGGCCGGCACGCGCCGCTCCGCGTCGGAGCGGATCGCCGAGGCCGCCCTCGCGCTCGCACTCTGCCTGGCGGCTCCGATTCCGATCGGAAGCGCCGCCGACTCGAATTACTACTTCGGCTATGTCGGCCTCGCGACCTACCACAACCCCACGATCGCGCTGCTGCGGCCGCTGGCACTGCTGCTGTTCCTCGCCGCCGAGGCGGCCTTCGATCCCGCGCGCCGCGGCACCCGCCGCGCCACGGCTGTCGCCGCGCTGCTCTCGGTGCTCGCGGCGCTCGCGAAGCCGAGCTTCAGCGTCGCGCTGCTGCCCGCGCTCGCCGCGGCGGCGCTCTGGCAGCGGCTCGAGTCGCGCGCGATCCGCGGCACCTTCCTGGCAGCCGCGATCGCAGCTCCGACGCTGCTCGTGCTCGGCTTCGAATACGCGCAGAGCTTCGCGTCCGGCGGCGGTGCCGGAATGCGCCTCGCGCCCTTCGCCGCATTTCGCGCCGGGAGCCACGGGAGCCTGCCGCAAAAGCTCCTGCTCTCGGGCGCGTTTCCGCTCGCGGTCGTGCTCTGCGCGCCGCGCCTTGCCGCCCGCGATGCAGGCCTGCGCCTGGCCTGGCTCTGCACCGGAGCCGGCCTCGCTGCCGCATTGCTACTCGACGAGACCGGCCCCCGCGCCGGACACGGGAACCTGCTGTGGTCTGCGCAGATCTCGCTCTGGGTGCTGTTTGCCGCTTCGGCGCGCTGGCTCTTCCGCGCGGCTGCGCCTTCGCTGGGCAGACGGCGACGAGCGCTGGTCGCCGGGGTGCTCGCGCTGCACGCGCTCAGCGGTCTGATCTGGCTCGGGATCCACTGGCTGCCCCTCTTCGATCCCGGTGCGCGTCCGCTGCGCGAGTGGTTCTGAGCGCCGCGGCGCCAGACGCCGGCAGCGTTCAGGGCGTCGGATTCGACGGCCCGCGGTAGATCGCCAGCACGCGTGCGAGCGTCTCGGCCTGACTCTTCTCCTCGTCGAACGCACTCTCGGCCAGCTGCTGGCGCACGCTCTCGAGCAGCCGCCGGCGCCGCTCCTCCTCGGGCAGCACTGCTAGCTCCGGGTCGCGCGAGGGATCGGCCGCGAGCTGCTGCCAGCGCTGCTCGAGGAGCCCACTGACGCGCGATTCGTAGATCTTGTGCTTGAGGCGCCGCCGCCGATTCTCGAGCCGCCTCTCGACATTCTCCTCGACGCCCCGCTCGAGGGCTTCACTGCTCAGCCCCGCGAGTTCGGGGATCTCTCCGGAGCGCGCGAGCTGGCGCACGTTCTTGCGAATCCGCTCGCGCTCGGTGTCGAGAGGCTGTTTCTCGAACTGGCTGCGGTACCAGCGCTCGAGCGCACGCCGCTCCGAGTCGCTGAGCAGCGCGAGCCTCGGATTCGCCTTCGCCTCGCGTTCCAGCCACCAGCGCAGGCGCTTCGGATGCCGCTCGACCCCCAGCGAGCCATGCTGGCTGGCGCCGAGCCAGATCTCGCGATCCGAGAGCAGCGCGACGAGCTCGGCGTTTTCCTCGGGGCTGCCCTCGCGCAGCCACAGGATCGGAGCGGCGTCGGGATCGGCTCCGTTGTAGACCCACTCGTGCTCGGACGGTGTATTAGAGCGATAGGCCGTCAATACCAGCGCGCGCGGCGAGAGGCCCGTCACGCGCGATACGACGCCCTCGCGCGCGGCGAGAGGCGAGCCCTCCGCCCAGACACGCTCGTTCTGCAGCGCCTCGGTGTGATCTGCGACTGCGATCATGACCGCATACGCCGCGAGCAGCACCCCGGCCGGCAGCTTCCACAGGCGCAACAGGGCCACCCTCTGCAGCGCGATTGCGACTAGCAGGAAGAACAGCGGGAGCGCGGCTGCGACATGTGCGATGTCGTCGCGGCTGCGGAGCGCCGCGAGCGCAAGGAACAGAACCCAGCCGGAGAGCGCGAGGCGGACAGCGCGCTCTCGCCAGCCGAGCAGGGCCAACGCGACCAGGACGCTTCCCGAGAGCCCGGCGACCCCACGCCAGATGCGCTCGAGCTTGGGCTCGAGCCCGCTCCAGAAGCCCTGCCAGCCCTGGCGGCGGAAGTAGGGCTTCGAGTCGACGCCTCGCTCGGAGTACGCGCCCTCGAAGCTCGGATTCGGGCGCTCGTAGCTGCGGCTCGCATCGAAGGCCTGGATCACGAGCTCGGGCGCCTTGCCGTGGCGCGCGGCGTAGAGCGCCGCGGGTGAGCTCAGGACCTCGCCGGTCGTTCTCAGGTTGTAATAGCCGTGCCAGGCGAGGCCCAGCGCGAGGATCGACGCCGCGACGGCGAGGCCGCCGGGGCGCGGCGCCGGAATGCGCACGGCGACGCCGAATCCCAGCGCGAGCAGTGCGACCACGCCCGCCGAGAGCGGGTCGAGTACGACGAGCAGGAGAGCGCCCGTTCCGAGTGCGGAGCCGGCGGCGAGGCTGCCGCCCGAGGCTGCGAGGCGAGGCAACGCGCCCAGCACCAGCGCCGCAGCGAGGAATAGCGGCGCCGCGGGACCCAGCGAGAGCCCCAGCTGTTCTGCGAGGTGCAGCTGCAGCGCCACGCAGAGCGCGGCGGCGACGGCGATCGCGCCGGGGACCCAGGCCCGCAGCATCCAGACGAGCGCGGCGCAGCCGAGCGCGAAGCCGAGCGCGCTGCCGACGAAGGGATTGCCGAACGCGAGCCCGAGCCACGGGAAGAGCGCCTGCAGCGGCGGCTGCGCGGACACGTAGTGCGGAGCGATCAGCACCTCGGGGCTCTGGAGATACTTGGCAAAGGCCGGCACCGGGTTCGCCAGACGCGCGTGGCGCAGCGTATCGGCCAGCAGCAGCGTGCTGAAGTCGCGGAAGCTGCGCGGGTGCGGTGCCGGATCGAGGCTCGCGACGAACGCGCACGCGAGCAATGCGGCGAGGCCGGCCGCGAGCGCCGACAGGCCCGCTCGCCGGTCCCAGAACCCGAGACGCGCTCCGACCTCCGAGGTCTCCCCCGCCGTTCCAGACCCCAAGTCGCAGCCCTCCACACCGCTCGCGTGCCGCGAGGGCACGTCAGTCTACAACCCGCGTTGCGCTTCCAACCCCGAGCCCGGGGCCTTCGCCTGCGGGGCGGCTGATAGACTGCGCGCCCGAACCTGTCGACCGAGACGGCAGAGCGGTCGACGAAGGGGGCAGATGGGACCGCTGGACGGCGTCCGGGCAATCGAGCTGGCGGGAATCGGCCCGCCGGATTTCGCGGGCATGCTGCTCTCGGATCTCGGTGCGCAGGTGATCCGCATCGAGCGCCCCGAGAAGGCAGCGGCGGTCGATCGCTCCCAGCCTTCCCGCGATCCGATGCAACGCGGCAAGCGCTCGATCGCAGTCGACCTGAAGCAGCCCGCGGGCCGCGAGGTCGTGTTGCGCCTGGTCGAGCATTCCGAAGTCCTGTTCGAGGGCTACCGGCCCGGAGTCGCCGAGCGGCTCGGACTCGGTCCCGAAGTCTGTTGCGCGCGCAATCCCCGCCTCGTCTACGGGCGCATGACGGGCTGGGGCCAGCAGGGCCCGCTGGCCCAGCACGCGGGTCACGACATCAACTACATCGCGCTCGCGGGAGCGCTCGCTCCGATCGGGCGCGCGGGTGCGTTGCCGACGCCCCCGCTCAACCTCGTCGGAGATTTCGGCGGCGGGGCGCTCTTTCTGGTGCTCGGAGTCGTCGCGGCGCTCTACGAGTCGACGCGCTCGGGGCGCGGCCAGGTCGTGGACGCCGCGATGGTCGACGGCGCGGCCACCCTGATGACGCCGATCTTTGCGGCCCACGCGAGCGGCTTCTGGAGCGACGCGCAGGGCACGAATCTGCTCGACTCGGGCGCACCCTTCTACGACGTCTACGCCTGCGCCGACGGCCTCAATCTCGCGGTGGGCGCGATCGAACCGCAGTTCTACGCGGCGCTGCTCGAGGGCCTCGGCCTCACCGGAGCAGCGCTGCCGCAGCAGATGGATCGCAGCCACTGGCCTGCACAGAAGCAACGCTTCGCGGAGATCTTCCGAACCCTCACGCGCGACGAATGGCTCGCGCGCTTCGAGGGCGCCGATGCCTGCATCTCTCCGGTGCTAGGCCTCGCAGAAGCCGCGCAGCACCCGCACGCGCGCGCGCGCGGCGCCTGGACCGAACGTCATGGGATGCGGATGCCGGCGCCCGCGCCGCGCCTCTCGCGCACGCCGCTCGAAATCGGCGCAGCGCCGCCGCAGGCCGGCCGCGACACCGACGCCGTGCTGCGGGACTTCGGATTCGGCACCTCGGAGATCGCCGCCCTGCGCGAGCGGCGCGCGATCGCCTAGTCTTGTGGTCCCGGTCCGGGCGCAGCCCGGACCACCCCGCTTCGCTCGGCTGCGCCTCGCTGCGCGCCAGGCCTTGCGGGTCCCGGGCCGGGAGCGGCCCGGCCCACCCGCTCTCCGCTCGGCTTCGCCTCGCTGCGCGCCAGGCCTTGCGGGTCCCGGTCCGGGAGCGGCCCGGGCCCACCCGCTCTCCGCTCGGCTTCGCCTCG
>CAYTJA010000454.1:0-6015 GCA_964437835.1 uncultured Spirochaetales bacterium
GGAAGACGTCTGAACTCGACTTCGGGGAGCGCCTCGTCGAGATCCTCGATGCGCCCGAATCGGATCGAGACCTCGGCATAGATGATCGGATTGATCGCGAGCTCGCTCTCGTCTGCGCAGCGCGCGAGGGTGTCCGCGGACCAGGCACCAAAGCTCGGGTCCTCCGTCATCACGTCGAGCAACACGCTGCTGTCGACGAGAACGACGCTCACCGCCCTCCTCGCGTGAGGGCCAGGATCTCCTCGGTGCTCATGCGAACGCTGCCCTTGCCACGCAGCCGTGCGACCACGGAGCGGCCGCGCGTGCGTTTGCTGCGTGCGCGCGCCCGCCGGATGCGGACGGCGTTGCCCACCACCTCGAATTCCACCTCGCAGCGCGGCAAGAGGCCGAGCTTCTCGCGGATCTCGACGGGGATCGTCACCTGTCCCTTCGGTGTGATGCGCATGGGCTCCTCCTTCCAGTAAGACTTCGCGAAGTCTTACCGGGCCACCCAGACAGCGTCAACGTGAACGGATCTTCACGCCAAGGAGTGCCGCCGCGTTCCGGCGCTGCGCGGCCCCGGCCTCGAGCCGCCTACGCCATCGCGTAGCGCTGGTGCAGGGTGCAGATGCTGGTGAGCACCAGCAGCGTCGCGAAGTAGGGTCCGCGCAGCTCGGGCCCGCCTTGCGGCTCGTTGTCGAGCATGTGCAGCACTGCTTTGCTGTCGAAGAACGGCAGCCAGCCGAGCGTCGGCCCGCGCAGCGTGTCGTCCACCAGCTCGCGCATGCGGCCCTTCAGCTCGAAGGGCGCCATGAAGGGGTGCTTCTGGCGCTTGTAGACGGTGTCGGTGAGGAACGGCTTTGCGGCCTCGCGCAGCACGAACTTCTCGGTCATGCCCCGCACCTTCATCGAGACCGGCATCTGGCAGATCAGATCCACCAGCGGGTGATCGAGGAACGGCGTCCTGCCCTCGATCGAGTGCGCCATCTCCATGCGGTCGCCGAGGAAGTTGAGCAGCTTGTTCGGGAAGGTCGACTTGAGCCACAGCCACATCGACTGGTTCAGCGGATCGCGCGGAGCGCCCTCGGGCAGGTCGATGCGGTTCAGGAACATCTGATAGGGATCGCGGCCCGGGAACTCGGCGGCGAAGTCCGCGGAGAGCAGACTGTTCATGCGCTTGCCGGCGATTCCGCGGTTGGCGATCCAGGTGGGCACGTAGCCGAGCACGCGCCCGACCGCGTCGGTGGAGAGCGTCGCCCCGATCGGAATTCCGGCAAAGCCGCCGAGGTGGCGGTTCGACGCTTGCAGTTCGCGCACGCGAGCGGCGCGCGCCTCGGGCGTCGCGTTCGGGTCGCCGAACATCAGCATGTCCTGCCGGAAGAACGGGTAGCCGCCGAGGATCTCGTCGGAGCCTTCGCCGGTGAGCACCACCTTGAAGCCGTGCTCCCTCACTTTGCGGCTGAGCAGGTACTTGGCCACGAAGTTGGCGTTGAAGTTGATCGTCTCGCACTGCCAGACCGCGTCGGCGTAGTGATCCGCGAGCATCTCTTCGGGCATGCGGAAGACGTTGAAGTTGGCGCCGGCGTGCGCGGCCATCTCCTTGGCGATGGGTCCCTCGTCGAACTCGCCCTCCTCGAAGGCGATCGTGAAGGCTTCGAGCGGCCCGTTGTGGAAGGAGGCCGCGATGCCGAGCAGCGAGCAGGAGTCGAGGCCGCCTGACAGGTAGACGCCGACGGGCACGTCGGCGCGCAAGCGCAGGCGGATCAACTCGCGCAGTGCATCGCGCATGCGCTCGATGTGCTCTTCGTCGCTGCGCTCCGGCGCGGGATTGTCGGCGGTGGGATACGTGAGATCCCAGTAGGGCACGATCTGGAAACGCTGCGGCGTCGCGAGCAGATAATGACCCGGCGGCACCTGGTAGATGCCTTCGAACATGGTGCGATCGCCGTCGGCGATCATGTGGATGTCCTGGAACAGCGACTCGTGATCCCAGCGCGACGGCACTCCGGCCGCGAGCAGCGCCTTGATCTCCGAGGCGAGGATCAGCGTGTCGCCGACCTGCGCGTAGTAGAGCGGCTTGATGCCGAAGCGGTCGCGCGCCGCGAACAGCAGCTGGTTGCGTTCGTCCCAGAGCGCGAACGCGAACTCTCCGCGCAGCTCGCGCAGCGCATGCGTGCCAAGCTCCTCGTACAGGTGAACCAGGATCTCGCTGTCCGAGCGCGTGCGCAGGCGGTGGCCGCGTGCGAGCAGGTCTTTCTGGTAGCGCTCGTAGTCATAGAACTCGCCGTTCACGACCACGTGGATCGACTCGTCCTCGTTCGCGATCGGCTGGTCGCCGGTGGTCAGGTCGATGATCGAAAGCCGCGCGTGGCCCAGGCCGACACGCCGGTGCGGCGCGATCCACTGGCGCTGACCGTCGGGCCCGCGGTGATGCAGCGCCAGCGTCGCGCGGCGCAGGGATTCACTCGAGACCGGCGTCGCGCGAGAGAACACCGTGACAATTCCGCACATGGGCAACTCCTCCATTTCCAGTTCTGGCGGATCATCTCACAGAAGCGAGAAGCGGGGACGTTCTTTCACAGATTCACAGAATTCCCGGTGCGCCGAGTGTGAATCTGTGAAAGAACGTCCCCGTTACTCGAAGCGCCTTACGGGTGTGAGCAGCCAGGCGAGCGCGGTGATCAGCACCATCGAGGCGCCCGAGATTGCGCAGGCCTCGAGCGGCCCGACAGCTTTCGCCAGGAAGCCCGACGCCAGGTTGCTGATCGGCGCCATCCCGAGCAGACCGAGCGAGTGCACCGCGAGCACCTGCGCGCGGTGGCTCGCGGGCGCGGCCTCCTGGAACAGTGCGCGGCTGGTGTTGAAGAAGATGGAGTGGCACACGCCCCAGGCGAAGATCATCGCGATGAAACCGGCGAAGGGCGGCTCGGCGAGGAACCCCACCAGCAGCGCCGCGACGCCGAACAGCGCGAACAGGAATGCGCGGCCCTTGCGGCGCAGGCCGCCGCGCCATAGCACCCACAGGGAGCCCGCGATGGCGCCGAGCGGCAGCACCATCAGCACGGTGGCCAGGTCCGACAGGTCGCCGTGATACGCGTCGCGCACGATCAGCGGGACCAGCACCTGCGCCGGGCCCATGTAGAACAGGCCGTTGGCCGCGACGAGCAGCGCGATCGGCAGGAGGCGTGGCGTGCGGCGTACCGCGCCGAAGGCAGCCACGAGTGACGCGACCGGGTGTGCGCCCCCGGGCGGGCGCGGGTGTGGCTTCGTGCGCGGAAGGCGCGCAACAGGCACGAGCCCGGCGAGCAGCAGTCCCGCCTGCAGCACGAGCACTGGCTCACTGCCAAGCCAGGAGCCGATGCCGCCGAGCCGCGCGCCGGCGGCCGCCGAGAGGAACTGCGCGACCGTGAGCAGCGCGATCGCGCGCAAGAGGTCGACGGCGCCGAGGTGCGAGACGTAGGAATCGCGCGCCGGGCTGACGAGCGCCTGCAGCGAGCCCCACAAGAGCGCGTAGCCGATCAGCAGGGGAAGCGAGAGCTGCCCGAGGCCCACCGCGAGGGCGAGACCCAGCGCCGCCGCCGCAGCCGCGACGTGAAGCCAGCCAAGCAGCCGGCGCATGTCGCTGCGATCCGCCAGGAGACCGCCCGGCAAGAGCAGCAGCAGCGACGGCAGCATCACGCACATCTGCGCGAAGCCGACGCGCTCCGCGCTCTCGTGCAGCTCGCCCACGAGCAGCCACGCGAACAGCACCTGCTGCAAGCCGGAGGCGAGCGCCCAGCTGGAGACGCCGGCGAGGAACCAGGGGTAGGCGGCGCTGCTCGGCGGTCTCTGCGGGCTCTCGCCTTCGCTCGTTTGGCTCACGCGAGGAGCAACGCCGCCGGCGCGCTCACGAAGTAGCGGTTGGCCCCGGCCCCGCGCGCGCAGTTCACGACGCGAGCTCCTTCTCGATTCGCTCCACGTACCCGGTTGCGCCGAGCGCGGTGTAGAGGCGCAGCGCCTCGCGCAGCTCGCGCTCCCAGCCCGATGTGTCACCCAGCGCGCGGGCGAGCAGAGCGCGGTCGGTAGCGACCAACGCCTGCAGGTCGAGTTCGCCCATGCCTGCCGCGATGCCGGCCGCCTCCGCGAGGCTCGATTCGATGCGCTCCCGCTCGCCGGCCGCATCCGACGCGATCAGCACCTTCGCGAGCGTCAGGCGGAGTGACACGCGAAAGCGTGGCAGGCGATCCGGCAGCGCGACCAGGCGCTCGATCAGAGCGCGCGCGGCGGCGACCTCGCCGCACGCGAGCAGTGCGCGCGCGCGCAGCTCCTCGAAGCCGGGCAGCGCCCCCAGGCTCGCGCGCGTTTCGTTCGCAATCTCGATGCACGCTTCGATCGTTTCGAGCGCTTCGTCGGGGTGGCCCGCGAAGAGGTGTGCACCCGCGAGGGACGCGCGAGCGTGGACGCGGCTGAAGTGCGCGCCCGCCTCGTCGACACGCGCCACGAAGAGCGCAATGCGCTCGAGCGAGCCTTCGGGATAGCCGCGGATCGCGAGTTCGGCATTGCGAACCCCCTCAGCCGAGAGGAGCGCCAGCAGCTCGCGTTGGCCCGAAAGCAGCTCGATCGCTCGGTCGAGAGAGGAGCGCGCTTCGGTGAGTGGACCGAGCCGACTGAGGAGAACGCCGCGGATCGTCAGCAAGCGCGCGAGAGCGACGGAGGTGCTCGAGGTCACCTTACCGCCGGCGAGGGCGGCATCGACGGCCGCGAGCCCGTCGGCGCCCCGGCCCACGAACATGAGACTGTTCGCCGCGGCGAAGATCAGCTCCGCGAAGTAGCGGGCGTCGCCGATGCGCGGCGCAACGCGAAGCGCCTCCTCCGCCGCTTCGACCGCGAGCGACATGTCGCCGGAGAAGGTGGCCAGCCGGGCGAAGAAGCCGATCAGCCCGGCCTCGAGGTCCGGCTCATCGAGACGCGCCGCCAGCGACCGGCCCCGGCGGTAGAGCGCCTCGGCGCGCTCGATGTCGAGCCCGAGCCCGGTACCCAGATCGAGCAACCGGCTGCAGGCGCGCAGCGCGGCGCGCGCCTGGTCCGGAGACTCCGGCGCGGCGCCGACCAGTTCGAGCAGCCGCTCCCAGTGACGGCGCTCCGCGTGCGGGTCGCGTCCTTCGAGCCAGCCTGCTGCGCGCTCGTGCCAGCGCGCGGCCTCGGCCGCGTCGCCGGCGGCCTCGAAGTGGTGCGCCACGAGCGCGGCGTGCTCGTCGAGCGCGCTGGCGTGGATCTCGACGAGCGCGTTCGCGACCGCTGCGTGCACGCGCGCGCGTCGCTCGCGCAGCTGCGAGCCGAGCGCCACTTCCTGCGTCAGCGGATGCTTGAATGCGTACTCCGCCTCGGGATACAGCGCCGTCTCGTGCAGGAACTCTGCCTGCACCAGCGTGCGCAGCGCCTCGCCGAGCGCATCGGCTTCGAGGTTCGCGACGCGTCGCAGCAGCGACTCCGAGAACTCGCGCCCGATCACCGACGCGGTCTGCAGCACGCCCTTCTCGCGCTCGCCGAGCCGGTCGATGCGCGCGGCGAGCACGAGCTGCACGGTCGCCGGAATCTCGAGCGCCGCAGCGCCCTGCGCGAGCCGGTAGGCGCCGCTCGCGCCGACGAGCGCCCCCGACTCGATCAGCGACTGCACGATCTCCTCGGCGAAGAACGGGTTGCCGCCGCTGCGCGCGTGGATGCGTGCGATCAGATCCCCGAGCGAGGGGTCGTTGCCGAGCGTCTCGCCCAGCATCTCGGCGAAGGCGCGGCCGTCGAGTGGCGCGAGTGCGAGCTGCTGGTAGTAGGAACGCCGTGTCCACTCCGCCCGGTACTCGGGCCGGAAGTTCACCAGCAGCAGGCTGCGGCTGCTGGCCCGCGCATCGACCATGTGCTCGAGAAACTCGGCGCTCGCGGCGTCGAGCCAGTGCAGGTCCTCGATCATCGTTACCGTCGGCTGCGTCTCGCTCGCGCTCTGGATCACCTGGCGCATCAGGCCGATGAGCTGGCGCTGGCGCGCCTCCGGATCGAGCCGGG
>CAYTJA010000455.1:0-4486 GCA_964437835.1 uncultured Spirochaetales bacterium
ATCCCGGAGGCGCCGCGCTTCATCCCGCGGCCCGAGCCGAGCGCGGCCGAGCTGCTGCGCTTCGTACTCGCCGAGCGGGGTGCGGCACCCGCGCGCGCGCTGCGGCGCTTGCGGGCCTTTCGAGAACACAGCGAGGACTGGCGCGAAGAGGCGCGCTTCCGCGCAAAGCTGCTCCTCGAGACGCTCGCCCTGCAGAGGCACAAGGCTTCCGAGACTCCGATCAATGGGCCGGTCGGGCCGCACCGCGCCTTCGACTGGCTGCGCATCCCGCTCTCGGACATGAAGGCGCTGCGCAAGGCGCTCTCGTGCACGCTCAACGACGTCGTGCTGGCAGCGGTCACGGGCGCGTTCCGCGAGTACATGATCCGGCGCCAGCTGCGACCCGAGGAGCTCGATTTCCGGATCCAGGCACCCGTCTCGGTGCGGCGTGACGACGAGCGCCAGCGCCTCGGCAATCGCGTCGCTGGCTGGATGCTGCGGCTCCCGCTCGAGGAGAAGGATCCGCTGCGGCAGCTCGAGCGGATCCGCGAGACCACGCGCGAGCTCAAGGATTCGCACCAGGCGCTGGGCGTCGACCTGATGTTTTCGATCATGGACGCGATGCCGACCGGCATGCTCTCGCTCGGCGCGCAGGCCGCGACCGGCCTGATGAATTCGATCGTGACCAACGTCCCCGGCCCGCAGTTTCCGCTCTACCTGCTCGGAGCCGAGATGCTCGAGATGTTCCCGCAGGTCCCGCTCTTCGCCGGCGTCGGGCTCGGGATCGCGCTGATCAGCTACAACGGCCGCGTCGGCTGGGGCTTCAACGCCGACCCCGGTCTGGTGCCCGACCTCGATGCCTTCGTCGAGCTCGTGGGCCACTCGCTCGAGAATCTGGCTGCGGCGGCGCAGCTGCGGCTCAGCTCCGGGTTCCAGCTGGCGCCGACCGCATAGCCCAACCCCGAAATCGGAACCGGGAGGAAGAACGCCGTGAGAGCCAAGCCGAAGACCGCCGCTGCGGCGCTGCTGCTCGCGCTGTTTTCCGCGGCCTGCTCGCTGCTGAATGCGCCCGAGCGAAATCGCGGCCCTCTGCCCGTCACCTTCGACGGGCTCATGCTGGTGCCGAATCCGGACGGCATCGGGTCGCTCTACCTCCGGCAGAATCACCAGATCGGCAGCTACGACGCGTTCCAGATCGATCCGGTCACGGTGGCCTACCGCCGCGAGACGCGCGTGCCGCCGCGGCCCGATACCGAGCGGATGCGCCGGCACCTCGAAGCATCGCTCGCGCAGGGGATCGAGCACAGCGGCGTGCCGATCTCACGGGCCTCGGGGCCCTGCGTCCTGCGCGTCGGCGTACAGCTGATCGACACGGAGCTGTTCGCGATCTCGCAGGCGTCGCAGGCTACGACCAGTTTCGTCAAGAGCTGGGGGCACTTCGTGCTCGTGCACGAGATCCGCGACTCGGTCTCCGGAGAGTCGCTGGTGCGCTACGTCGTGAAGCGCGGCATCCCGGGTGGCGCCTATCACGGCGCATCGGGATCGCGCGACTGGGGGGCGATCGAGCGCTCGCTCGACCGGACGCTCGAGGACCTGCGCCTGGCCACCTCGGAGCTGCTCCCGCCGAACCTGGGAGAGGCGCGCGAAGGCTGCAGCGGCGGCCTCGCGCTCGCGGCGCAGCGCTCGCGGCAAGCGCAGCCGCCGGCCGCTCCCGCCCGGTAGCCTTGCGGGTCCCGGTCCGGGAGCGGCCCGGTCCCACCCGCTCTCCGCTCGGCTTCGCCTCGCTGCACGTCGAGATAGACTCCGCGTGCCGTGCCTGCGGACAAGAAGCTCTTTACGCCGGGACCGCTCAGCACGAGTGCGCGCGTCAAGCGCGCGATGCTGCGCGACCTCGGCTCTAGAGATCGCGAGTTCATCGAGATCCTGCGCTGGATCCGCACCCGTCTGCTCGAGCTCGGCGGCAGCTCGCAGGCGCAGGGCTTCGAGGCGGTGCCGGTGCAGGGCAGCGGCACGGGCGCAGTCGAGGCCGTGATTGCAACGGCGCTGCCGCGGGCGGGAAGGCTGCTCGTAGCAGTGAACGGCGCCTACGGAGAGCGCATGCTCGAGATCGCGCGCGTGCACGCGATCGCGCAGCGCGCGCTGCGCTTCGAGGAAAACCAGGTGGTCTCCGCCGACGCCGTCGAGCGCGCGCTCAGCGACGACCCCGGCATCACGCACGTCGCGGTGGTGCACTGCGAGACGACGACCGGGCTCGTGAACCCGATCGAGGCCATCGGCGCCGCGGTGCGCAGGCAGCGGCGCGGCTACATCGTCGACTCGATGAGCGGCTTCGGCGCGCTGCCGGTCGAGCTCGAACGCTGCGGCATCGACTTCCTGATCTCGTCCGCGAACAAGTGCATCCAGGGGGTACCCGGTTTCGCTTTCGCGCTCTGTAGGCGCTCGGAGCTCCTCGCCTGCGAGGGCCGCGCGCGCGGCCTCACGCTCGACCTGCTCGCGCAGTGGCGCGGCCTCGAGCGGGACGGACAGTTCCGCTACACGCCGCCGACGCACGCGCTGCTGGCCTTCGCGGAAGCGCTGCGCGAGCTCGAAGAAGAGGGCGGCGTGGCCGCACGCGGCGCGCGCTACCGCCGCAACCAGCAGCTGCTCGAGTCCGGCATGCGCGAGCTCGGCTTCCGCGTCTACCTGCCGCCCGAGCTGCAGGGCCCGATCCTCACGTGCTTCCTGTACCCCGAGCACCCGCGCTTCGACTTCCGCGAGCTCTACGAGCGCCTCGCAGCCCGCGGGCACCTGATCTACCCGGGCAAGCTCACGCGCGCGGATTGCTTCCGGATCGGAAGCGTCGGGGACCTGCACGAGGCTGACATGCGCGCGCTGCTCGCGTCGATGCGCGAGGTGCTGGACGAGCTCGGAATCCGGCTCGCAGATACGCGGAATTGAGGGTGTGCGAAGATCGCAGTGTCGCAAGCCGCTTCGGCGCGCAGCGAGGCGAAGCCGAGCGGAGAGCGGGTGGGACCGGGCCGCTCCCGGACCGGGACCCGCAAGGCCTGGAGGAAATCGGATGCGGATCGGGCTCGGGATCTCTCTCGTCGTGGCGCTGCTCGCCGGCGTGGGCTGCGCCAGGGCGAAGGCGCCGCCGAGCGGACAGGAGATGTTCGCGCGGCACTGCGCGTCGTGTCACGGCCTCTCGGGCACCGGAGACGGCCCGCTGGCCGACACGCTGCACAAGCGCCCCGCGGATCTCACGGCCCTCGCGCGCAAGAGCGGCGGCGTCTTCGATCATCCCGGCGTGATGCAGATCATCGACGGCCGGCGCGCCGTGCGCGAGCACGGGCCGCGCGAGATGCCCGTCTGGGGCGCCGTCTTCGAGGCAGACCTCGCAGGCGAGCCCTACGGCGCTTACACCGCGCTGCTGCACGACCGCGCGCTCGCGGACTACGTGCAGTCGATCCAGCGCTGACGCCCGCGTGCGCAAGGTCGTCTTCGGAGACAACCTGAAGGTGCTGGCCGGGCTGCAGGACGCCTGCGCCGCGCTGGTCTACATCGACCCTCCCTTCAACACCGGCCGCGCCCAGGAGCGGCGCCGGCTCCGCACCGTGCGCGATGACGCGGGCGGCGACCGCCGAGGCTTCCAGGGCCACCGCTACCGCACGCAGGAGCTCGGTCGTCTGCACTTCGAGGACCGCTTCGACGACTATCTCGGCTTTCTCGCGCCGCGCCTCGAGCAGGCGAAGCGCATTCTGCGCGCGGACGGCTCGTTGTACCTGCACATCGACTATCGCGAGGTGCACTACTGCAAGCTGCTGCTCGACGAGATCTTCGGCCGCGCGAGCTTCGTGAACGAGATCATCTGGGCCTACGATTACGGTGCGCGCTCGAAGCGCCGCTGGTCGGCTAAACACGACAACCTGCTCTGGTACGCCGTGGATCCCGATCGCTACGTGTTCCGCTACCAGGACATCGACCGTATCCCCTACCTCGCCCCGGGCCTCGTGGGCCCCGAGAAGGCCGCGCGCGGCAAGACGCCGACGGACGTCTGGTGGCACACGATCGTGAGCCCGACCGGCAAGGAGAAGACCGGCTATCCGACCCAGAAGCCGCTCGCGATCGCGGAGCGCATCGTGCGCGTGCACTCGAACCCGGGCGATCTGGTGGTCGACTTCTTCGCGGGCAGCGGCACCACGGGCGAAGCCGCGGCGAAGCTCGGCCGCGATTTCCTGCTCGTCGACGACCACCCGGAGGCGATCCGCGTGATCGCGCGCCGCCTCGCGCACTGCGACGTGGAATTCGAGAACTGCGGCGAGCTGCTGGCAGGCGCGGAACGCTAGCGAGGCTCCGCCTCAGACCGACGAGACATGCAAGCCGACGAAGATCGCAAGCCGTTTCGGCGCGCAGCGAGGCGAAGCCGAGCGGAGAGCGGGTGGGACCGGGCCGCTCCCGGACCGGGACCCGCAAGGCCCGGCGCGCAGCGAGGCGCAGCCGAGCGAAGCGGGGTGGTCCGGGCTGCGCC
>CAYTJA010000456.1:0-6319 GCA_964437835.1 uncultured Spirochaetales bacterium
AGCGATGGGGATCTACGTGTCCGAGGTCGCGTGGTTCGTGGCGCGGCCGCTCACGTTCCTGATCTGGGGCGGCGTGTTCGAGGACTACCCCCGGCTTCGCGTCGTGATCCCGGAGGGGACCTCCGCCTGGGTGCCTGCCTATCTCGAGCTCCTCGATCAGCGTGCGTCGGATCACCCAGGCAACGCCAAGCTCGGGGATTACAAGAGCCATTTGAAGCTGAAACCGAGCGAGTACTTCGCCCGCAACATCCGCCTCGGGGCCTCGATCTCCCGACGCGAGGTCGAGCTGCGGGACAAGATCGGTGTCGGGAACCTGATGTGGGGCAGCGACTTCCCGCATTCCGAAGGCAGCTGGCCCAATACCGCAAAACGACTGCGAGATACCTTCGAGGGCGTGCCCGATGCGGAGATCGCCGCAATGCTCGGCGGGAATGCCGCTTCGCTCTACGGTTTCGATGCGGCGAAGCTCGCGCCGCTCGTTGCCCGGATCGGCCCCGAGAAGCGGACCTTTCAGTTGGCCCAGGCAGCATCGAGGGAATAGCAAGGGGCAGGGCGAAGGCTTCGCGATCGGGGCCGGCCGATCCACGCCGTCCCGGTGCGGCCTAGGGGCGTTGATAGTCCGGGGCGGCGCGGCGCAGGATGATGTCGGTGCGCTGCTTCAGCATGTCCTCGAAGCGGCCCTCTTCGACCATCCAGAAGCGGTTCGCGTAGAGCCCGTCGACAACGGTTTCGGCGATCTCCGAGAGGGGCGTGAAGACGACGGGCTTGCCGGCGGCTTCCATCGCCTTCACCCAATCGTGCATTTTCGAAGTCATGTCCACGGGGGCTTCGCTCGGAAACTCGGGCGGACGCTCGGCGGCCTTCCAGATGCCGGTATCGAGGATTCCCTGGGTCTTGCCGGACGGAAACAACACCGAGACGCCGATCTTCGAGCCGATCGCGTGGAGCTGGCCCCAGAGGCACTCGGAAATCGTGACGCAGGCCGCCTTGCAGGTGGCGTAGGTGGGGGACATCGCGATCGGGGCGAAGCCGCCGTTATGTGAGCTCGTGTTGACGATATGGCACTCGTCGCCCTGGGCGAGCATGCGGGGGACGAAGGCGTTGATGCCGTGGATCACGCCGTAGACATGGACGCTCATCGCGAAGGCCCAGTCGTTGAGCTCATGCTCCCAGAGACGGCCGTGGGCACCCGACGCGATGCCCGCGTTGTTGCACAGCACGTGGACCGCGCCGAAGCGGGCGAGCGTCGCGTCGCGAAGTGCCTCGACAGCGGCGAGCTTCGAGACGTCTGTCCTGACGCCGATCACGTCGACCTGCTGCTGACGCAATTCGTCGACGGTCTGCTCGAGGGCCTTCTCGTTCAGGTCGGCCAGCACGAGGCGCATGCCTTCCTTTGCGAATCGCTCCGCGATGGCCTTGCCGATCCCGGCCGCGCCGCCGGTGATGACTGCGACCTTGCCTTTCAGTTCTTTCATGGCACCTCCGACTCGAAAGCGATGATACCGTGCACGCTGCTCGTCAGGATGCCAGGGCGAGCGAGCAGGTCCGGTCCGGGCGAAATCACGCGGGGAATCGCAGCCAGCTCTCCCCCGCCTCACAGCAAAGAAGGAGACGCATCGATGGGCAGCAGCGTGGGACAGTTCTGCATTGCGGTGAGCGATCTCGACCGCTCGGTCCGCTTCTACACCGAGATCATCGGCCTGAAAGAGCAGGGTCGCACCGAGATCCCGAACGTCCACGAGGTCCATCTCGCCGGCGAATCCGGCGGCGGACGCCTCCAGCTCGCGAAGTTCGCCGAGACCCTGTGCCCGCAGCCGATCGATCACGGTCGCGCGCTCTGGAAGATCTACATGAACGTCGACGATTGCGCGGCGACCTGGAGGAAGGCCGTCGATGCGGGCTACCGCTCGGTGATGGCGCCGGAACGCCTCGATCGCTGGCCCGTCGTGGTGTCCTTTGTGCTCGATCCCGATGGCTACCTCGTCGAGATCATCCAGCACGAGGGCAAGCGGCCGGGGGAGTAGTTCGGCCAGCGACCTCGCCGCGCGTGAGACACCCAGCGCTGCAGCGCCTCGACGCGCGCGGTGTCGAGATCGTGCCCGGGGCGATCACGTTCACGCGGATTCCAGCCGGCCCCCATTCCACGGCCATGGTCTGGGCGAGCTGGCAGATCGCGGCCTTCGCGGCGCCGTATGCGGCGTGGTAGGGCGACGCCCCGAGTCCGCTGATCGACGCGGTGCACACGATGCTGCCTGGCACCCCGCTCGCGACCAGCGCCCGCGCTACCGCCTGGGACATCAGCAGCGCACTCTTCAGGTTGAGCGCGAGGTTCCGATCGAACTCGCGCTCGTCGTAGTCGAGCAGGCTCGACCACACCGGCAGCGGGCCGCCACCCACGATGTTGACCAGGCCGTGGATCCCGCCTAGCCCGCGCAGCGCAGCCTCGACGGCAGCACGCGCGCCCTCGCTCGTGGTCGCATCGCCGCAGATCGCCTCGAAGCGCCGGCCGAGCCGCTCGACACGCCGCCTGGGCTCGTCGAGCGCGGCGGGGTCGAGGTCGAATCCGGCGACGTCGCCGCCCGCTTCGGCGACGGCTTCGCAGACCGCGGTGCCGATCCCGCCACCGCCCGCGCCCGAAACCAGGATGGCCCGACCCTTGAGGCTCAGTCGCTCGAAGATCATCGAGGCTGCGAGTATACGGGCATCCACGGTTCCGCCGTTCGCGAAGACGAGCTTCGCCGATCCGCACCGCGCGATGCTCGAGATGGTCTCCTGGGCCGACCTAGAGCCAGTTGCTGATCAGCAGGAAGCCGGACCAGAAGTAGGGATGCGCGAAGCGCTCGTCGCGCAGCAGGCGCAGCTGCGCCTGTCGGAGGGCTGCGGCCTTCGAGACGCCTGTTTCGCCCAGACGCCCGTAGAACCCGGTGATGAGCTCCGTGGTCGCCTCGTCGGAGATGGACCACAGGGTCCCCAGGGCGCTGCGCGCTCCGGCGCGGATGGCGATGCCCGCCAGGCCTAGCGCGGCGCGCTCGTCGCCGGCGGCGGTTTCACAGGCAGAGAGCGTGAGCAGCTCCAGAGGCCGGTCGAAGCGCGAGCGGCCCACCAGCGAGGCCAGTTGCTCCAGGCTGAGCCGGCCGTCGTGGGTGAGCAGGAAGCTCGAATCCGGATCCCCGGTGAAGACCGCATGCGACGCGATGTGGAGCACCGAGGGGCGCCGCGTGTCGAGCTCCTGCTCGATGCGATCCCGCTGGAATTGCGCGTCCAGCAGTACCGCGCCGCCGCGCAGCTTCTGGACGGCCTCGAGCTCGGCTGGGACGTAGGGCAAGGGCGGGAAGCCGGCCACCGATTCGCTCAGTCCTGCGAGCAGCAGGCTCATCTGCTCGCCCTGCAGCGGCTCGGGCGCGATCAGGCTGAGCCCCTGGGTCAGCGCGAGGGCATAGCGCTCCACCAGGAATTGCTCGCCGTCGTAGAGCGCCGCGAGGGGCAGGCCGTGCAGAGGTCCGTCCGGTACGAACACCAGGGTGTCCACGCCCTGGGCGACGAGCTCCTGCTCGAAGGGCGCCACCAGCCAGCGGTGGAGGGTCCGGGCGGAGACGCGCCAGCGCCCCGTGGCCCGCATCTGCGTGTCGCGTCTGAAGGCGTCGATCTGCTCGAGCGCGCGCTCGCGCGGGATCTCGACGGTGAAGCGGCGCAGGCCCGCGGGCAGACTGACGAGCAGCTCGATCCGGTCGGGGAGCAGGATCGGATACACGATCGCGGCGCTGCTCGAGATGCGGTCGAGATCCACGACCTGCGACTCGAGCTCCGCCACGCACTCGTCGCGGAAGTAGTCCCGCAGCTCCGCCGCCTTGAGTCGCTCGACGGTGGCCCGCGCCTCCACCAGCAGCGGCGCGACGCGCGAGGCTTCGACGCGGTCGGAGCTGCGCAGCAGAGCGTCGACCAGGTCCAGGTAGATCGGCGCCACCGCGCGCCGGAAGCGCAGCTCCGAGGCGTCGCTCTGCCAGCGAAGCTCCGGGTGGCTGCGCTCGAGTCCGTCCAGCGCGCGCCGGTAGGAGCGCACCGCCGCGTCGGCTTCGCCGGCTTCCCAGTGCAGGCGCCCCTCCTGCCAGTTCCAGCGATAGGCGACGTCCGGCGCATCCGCACGCTCGGCCGCCTCCAGCGCTCCGCGCGTCAGAAACAGCGCCTCCTGGAAACGGTTCTCTGCGGCGTACAGCGCCCCGAGCTCACCTAGCGCGTGCGAGAGCAGCCGCTCGTCGCCCGCTTCGCGCGCCAGCGCGCGCGCGTCCTCGAGGGCCTGCTGCGAGGCCAGCAGCGCCTCGCGGCGCCGCTCTCCCCCGGCCGCCGCGAACTCACGTGCGCTGCGGCCGAGATGCAGCTGCACGCGGGTCCGATCGAGGGGGGATTCGAGGCTGCTGGCCAGCTCGGAAGCGCGTCGCCAGTCGCGCCAGGCACTCTCCGGTTCGCCCGCCTCCGAGGCGGCGCGCGCGGCGCTGGCCAGGATCCGAGCCCGGCGCAGCGCGGAGCGGCCTAGCGGCTCCGCTGCCGCATACGCCGACTGCGCCGCAGCGAATCGCCCGTGCAGGGAGAGCAGATTGCCCGCGTCGAACCACAGCGCGGAGGCCAGCTCCGGCTGCTCGGGGGCGGCGAGCGCCGCCGCCCGGCGCAGCGTCTGTTCGGCTTCGTCGGCACGGCCCGATGCGAAGCTCGCCGCGACGAGGCGAGCGGCGGCGGCGGTCGCAGCGCTCGGATCGCCCGAACTCTTCGCTTCCGACAGCTCCCGCTCGAAGGCGTCGAGCCCGAAATCGGCCGCGTCGGGCTCCAGCGCGGGCGTCTGGGGCGGGCGGCTCGCCACCGACGGCAGCGCTCCCGCGGCCTCGAGCGTGGCGTCCGGCGCGGAGAACGCCAGCAGCATCTCCTCGGGCGCCGGCCGCGAGACGGCGCGTTCTGCCACCGTGAAGCTGTCCTGGGTATCGGCGCGCGCGCGTGCGGCGCAGGTCGGGCGCAGCAGCGCCTGCGGGTCGAGGAACTCGCCGGACAGGGCCGCGAGCTCCCCTTCGACGTCGGTTTCGGGCGAGTGGATGATCACCTGGTTCTCGGCCACCACCTGGGAAGTCGGCGAGGCGATGAACGCGTTGGTGCTGATCTCGATGACGCCGCCCTGGCCTCCCGGGATCGCGGCGCGCGCGAGGATGCGGCCGTGTTCTCCCACCACGACGTCGCGCGACATCGAGACGCGCACATTGCCGCCCTCGCCTCCGGTGTCACTCGCGTCGACGGCACTCCCCTCGGCCAGGCGCAGCGAGCCGGGTCCGTGGATCGTGATGTCCCCGCCGCCCGCGTGCGCCGCGGAGGTCTCGATGCTCGAGCCGCTCAGCGAGACCAGCTGTGCATGGTAGGCGGCCGCGTCGGCGGGGTCGGCGCGCAGGCCGATGAAGACGTTGCCGGCGTTGCCGGAGCCGAAGCCGGCCTCCCCCGTGCTGCGCGCCTGGATGCTCGCACGGTCGGCGATCAGCTCCGCGACGTCGAGCTCGACATCGCCGCCCCGGCCCGGCAGGCTGGTGTTGCTGACGATCTCGGTTCCCGGGTACAGCACCAGGCGCGGCGTCTGCACCAGGATCGGTCCCGCGTCGCCCAGCGGCTGGCCGCGCAGTTTCGGAATCTCCTCGGCTTCCACTTCCGTCGAGGCGCGGATCCCGGAGCCCTCTCCGTCGAGACGCTGGCCCGAGATCTCGACGCTCTGGTCCGCGATGATCGCGATGGGCCCGCCGCGACCTACGCCCGAAGTGCTCGAGCTGATGCGCGCGCCGTCCGCGAGCACCAGCCGCGGCGCGCGAATCGAGATCGAGCCGGCGTCCCCCGTCGCTTCGAAATTCGAGGCCACCGTGATACGCGAGCCGCGGTTGTCGGCGGGATTTGGTTTCCCGTCGGTGCCCACGACCGCGAGGCCTTCGGCAGCCTCGATCAAGACGCTCCCGCCCGCGCCGTCCCAGCGCGCTATTCCCTGCACACGGGAACCATCCTCCACCCGGATGTGGCGTGCTTCGAGCCGTGCCGTACCCGCGTTGCCCCGGGACTGGCTCTCGACGCCGACGTCGACTTCCTGGCGCAGCACGAGGTCGCCCTCGGCGTGCAGCAGCAGGTCCCCGCCCGGGCCGCTGCCCGCGTTCTTGCCGAGGGTCGAGCTCTTGACCGCCGTCTTGTTCGTGAGCTGGACCTCGGCGCCGCTGATCTGCACCGAGCCCGCCCGGCCGCTTCCCTGGGTACTGGCCTGGAGCGTTGCCCGACTGGCCTGCACGCGACCGCCGGCGTCCACCGCGAT
>CAYTJA010000457.1:0-5982 GCA_964437835.1 uncultured Spirochaetales bacterium
GGGCCTCGACGCGCTGCTCGCGCAGCCAAGCGTCGTCCAGCGTTCGCACTGCGGCTTCCGGAATGCTTCCCGCGAGGTAGTAGGGCAGCACCATGCGCGCGCAGGCCGGCTCATCGCAGAGCAGGCCGATCTCGGCCGACCCGTCGATGCCTCGGATCGTCTCGACTGCGGCCATGCCAGCCGGCCCGGCGCCGATGATCAAGTGACGCATCTGCCCTCCGCTGCTTCCACCGCGCAGCTTCGCTGCCGCCGCGGCACCCACTCACCCGCCCGGCAATCCGCGCGCTCCGGTCAGGAACAGCGACAGCGTGTCAGCCTCCGCAGCGCCGCGCCGAGCAGCCGCACCGCAGGCACCGGATCTCCGCCCTCGCCTGCCGCGTTTCGCTCCGACTAGCCGATGCCGAGCTCATCGAGCTTTTCGCGCGTCGGCCGGCCCTCCGCGTCCCAGCCGCGCGACGCATAGTAGGCCGGCAGCATCTCGGAGAGCCGGCTCACCTCGCCGCGCGCGGGACCCGCCGGGATCGGGGTCTGCAGCATGCGCTTCGGCAGCGTATCGTCGGCAGCCGTGAGTCCGGCGCGCAGGTTCCACAAACGCTCGAGATTCCAGATCCGCTCGCCGGCGCGCGTCAGCGTGTCGACGTCGTAGTCGAAGCCGGTCGCGGCCGCGAGGATCGGCGCAATCTCTGGCAGGCCGATGCCGAAGGTCAGGAACAGGCACAGGCCGGTCGCGTCGACGGCCGTCGAGGCATTCTGGAAATCGCGCGTGAGCTCGGCCTTGCCGGCCGTCGCGCGCGGGTCGAGCGGCTCGGGCGCTCCGATGATCTCGGCCGCGACGGTGTAGGCGCGCAGGTGGCAGGCGCCGCGGTTGCTCGTCGCGTAGCCGAGCCCCATGCCCTGGATCGCGCGCGGGTCGTAGGCCGGGAACTCCTGGCCCTTCACGCCCATGAAGACTTCGGGATGCGCGAAACGATCGCCCATGCGCTTCGAGCCGAGGGCGAGCACGTCGCCGAAGCCGCGCCGGAATGCGGTCGCCTCGGTCAGCGCGACGAGCGCATCGGCGTCGCCGAAACGCAGCGGCATGCCCGTCTGCGCCTCGCCGATCACGCCCCTCTCGTAGAGCTCCATCGCGGCCGCGATCGTGGCGCCGAGCGAGATCGGGTCCATGCCGTAGTCGTTACAGAGAGTGTTCGCCTTGAGGATCGCGTCGAGATCGTCGATGCCGCAGTCCGCGCCGAGCGACC
This sequence comes from uncultured Spirochaetales bacterium, assembly GCA_964437835.1. GTDB lineage: Bacteria > Myxococcota_A > UBA9160 > UBA9160 > SMWR01 > CAYTJA01. The sequence continues at coordinate 1,242 of CAYTJA010000457.1, forward strand.
ACGCGTTCTCGAACTCCGGCCCCTCGACGGCGTGATTCCAGTTGCGCGGGCTCGTGTTCAGCAGGTAGCGGCTGCGTCCCGGCTCGGTGATGCGCGACACGCGCCCGCAGGCGATCGTGCACGCGAAGCAGGCCTTGTTCGTCTCCAGGTGCGTCTCGTGTAGGCGCTCGCCCGAGATCGCCTCGGCGCCCGCGAACTGCGATTGCTGGTAGTTGTTCGTCGGCAGCGCGCCGTGCTCGTTGATTACGTTCATCAGCGAGAGGGTGCCGTAGGTCGGCAGGCCCTCGGCCGTGAGCGGCGCCTGCGTCAGCGCGCGCTTCTGCGCCCACTGCGCGGCCAGCATGCGCGCCGGCTCGGCGATGCGCACACCCCGTGTACCCCGCACCGCGATCGCCTTCAGGTTCTTCGAGCCCATCACCGCTCCGACGCCCGAGCGGCCCGCCGCGCGGAAGCGGTCGTTCACGATCGCCGCGAAGAGCACCTGGCGCTCGCCTGCAGGACCGATCGCGGCGACCTTGCAATCGGGCATGCAGGTGTCGCGGCGGATCCAGTCCTCGGTGTCGAAGACGCCACTGCCCCAGATGGCGTCGGCGGAGCGCAGCTCGACCCGCTCGTCCTGGATCCAGAGGTAGACGGGCCGTGCGGCGCGGCCGCTGAGAATCAGCATGTCGTAGCCGGCGAACTTGAGCTCCGGCCCCCAGCTGCCGCCGGAGTTCGAGGTCGTGATGCAGCCCGTGAGCGGGCCCTTCGTGACGACCATGTAGCGCGCGCCGCAGGACGCATTCGTGCCCGTGAGCGGCCCGGTTGCGAAGAGCAGCGGGTTTGCGGGCGAGAGCGGATCGACCCTCGGATCGCACTCCTCGTTGAAATAGCGCGCAGCGAGGCCGCGGCCGCCGACGTAATCGCGCGCCCAGTCCTCGCGGATCGGCTGCTGCTCGATCTGGCCCGAGCCGAGATCGACGCGCAGCAGTCGCCCGGTCCATCCGCCTCGCATCTGCCCCGTGATTCCGCTCGCAGCCGGCATCAGAGGCCCTCCGCGGCCTGCGCCGCGCGGAAGTCGAGGTCTACCTTCGTGCTGAAGGCCGCGATCCAGCCGCCGGATGCAGCGCCGCTCTGCGGGGGGCGGAATACGATCGCGCCGGTTGGGCACGCGTGCGCACACGCGGGATCGCCCGAGCAGAGATCGCATTTCGTGGCCTTCTTCGCGGCCGCGTCGAAGAGCATCGTGCCGAAGGGGCACGCGATCACGCAGAGACCGCAGCCGACGCAGGCCGCGTCGATCACGATCTTTGCACCCGTCGCAGCATCGACGTCGATCGCGTGGACCGGGCAGGCCTGCATGCACCAGGCCTCGTCGCACTGGAAGCAGGTGTAGGGCGCGTAGCTCGCCTGCTCGTCGAAGAGCTGCACGACGATCTGGGAGCGAGCGGGCTGGAAGCTGCCCGTCTGCACGAAGGAGCAGGCGAGCTCGCACTGCTTGCAGCCGGTGCACTTCTCGGGAATGACATCGAGAACGGCCGCCGCCGCGGGCATCGCGCCCCCCCCTGTGCGCAGCGCCAGCGATCCTATCATGGGGACCTCGAGCTGAACAGGAGAACGGCAATGAGTCAGCTGAAGATCGCCCGCACCGAACCCCCGATCCAAGCCCTGCTCGCAGAGCGCTGGAGTCCCTACGTGTTCAGCGAGCGCGGCGTCGCGCCGCAGGATCTCGCGGCGCTCTTCGAGGCCGCGCGCTGGGCGCCGTCGTCCTACAACGAGCAGCCCTGGCGTTACCTCGTCGCGCGCCGCGAGGACACGCTCGGCTTCGCAAGCCTGCTGGCGTGTCTGGTCGAAGCCAATCAGGTCTGGGCACGGCACGCGGCGGCCCTCGCGCTGGGCGTCGCGCTGCGGAACTTCGCGCGCAACGGAAAGCCGAATCGCGCTGCGGAACACGATCTCGGGCTCGCCTCGGGGAATCTGTGCGCCGAGGCGACCGCGCGCGGGCTCTGCGTGCACCAGATGATCGGCATCCTGCCGGAGCACGCGCGCGAGCTCTTCGCGATCCCGGCCGATGCGGAGCCGCTCACCGCGCTCGCGATCGGCTACGCGGGCGAGAACGCGGCACTCGGCGAGGCCATGCGAGAGCGAGATCGCGCGCCGCGGGCGCGCAAGCCGCTGCCGGAGATCGCATTCGCGGGGCGCTGGGGCAGCGCCGCGCGCTTCGCTCCCTGAGCCTCGAGTCCGAGGATCTTCGCTCGCCTGCGCCTCACCGCGCGGGGCAGGACTGCTCGCCCTCAGGCGTCGCGGCGCAGGATCCAGGTCGGATAGGGATCGAGGAGTCCGCTCGGGAGGCCCAGACGCTGCAGCCGGTGGTGACGGGGGCGCGAGAGCTCGGGCAGCAGCGTGTAGTTCTCGAGCGGAGCCAGCAGCTCGTAGTGCCCGAGGCCGCGCCAGCCCGAGTGATCCCAGTCTTCCCTGGGGTCGAAGCCGCGCAGCTGCGCGTAGCGCCTCGCCACGGCTTTCGGGAGCCACGGAACGCCCCAGAGGCCGGTGGTGTGGAAGTCCAGCGGCAGGTACTTGTTGGGCGTCTCGTTCACGATCAGGTGGCCGCCGACCGCGAGCACGCGCCAGAGCTCGCGGATGTACGCCTCGCGCGGCTGCGGGATGTGCTCGAGCACGGCGTTCCCGAGCACGCTGGAGAAGGCGCCGTCCGGGAAGGGCAGCTTGCGGGTATCGACCACGTGCAGGATCTCGGCGCGGTCTTCGACGCCGAGCTTCGCGAGCAGCTTGCGGCCGAGCTCGACGCGCTCGAGGTCGGGCTCGATGCCGACGACGCGACTCGCGCCCAGCTCGAGCAGCGCGCAGACGGAGGTTGCGTGGGCGCAGCCGAAGTCGAGCACTTCGCGGCCCGCGATCAGCGGCAGGAAGCCCTCGAGCGTCTCGAGCAGCGTCCGATAGCGCCGCGCGTCGCGCTCGTCGCGCGCAATGGCTTGCATGTAACGGCTCATCCAGCCTCTCCCTCGGCTGTAGATGAGTGGGATGGAGCGCGCATTCGGTGTCGCGCTGCAGAGGAGATGCGCGCGAGTTGCCTGTCCTACGCACGCGAGCAGGATCAGGAGCGCGGCCGGCTCGCGGCCCGCGATGTCCGGCTCCGCGCGCTGGCGCGTCAGCGCAGGATCGCCGCGCCGCCGCCCTGCGCGCTGCTCAGCCCGGGATTACATAGCCAGCGGGCAGCCGCCCGATCGTCAGCGTCTGCTGGCAGTGCCGGCGCGCGATGCGCCAGCCGGCCGGCGTGCGGCTGAGATCGTCCTCGTAGTAGCCCGCGTTCGTGAGGATCGTCTGCGTGCCATCGGACTCGGGGCGCCCCATCGGCGCGTGGAAGTAGCAGGTCGAGTGGCCGCGATCCCCCTGCAGCTCGACCTCGAGGTTCGAGATGAAGTGCAGGTTCAGCGGCCAGGGCGCGAGCGCGCGGTCCAGCCAGCCCAGCACCTCCCGGTAGGGGCCCGCCTGGCCCCCGGTGCTCTTGTAGTCGATCGTCGCGCCCGGCGCGAAGACCTGATCCATGAGCTCCCAGCGGCGCCGATCGACCATGCGCGCGTAACGGTGCATCAGCTCCTCGATCTCGATACGATCGCGCAGCGCTCGAAGCGCGGACTCGTCCATACGGCCTCCTCGTGAGGTCGCCATCCTCGCATGGATCGCAGCCGCCTCGCCAGAGGAGTGTCGCAGTGAGACCCACCGGGAAATCACGCGCAGCGACGCCGAGGAAGCGCGGCGGTGCGCAGCGCCCCGCGGCACGCGCGCCGCGGATCGGCTTCACGAGCCTCGGCTGCCCGAAGGCGCTGGTCGACTCCGAGCGCATCCTCACGCAGCTGCGCGCCGAAGGCTACGAGACGGTGCCGAGCTATGCAGATGCCGACCTCGTCGTCGTGAATACCTGCGGCTTCATCACCGATGCCGTCGCGGAATCGCTCGAGGCGATCGGCGAAGCGCTCGCCGAGAACGGCAAGGTGATCGTGACGGGCTGCCTGGGCGCGCAGCCCGAGAAGATCCGCGCGCTGCACCCGAGCGTGCTCGCGATCACCGGGCCGCAGGCCTACGAGTCGGTGGTCTCGGCCGTGCACGAGCATCTGCAGCCCGCGCACGATCCCTTCCTCGACCTGCTGCCGCCCCAGGGCGTCAAGCTCACGCCGCGCCACTACGCCTATCTCAAGATCTCGGAAGGCTGTAACCACCGCTGCAGCTTCTGCATCATCCCCTCGCTGCGCGGAGATCTCGTGAGCCGCCCGATCGACGACGTGCTGCGCGAAGCCGAGCGCCTGGTGCAGGCGGGGGTCAAGGAGCTGCTCGTGATCTCCCAGGACACGAGCGCCTACGGAGTAGACCTCGGGCACGCTGCGCGAGAATGGCAGGGGCGCCTGCGCGAAGCGCGCCTCTACGACCTCGCGTCGGCGCTCGGAGAGCTCGGCATCTGGGTGCGGCTCCACTACGTCTATCCCTATCCCCACGTCGACCGCGTGATCCCGCTGATGGCCGAGGGCCGCCTGCTGCCCTACCTCGACATCCCATTCCAGCACGCGAGCCCTCGCGTGCTGCGGCGCATGCAGCGCCCTGCGAGCTCCGCGAACACGCTCGAAAGGATCCGCCGCTGGCGCGCGATCGAGCCCGAGCTCGCGATCCGCAGCACCTTCATCGTCGGCTTCCCGGGCGAGACGCACGGCGATTTCGAGCAGCTGCTCGCGTGGCTCGACGAGGCGCAGCT
>CAYTJA010000458.1:0-1586 GCA_964437835.1 uncultured Spirochaetales bacterium
GAAGGCCGGGCGCGAACGCAGGGAGTGACTCGCCGCCGCGGCCCGCGGACTCCGCCCAGATGGCTCCCTGCGCCTCGGCGGCCTCGGCGAGCCCGCTGAACAGCGCCGCACGCGGCGTGCCCCTCTCGACCTCGGCGAGCACGCGATACAGCAGCGCCGATTGCTTCTCGTCGCGCCAGTGATCGACCGGTCCGGTCATCGCCCCGCGATCCCGGCCGCGATCATCCCAAGGGCTTTCGTCCCTGGACGATTCGAACCAGGATCACCACGACTGCAATCACCAGGAGGATATGAACGAATCCGCCCATCGTGTAGGACGAGACGAGACCCAGCAGCCAGAGAATTGACCTGCTCCCCGGAAACTGGTCCAAGTAGAATGAGCCTTCTCCTTTTGGACGAGGAGAGGTCATGCGTCGGAATCAATACAGCGTCGAGCAGATCATCGCGATCCTGAAACAGCACGAGGGGGGCCGGCCGGCGAAGGATCTCTGCCGGCAGTACGGCTTCAGCGACCAGACGCTGAAGCGCTGGAAGGCCAAGTACAAGGGGATGCACGTCGAGGAGGCGAAGCGGCTGAAGTCGCTGGAGGAGGAGAATCGGCGACTCAAGCACGTGGTTGCCGAGCTGTCTCTCGAGAAGCGCGCGCTCGAGGCGGCCTTGGGAAAAAAGTGGTGACGGTGCCGGCGCGCCGTCAGGTTGCAGGGTTCTTCCGATCCGAGCTCGCGCTCTCCGAGCGCCAGGCGTGCCGGCTGATCGGCCTGCACCGATCGACCAGCCGGTATTCGCGCAAACGAGGCGAGGACAAGGAGCTGCGTCAGCGGCTGCGTGTATGGGCCTCTCGGCGGCCGCGTTGGGGCTATCGCTTCTTGCACTGGGCACTCCGCGAAGAAGGCTTTGCGGTGAACCGCAAGCGCGTGTATCGGCTCTACTGCGAAGAAGGTCTGCGAATTCGCCGGCGACGGCGCAAGCAGGTGGCGGCGGCGCCGCGCGCGAAGATTGCCGCGCCCACGCGAGCCAACGAGCGATGGTCAATGGACTTCATGTCGGATGAGCTCGAGGAGGGTCAGCCGCTTCGGCTGCTCAACATCGTCGACGACTTCACGCGCGAGTGCCCCGGGATCGAAGTCGATCGATCGTTGCCAGCCACACGCGTCATCGAGCTGCTCGAGCGGATCGGACAGGAGCGCGGCTTTCCGGAAACGATCGTGGTCGACAATGGCCCGGAGTTCGCGAGCAAGGCGTTGCATGCGTGGGCGTACCGGCGAGGTATCAAGCTCCACTTCATCGAGCCCGGTAAGCCCGTGCAGAACGCCTTCATCGAGAGCTTCAACGGAACGTGTCGGGACGATTGCCTCAACCAGGAACTCTTCATCGATGTGCTGGATGCGAAGCGCAAGATCGAGCGTTGGCGGAGGTACTACAATGAAGAGCGTCCGCATAGCTCGCTCGGATTTCGCACGCCGGCGGACTTCGCCCGGAGGGCCCGGGGGCTCTGCCCCCGGACCCCCGAGTGAACAGGAAGGTCATGCAAAGCAGGAGTGAAAACCCCGGAAAAGGCTCACACCGAGTGGACCAAAATTGGGGAG
>CAYTJA010000459.1:0-7646 GCA_964437835.1 uncultured Spirochaetales bacterium
GGTGTGGTGGCGCGGCGTGCGCCCGACGTTCTCGAGGTCGTTGTGCTTGCCCGAGACGCGCATGCACTTCTGCGAGGTCGTCGCGCGCTTGTAGGGGCGCGTCACGCTGCCGAGAAAGGTGTCCTTGAATTGAACCATTCCGGCATTCGTGAACAGCAGCGTCGGATCCGCGTCGGGCACCAGCGCAGAGCTCGCCACGCGGCGGTGGCCGCGGCTCTCGAAGAAGCTCAGGAAGGTCTCGCGGATCTCGCTCGCAGAAAGCGGCATCGGCTCCTCGCGGGGTGCTCAGCCGGCACAAGATACCCGAGGGGGTCGAGAGGGCGCGCGCCGCAAATGAAACGAGCCGCCGGGACCTCGCGGTTCCTGGCGGCCCGAAGACAGCTCGGAATGAGTGGAATCAGCTCGCGGATCGGCGGCGCAGCGTGCACCCGACGGCGCCGATGGCGAGCGCGGAAAGCAACGCGCTGCTCGGCTCGGGAACCGCCGGGGCGTGGATGAAGCTCTCGCTTCCACCCGAGCTGAAGCCCTGAACATGGATCCCGACCCGGAGCACGCCGGAGTCGAGGGCTGCGATCACGTCATCGAAATCGCTGTGGTTGCGCAGGTTGAAGAGCAGCACCAGCATTTCGCCGGGATTGACGCCGTTCCGCTGCACCGGCGGATCCGAGTCGGCCGAGAGGCCGCGAGTGGCCTGGAAGGCCGGGCTCACGAGGTTCGCTCCCGGGAGATTCGGGGGCGTCGCTCCCTTCGAGAAGTCGACCCCGGGGTCGCCGCCGAGCTGGTCGGCGTCGACGATCCCCATGCCGCCGAGCAGCGTGATGCGCATGTCGAAATAGACGTCGGTGATGGAAGAATTCGCAGGGCCGCTATTCGTGAACGCGAAGCGGACGATGCCCGCCCCGGCGTCGGTGACGTCGAGGTGCAACTGCGCCTCGCCGATCGCGGCATCGGACGCGCGATTCGCGGTGATGTTCTCGAAGCCAAAGCTGACGGCAAGGCTCGCGGGAGCCGCGAGCGAAACCATCAGGAGCGAGCTGAGAAGCCGGAGCCGCATTCACCACCGCGCAAGTTCAACGCAACGGGGCTCATTCTACACAGGTGAGTGGGAGGAGGGAACCCCGAAGTGACGAATTCCGAAAGAAAATCCCCTACGGACTCGGGCTCGGGGCGGGCGGAAGGACGCCCCCTGGACTCCCCACGGGGCATTTTCGGCTCAGAAGCGCTGGATGAAGCCGGCGTCGGGGCTCGCGGGCTTCTCCTCCTCCGCGGCGGCCGGCGCTTCGCCTTCGGCGCCGCCCTCGCCCTCGAAATCGCCCCAGGTGCCGTCGGAGGTCGAGGCGATGCCGCGCATGCGCAGCGCGAAGTCGTCCGGGTTCGAGACGTGCTTGAGCGCCTCGTCGTAGGTCACGAGGTTGCCCTTCACGAGCTGCATCAGCGATTGGTCGAAGGTCTGCATGCCGTAGCTCGTGAAGCCCTTCGCGATCGCGTCCGGGATCTCCTTGGTGCGGTCCTTGTCCGCGATCAGCTCGCGCACGCGGGCGGTCGAGATCAGCACTTCGAGTGCCGGAACGCGTCCCTTGCCGTCCGCGCGCGGCACCAGGCGCTGCGAGATCACGGCCTTCAGGATCGATGCGAGCTGCAGCCGCACCTGCTTCTGCTGATAGGGCGGAAACACGGAGATGATCCGGTTGATCGTCTCGGTCGCATCGAGGGTGTGCAGCGTGCTCATCACGAGATGGCCGGTCTCCGCGGCCGTGATCGCGGTTTCGATCGTCTCGAAATCGCGCATCTCGCCGACGAGGATCACGTCCGGATCCTGGCGCAGCGCCGCGCGCAGCGCGTTCGCGAAGGTCATGGTGTCGACGCCGACCTCGCGCTGATTCACGATCGAGCGCCGATCGCGCAGCAAGAACTCGATCGGGTCCTCGATCGTCATGATGTGGCAGGTGCGATGGCTGTTGATGTAGTCGATCATCGCCGCGAGCGAGGTCGACTTCCCGGATCCCGTGGTTCCCGTCACGAGCACGAGCCCGCGCTGCTCCATCGCGATCCGCTCGACCACCTTCGGCAGGTGCAGATGCTCGATCGCCTTCACGCTGAAGGGGATCACGCGGAACACCACGCCGATGCTGCCGCGCTGCTGGAACGCGTTCACGCGAAAGCGGCCGAGGCCCGGGATGCCGTAGGCCAGGTCGACGTCGCGGAATTCCTCGAAGCGCTGCTTCTGGATCGGATTCATGATCCCGAGTGCCATCTGCTGGATCTGCTCGGGGGACAGCCGCTCGCCGTTCTTGAGCGGCACCAGCGCGCCGTCCACGCGGAACATCGGCGGCAGGCCTGGCTTGATGTGGATGTCCGAGGCGCCGCCCTTCAAGGCGATCTTGAGGATGTCGTTCAGATCCACGCGGGCCCCCGGGGTCGAAATGCGCTCGACCTGCCGGCTTTTCGTCCAGCCGAAACGCGCGCTTGAGGAATGACCGCGGCGCCACCGGAGCTCCGGTCGCGCCGCGGTCGGGGACCCCTGGCGAAGCGCGGCTACTCCTCGACTTCCAGGGCGGCGACCTCGGCTTCCACAGCGGCCCGGCTCGCGGGCCCCGACGCCGCTGGAACCGGCCGCTTGATGCCGTGGTGGGCGTAGAGCGCCTCCGCGAGTCGCTCGAGCACCTCCGGATTCTCTTTCAGGAAGCGCCGCGCGGTCTCGCGGCCCTGACCGATGCGCTCGTCCTCGTACGAGAACCAGGCGCCGCTCTTCTCGACCAGGCCCGCCTCGACACCGAGGTCGAGCATGTCTCCTTCCACCGAGATGCCCTGGTTGTAGAGGATGTCGAACTCGGCCTGCCGGAACGGAGGCGCGACCTTGTTCTTCACGACCTTGACGCGCGTCCGGTTGCCGATCACCTCCTCGCCTTCCTTGAGGCCCGCGATGCGCCGGACGTCGAGCCGGATCGAGGCGTAGAACTTGAGCGCGTTGCCGCCCGTCGTCGTCTCCGGATTGCCGAACATCACGCCGATCTTCATGCGGATCTGGTTGATGAAGATCACCGCCGACTGGGACTTGGAGACCGTGCCCGTGAGCTTGCGCAGTGCCTGGCTCATCAGCCGCGCCTGCAGCCCCATGTGCTGATCGCCCATCTCGCCTTCGATCTCGGCGCGCGGCGTGAGCGCGGCGACAGAGTCGACCACGACGAGGTCGATCGCACCGGAGCGCAGCAGCACGTCGACGATCTCGAGCGCCTGCTCGCCGGTGTCCGGCTGGGACACCAGCAGGTCCTCGACGCGAACGCCGATTTTGCGCGCATAGCCGACGTCGAGCGCGTGCTCGGCATCGACGAAGGCCGCGACTCCGCCGCGCTTCTGGATCTCCGCAACCGCGTGCAGCGCGAGCGTCGTCTTGCCGCTGGATTCCGGCCCGTAGATCTCGATGATCCGCCCGCGCGGATAGCCGCCGATGCCGAGCGCGAGATCCAGGCTCGCCGAGCCGCTGGAGAACGACTTGATCTCCCGGTCGACTCCATCCGCGGTCATCGTGAGGATCGCCCCCTTGCCGAACTGCTTCTCGATCGCGGAGACCGCCATCTCGATCGCCTTCTTGCGCGCGTCTCCGCCGCTGATCGCTTCGTTTCTGACCTTGGGATTCGTCGTCGCCATGTCTCGTGCTCCTTCTTTCTGCTTCTGCTGCGAACCGGTTTCGGAATGTCTGCGGTTCAGGGGTGATCTCGAACGCTCGGCACCGCGCCGAGCGGGAAATGGGGACCGACGAGCGGCGCGCCGAGCAGCGCCCGGCGCACCCAGTCGAGTGCGGTCCAGGCCGCCAGCGCGCGGTGACGCGCGCGATCCAGCGGGAACACGAAGTGATCCGCGTGCGTGCGCTCAGCGCTCGCGAGCGCGAGAAACACCAGGCCGACGGGCTTCTCGTCGCTGCCGCCGCCCGGCCCGGAGATTCCCGTGGTGGCGAGGCCGTAATCGGCCCCGAAGCGGCGGCGAACGCCCTCGGCCATCGCGCGCGCGACCGGTTCGGAAACCGCGCCGTGCTTCTCGAGCAGCGCCGCGGGCACGCCGAGCAGCTCCTGCTTGGCCGCGTTCGCGTAGGCGACGGCGCCGCCGAGGAAGTAGTCCGAGGAACCCGGCACCTCCGTCACGAGCGCTGCGATCAGGCCACCGGTACAGGACTCGGCCAGCGCCAGCGTGCGGCTGCGCTCGCGCAGCAGACGCCCCACGACGGCCGCAAGACCCTCCTCCCCTGCTCCGTACACGAGCGGGCCGAGGCGCTCGCGGATCTGCTCGGAGAGCGCCGCGAGCCGGCGCTCGGCTTCTTCTGCGGTTGCCGCGCGCACCAGCGGCCGCAGCAGGTTCTCGGGAAACGAGGTGCGGAAGCCCAGCACGACTCCGGGCTCGCGCGCGAGATCTGCGAGCGCGGCGTCGAGGCTCGACTCGCCGATTCCGAAGCTGCGCAGCAGCGCGGCGCGCATCACTCCGCCGGCGCCGCCGCCCTCGCGCGCCTGACGCTGCGCGAGCCGCGGCAGCACCTGCTCGTCCAGCATCCGGCTGAGCTCGCGCGGCACTCCGGGCATGCAGAAGAACCAGACCTCGCCGCTGCGCGCGTCGTCACGGCTCAGCGCCACGTCGCGGCTCTCCGCCACGTCGCGACTCCAGATTGCGGCCGCGCGCGGCACGCGCAGGCAGAAGCCCGGAGCCGTTCCGATCGGGTTCGGCAGGATCTCCGCGCCCTGCGGAAAGTCGGCCTGTTTGGCGTTGTTTGGCGCCATCTCGCGGCCGGCGCGGGCGAAGAAGGCGCGGATCCCGGCCAGCGAGGCGGCGTCACGCACGAGTGCGCGGCCGAAGCTCTGCGCGAGCACTTCGGTCGTGAGGTCGTCGCGGGTGGGGCCGAGCCCGCCGGACACCAGCACGACGTCGGCGCGGGAGGCCGCGCGCAGCAAGGCGTCCCGCATGTCCGCGGGCTCGTCGCGCACCGAGCTGTGGTAGTGCGTCTCGATCTCGAGCGACAGCAGGCGCTCGGAGAGCAGGGACTTGTTGGAGTCCACGATCTCGCCGCGCAAGAGCTCGTCCCCGATCGTCAGGATCTCCGCGTTCACGACGCGGCCCCCACTGCTGCCGGAAGCTCCGGCACAGCCACGGCAACCGAAATTGCGATCAGGACTGCCATCACCAGCGCTGCAAAGCCCCCCGCCACGACGTCGTCCAGGACCACGCCCGCGCCGCCTGCGAAATTTCGCTCCGCCCAGCGCGCCGGCCCCGGTTTCCAGATATCGAACACCCTGAACGTGACGAATCCGGTCACGAGCCAGAGCGGATGTGCAGAACCTCCTGGAGCGGCGAACAGCGCGAGCGGCGCGAGGCCGAGGAGTTGACCGGCGATCTCGTCGATCACGATCCGGCCGTCGTCCTTGCGCCCGAGCACGCGCTCGGCGCGCTCGGCACAGCCGATGCCGAGCAGAGTCAGCGCGGCCGTGCTGAGCAGGTAGAGCGGTGCGCCCAGCGGGGCCAGCAGCAGGTAGAGCCCCACTCCGACCGCCGAGCCGGCCGTGCCAGGAGCAAAGGGGGCACAACCCGAGCCAAAGCCAGTCGCGACGAGCAGCGCCAGCGAATCGACGAGCGTAGGAATCAGACCACCCGGCGGGACCGAGGGAAGCCGCGCTGCGACTTTTCGGACGCGGCCGGAGGATGAGCCGCGCTGTGCGACGCCGCGGCAGGGGGGCCGGGCGACAGCACACAGGGTAGTCCTCAGCGCTCGCCCGAGTCAATGGAAAAAGCGAAAGAAAGGAAAAACTCGCCGCAGGAGCCAACGATCCCTTCCCGGAGAGCGGATGGGCCGGGCCGCTCCCGGCCCGGGATCCGCAAGGCCTGCCGCGTCGGCCCGCAGCCAACCGCAGGCGAGCGCAGGGAGGGCAAGCCGTTTCGGCGCGCAGCGAGCCAAAGGCGAGCGGAGTGAAAACAAGCCGCCTCGGCGCGCAGCGAGCCGGAGGCGAGCGGGAGCGCCGGGCCGCTCCCGGACCGGGACCCGCGAGGCTAGCTTGCCCTGGTGTCCTATGTGGGTCCCGTTCTCGCCCTGGACCTCGGTGCGCGCCGCATCGGCGTGGCCGTCTCGGATCCCGACGGCCACTTCGCCTTCCCGGCAGCGGCGATCCTGCGCAGCTCCTCCCGCCGCGACCTGGAGGCGCTCCGGCAGCTCGTGAATGAGAGGAAGATCACGCAGATCGTGATCGGGCTGCCGATACATCTGGACGGGAGGGCGGGCCCCGAGGCCGCGGCCGCGCGGGCCTTCGCCCTTACCTTGTCGGAGGCCACCGGCTTGCCCGTCGATCTGCTGGACGAGCGCTGGACTACCCGCGAGGCCGAGCGCGCGCTCGTCCAGGGCGGCACGCGTAAGAGCCGCGCGCAGAGCCGCAAGAGCGGCGCGCTCGACTCCGCGGCTGCCGCGATCCTGCTGCGGACCTGGCTCGCGCGCGAGCACGGCAAGTCGGCCGCGAGCTCGATCGCGAAGGGACCCGCGACGTGAAGCGGCGCTGGCTCACTGCAACGCTGGCCGGCGCAGCACTGCTCGCGCTAGTCGGGGCTGGCGCCGGCTGGATGCGCGGAGTCCTCTCCCCGGCCGACCCGGCAGGCCCGGAGCAGATCTTCCGCGTCGAGCGCGGCGAGTCGCTGGGCCGTATCGCAGAGCAGCTCGCTGCGGCCGGACTGGTGTCCGACGCTCGCGCGCTCGAGTGGCTCGCGCGCTGGGAAGGCCTCGGCGACCAGCTGCGCGCCGGCGAATACCGTCTCAGCCCGGCGCTCGCGCCCGGCGAGATCCTGCGTCGCATCGCCGCGGGCATGGTCGCGAGCTACGAGGTCTCGATTCCCGAGGGCTTCACCGCGAGCCAGATCGCAGAGCGCCTCGAGCAGCTCGAGCTGTGTTCGGCCCAGGACTTCCGAGCCGCCGTCTCCGATCCCGCGCGGATCGCGCAGCTCGGCATCCACGGCGCGAGTCTGGAGGGTTATCTGTTCCCCGAGACCTATCGCCTACCCAAGGGGCTCGACGCGGGGGAGATCGCGGCGGTCTTCGTCTCGACCTTCCTGCGCGTGTGGCAGGAGCTGGCTCCGCTCGCGGCCGAACGCGGCCTGCGCCAGTCCGAGGTCGTGACGCTCGCGTCGATCGTCGAGAAGGAGACCGGTGCGGCCGCGGAACGCGCGCTAATCGCCTCGGTCTTCCACAATCGGCTGCGCCGCGGCATGCGCCTCGAATCGGATCCGACCACGATCTACGGGATTCCCGACTTCGACGGCAACCTGCGCCGCGCGCACCTCGAAGACAGCGCGAATCCCTACAACACCTATCGGATCGCGAGCCTGCCGCCGGGCCCGATCGCGAACCCCGGCCGTGCGGCGCTGCGCGCAGTGCTCGAGCCCGCAGACAGTCCCTACCTCTACTTCGTGTCGCGGAACGACGGCACGCACAAGTTCTCGGCGAGCTACCACGAGCACACGCTCGCGGTGAACTCGTTCCAGCGCCAGCGCGTCCGGAACTGAAGCGCCGCTCAGGCCTTGCGGGTCCCGGGCCGGGAGCGGCCCGGCCCACCCGCTCTCCGCTCGGCTTCGCCTCGCTGCGCGCCGAAGCGGCTTGCGATCTTGCGGGTCCCGGGCCGGGCGCG
>CAYTJA010000460.1:0-3067 GCA_964437835.1 uncultured Spirochaetales bacterium
CAGGCCCAGGGCACCAGCGCCGCGCGCTCCGCCGCAAGCAGCCGGACCGCGCCCGGAAAGCAGAGCCCCATCGGCAGCGCGAGCGGAAGCAGCAGCAAGCAGGCGAGCGCGGCGCGCGCGAAGAGCGGCCAGTGCAGCGCCGCCGCGAACCACCGGGGGGCGAGCGCCTGATGCACGCTGCCTAGCACAGCGATTCCGAGTACCGCGAACGCGAGCACCCGGTGCAGCGAGGCCTGCGGAATGCGGTTGCAGATGCGGCTGCCGAGCGCGCTCCAAGCCAGGAACGAGAACAGCGCGACCGAGAGCCCGAGGGCCGGGCGCCCGAGGAAGAGCTGCAGCTGCAGCAGCACGCCGATTTCGACCGCCATGTAGCCATAGCCCAGGCACGCGAAGACGCCGAGCAGCGGCCACGCAGAGCGGCCGGGGCGCAGTGCGGCCGTCGCTTCCGCTTCGGCGACAGGCATCAGGAAGAGCGGCGCGAGCACCAGCAGCAGCGCAACGGCGCTGAGACTGAAGCCCAGCGAGACCAGCGGATTTCCGGCCAGCACCGCGAGGAGCTGCCCGCTGTGCGCCGCACGCGCGAGCTGGGCCGCTCCGATCGAATACTGGAACGGCGCGTCATCCGTCGCGGGCAGCACGCGGAAGGGCAGCGCGTCGGAAAACTGCTCGATGTCGTCAGCTTCGATCGCGCGCGCGTAGAGCGACGCCGCGGCGCCCGGCGGCGGCGGATACAACGCGTCGAAGTGCAGCTCGCGGCAGAGTGCCTGAAAGGTCTCGCGTTCCGCCTGGCTGAAGGGCGTCGGGCTCGCGGCGATGTGCACCAGGTCGTAGCCCGGGTGCACGCGCCCGCGCAGCCCGGCCACCAGCACCTGCTCGCGGAAGGGCTGGCCCGGCGCGCGCGCGGCGAGCGCCTGCCGCAGGCCGATCAGCGTGCGCAGCGCCGGGATGTACGGAACGCTGACGACGCCTGCGCGAGCCGCGAGCTCATCGAGGCGATCCCCGCGCAGGCTGTACATCAGGTACGAGAAGACGCCCGCATCCGAGAGCCGCGCGAGGTAGGCGTCGAGCGCCTCGCGCGTGAACAGGTCGTCGACGCGTACGAGATCCACCTTCTCGAGCAGCATCCCGCCGACGATCCCGAATTCGATCAGGTCGAAGCGCTCGCGGCTGCGCGCGGCAAAGCTGCGCCCGTCGTCGGCGATCGCCTCGACGCGCGGGTCGCTGTAGAGCCCGCCGCTGAAATCCCGCAGGCGATCGCGCATCAGCTCGCCGATCACGACCTCGTTGACGTCGACTGCGACGACCCGGCGCGCGCCGTAACGCAGCGCGGCCAGCACCTCGCGCCCGCCGCCGGCGCCGATCACGAGCGCTCGCTCGAAGCGGCGGCCGAGCCGGTGCTGCAGCGAGCCAAGGTCCGCGTCGAGCCACGGCGCCACGCGCGCGAGCGAAGCTGCGCTGGTGTCGGGCAGCGCGGTTGCGAAGCTGCTGAACTGGGCGTCGAAGTTGATCAGGCGCGTCTCGGGCACGAAGCCGCGATAGGTCTCCGAGAGCCCCCAGCCGCGGAACTCTTCCCACTGCTGCGGGATCCGCGGGCCGCGCAGGATCGTCCAGCCCGACAGATCCCAGCGCTCGAAGTCGAGGTCTCCGGGCGCGAGCGGCACGCTGCGATGACTCGGCGCCTCGACACGCCCCATGCTGTTGATGCGCTTGAACGACAGCAGCTGCGGCTGGAGCAGCGGCCAACCGCATAGCGCGAGCGGCAGCGCCGCGAGCCATACCTGGCGCCGGCGCGCGGGCGGGCCGCGCAACGCCGCGAGCGCCGCGAGCGCGGCAGCGGGCAGCCCCGAGAGAGCGATACCGAGCGGCGCGCCGAAGCTCTCGAGCAGCGTGGGG
The DNA here is from genome assembly GCA_964437835.1 of uncultured Spirochaetales bacterium. GTDB lineage: Bacteria > Myxococcota_A > UBA9160 > UBA9160 > SMWR01 > CAYTJA01. Next base: position 1,894 of record CAYTJA010000460.1, read on the forward strand.
CTCGCGAGGCAGCCGAGCGCGGCGCCGGCGAGGTCGGCCGCGTACAGTACAGTGACGCTGCCCGCGCGCGCGGAGAGCAGCGCGGCCACCACGAGGCCTCCCGCACAGAAGGGCGCGAGCGCCGCGACCACGACCAGCACGCGCCACGCCTGCTGCGAGGCGCTGCCGCGGCTCATCGCGAGATCGACGTGATTCAGGGGCACCGCGAGGATCGCGAAGACGCCGAGCACGAGCGCGCTGCTGAACAGCGCGAGCAGAAGCGGCAGCAGCGACGCGACGCGCTCCGGGTCCCGCAGCGCTGGCACGCGCAGCACGGCGATGCCCGAGGCCGCGAGCCCGAGCAGCGCCAGCGCGATCGCCGCCGCGCTGTTTCCAGGGCCGATCAGCACGTGCAGGATCGAGGAGAGCAGGATTTCGGCGACCAGCAAGCCGAAGGCCACGCAGAAGAGCGCAGCGCTGGAGAGCCAGCCGGGAGCGATCGCCGTCACTCGCGGGCCCGGCTTCAGTCGAAGCCGGCGTAGCCGAAGGGCAGATCGGGATCGTTTCCGGAAGAGATCCAGATCCAGAGCGCGAAGCCGCCGAGAATCACGGCGAGCAGCGCGGCTGCGAGCTTCAGGGTTCGCATCCGGCGCTCATGCTATCGCAGGGAGACGCCAGCGATTCAGGCGAGTGCCCCCTCGACAGCGGCCCGGAGCCGCTCATCGGCGGTCAGCAGCTCGAGTCCGGCGATACGTCGGCGCGCGAGCACGAAAGTCGCGGCGTGCAGGGCGTCGAGGGCTCGGAGCGCGTGCCCCGGCGCGATGCGGGCTGCGAGGGCGCACACGGCCGGTGACACCTCGAAGATCTCGCAGCGGCACCAGAGGCTCTCGACCTCTCGCCCTGCGTCGGCCAGCGCGGCCTCGGCGACGCGACCGTCTCGCCGCAGGCGAAGCAGCGCGCGCGCGGACTCGACGAGGGCGAGGCGTGAGGTGACGAGCGTAGTCGCCGAGCCGAGCTTCGCGTCGAGCTCCGGCGAAACGCCCGTCTCGAGCAGCGCCCGCAGCACGGCCGACGTGTCGAGGTAGAGCGCGCGCCCGCCGTCCACGCGCTAGCGGTCGGCGCGGAGCTCGTCGAGCAGCGCCTGCGCACTCCCGGGCGGGAGCCCGAGCCCGCGCGGCCGCCACGACCAGCCCTC
>CAYTJA010000461.1:0-6690 GCA_964437835.1 uncultured Spirochaetales bacterium
CAGCGCTCGACCCGGAGGCGCGCCAGCGCCAGCTGCTCGCGGTGATGCGTCAGCTGGTGCAGACCGGGAGCACGACGCAAACGACGGTGACGCTGATCGAGGATCTGCACTGGCTCGACGCCGCGAGCGAGCTGTTCGTCGGGCACATGGTGGACGCGCGCGCGGGCAGTCGGAATCTGCTGCTGCTGAACTTCCGGCCCGAGTACCACGCCGAGTGGATGCAGAAGTCGTGGTACCACCAGATCCCGCTGACGCCGCTCGGGCGCGAGGCGATCGCGGAGCTGCTCGCGGATCTGCTCGGCAAGGATCCGAGCCTCGCCGGGCTGGCCGGCCCGATCCATCTGCGCACCGGCGGCAATCCGTTCTTCACCGAAGAGGTCCTGCAGTCGCTGATCGAGTCGGGGCAGCTCGAGGGCACGCGCGGCGCCTATCGGCTGGTGACGCCGATCGAGCAGCTCGAGGTGCCGGCCACCGTGCAGGCCGTGCTGGCCGCACGCATCGACCGGCTGCCGGAACGCGAGAAGCGCCTCCTGCAGGTGGCGTCGGTGATCGGCACGGACTTCGCCGAGCCGCTGCTGGCGGAGGTGGCGGAGCTGCCCGCCGAGGAGCTGAAGGCGTCTCTCGCAGCCCTGCGCCGCGCCGAGTTCATCCACGAGCAGGCGCTCTACCCGGTCGCGGAGTACTCGTTCAAGCATCCGCTGACGCAGGAGGTCGCGCTCGGCAGCCAGCTGCGCGAGCGGCGCCGCAAGCTGCACGCCGCGGTGGCGCACGCGGTCGAGCAGCAGGACCCCGAGCGCCTCGACGAGCGCGCCGCGCTGCTGGCGCACCACTTCGAGGAGGCGGACGAGACGCTCCTCGCAGCGCGCTGGCACCGGCGCGCCGCGGACTGGGCATTTCGCTCGGACCACCGCGAAGCACGCCGCCACGCGGAGCGGGTTCGCGCGCTGGTCGCGCGCCTGCCCGAGTCCCCGGAGCGGGTGGAGCTCGGCGTTGCGGCGTGCACGCGGCTTCTCTTGGCAGGCGGGCGCATGGGAATCTCCGAGGCAGAGGCTGCCGCGCTCTTCGAGGAGGGGCGTGCGCTGGCCTCGGGCAACGCGCGCTTGCTCTGTGAGCTCCTGAACCGGTACGCGCTAGTGCGGGTCGGCCTCGGCGACCTGCCGGGGACGATCCAGCTCGGGCACGAGGCTCTCACGCTCGCCGATCGCGAGGGAGATCCGATCCTCCGGGTGCTTGTACAGATGACCCTGATGACCGCCCATTCGCTTTACGGCCCCACCGATACGGCCGAGCAGCTGTGCGATGCGATCCTCTCCGCCTCGGAGGAGATCCGCGATCGCGGGCTTGCCCTCGCGGCCTGCCCGCTGTCGCGCGTCGTCACGATGCGCGGCATGTGCCTCGCCCATGCGGGGCGTTTCGCCGAGGGCGTGCGCGAGATGGAGCGCGCGCTCGCGCTGGCCGTGGAAGAGGGGGCGTTCGCCCAGTTGGTGGCGCACAACCTTCGAGGCTTGATGGCGTGGAGGCAGGGCGATGCCGCCACGCTCAGGGCGCACGCACGCCAGGCACTCGCCCTCGCCGAGCACCTCGGGGCGCCCGGTCTCGACGCCTGGCCCCGCGCCCATCTCGGGATGGCTCACACACTGGAGGGGCGAGGTGACGAGGCAGTCGAGGCGCTCGAGAGCGCGCTCAGTCTGCTGCGTACGACCGGCACCCCGGTCGTGTCCGAAACGAACATTCTACACGGCCTCTCCGAGGCCGAGCTGCTGCGCGGCAACGCGGAGCGCGCCTGCGCGCTGTCGCGCGAGGCCGTCGATCTCGCTGAGCGGCGCGGTCGGCGCAACGAGGAGTGCACGGCGCGCAGGCTTCGCGCGCTCTCGCTCCTGCGCGCGCACGCTGCGAGCGCACAGGGCGAGGCCGAGGAGGAGCTCAGGCGCTGCGAGGCGCTGATCCACGAAGTTGGGCTGCGCTCGGAGCTTCCGTTCCTGCACACGGTGCGCGCCGAGCTGGCGCGGACGCTCGGCGACGAGCCCAGCTGCGCGCGCGAGCTGCGCGAGGCGCATCGCCTCTTCGTGGAGATGGGCGCGTTCGGTCACGCGGAGCGCCTGGCCAAGGCGCTCCAGCCTTGATCTGCCCGGCGTGCGGCGCCGAGAACCGCGAGACCGATCCTCGAGCGCTTCTTCGAGATCCTGAATCGCCCAGGAGCTCGCCTCGTGAACGGCGCTGCGGCCCGCTGGCGCCGGCTTACCGATTCTCGATCGATGCGCTATCGGTAAGCCAATGGAAACGGCCACGCTCTCGAGCAAGTACCAGCTCGTGCTGCCTCGCAAGGCGCGCGAGCGGCTCGGCCTCCAGCCGGGGATGAAGTTCACCGTCTTCGACAAGGGCGGAGTGATCTATCTCGTGCCGGAACGCCCCGTGCGCGCCAAGCGCGGCATCGCCAAGGGCACCAGCCCGCGCGGACTGCGAGAGAAGAAGGACCGGCTCTGATCCTCGTCGACTCGAGCGGCTGGATCGAGTATCTGGCGGACCGGCCGAAGGCACGCCGCTTCGCTCCCTACCTCGAGGGCCGCGAGGCGCTGACCGCGAGCGCGATCCAGGTCTACGAGATCTACAAGGTCGTCCGCCGCGATCTCTCCGAGGAGCGCGCGATCGAGGCCGTCGCCGCGCTCCGGCGTGCGACGATCGTTCCGGTCGATTCCTCGCTCGCACTCGAGGCGGCGGACCTCGCGCTCGAATCGGGTCTCGCGATGGCCGACGCGCTGATCTACGCGACCGCGCGCCGGCAGCGGGCGACGCTGGTGACGGCCGACGCGGACTTCGCAGACCTTCCGGACACCGTGGTGATCCGCTGACAGTGTCCCGACCGGACGCGCTGGTTGGGAGCCGCGAGTGGAGTCCTCGGGGTAGAGTGCGCTCGTGAGCGGTTCCAGCTGCGGACCTGACAACCAGGTCGGCTCGGCGTTCTGCGAGACCTGCGGCGCGCACCTCGAACGCAGGTGCTCGGGCTGCGGCGCAGCCGTATCGCCCGGCGCCCGCTTCTGCCGGTCATGCGGAGCGGAGCTCGCGGCGCTCGGTGCGGCTCCCGGGCCCGCTCATGCGGCCGCACTCTCCACCACACACGACCCCCGCACCTACACCCCGAAGCACCTCGCCGACAGGATCGTGCAATCGAGGTCGGCGCTCGAAGGCGAGCGCAAGCAGGTCACCGTGTTCTTCGCCGACGTGAAGGGCTCGCTGGAGCTGGCCGAGCAGCTCGATCCCGAACAGTGGCACCGCATCCTCGCCGAGCGCCTCGCGCGGGAGCTCGGGTCATGAGCTGTCCCAGCTGGGGGAGGACTTCCCGCCGCGCAGCGGCCTCGAGAAAACGGTTGAATCCTCTCCGCGACCGCGGCCGGGAGTGCGCCGACCGCAGCGAGAGCGGTCGCGGCCTCGAGCATCTCGCGGAGGGTCAGCCGGGACACGGGCCGCCGGGCAGCCCGCGCCCCATCAGGTCCGCGAAGTTGTCGACGTAGAAGCGCTGCTTCTGGGCTTCGGAGAGCGGCACCATGCTCTCCTCGAAGCGCTTGATCGGGTTGCGGCCACCCTCCACGTGCGGGTAGTCGGACGAGAATAGACACACTTCGTCGCCGGCGTTCGCGACGATCCAGCCCACGTCTTCGGCGGGGTAGGGGGTTGCGCGAACCTGCCGGCGCACGTACTCGCTCGGCCGCAGCGCGAGTCGGCGCAGGCGTTCCTCGTTCTTGCGGAACGCCTCGGCGGCGGAGTCCATGCAGCGCATCCAGCTCGGGATCCACGAGGCGCCCTGCTCGATCACGCCGATCCGCAGTGCCGGGAAGCGGTCGAGCACGCCGTCGAAGATCAGGGTTGCGATCGTCTGCAGCGGAGCGGTCGGGATCGCCATGTAGTCGACGGAGCGGAAGTTCTCGTCGCCGCCGTGGAAGTCGGGGATCGGCGGGCCCCCGTTCGCGAAGTAGTCGGGGTCGATCAGCCGGTCGTCGGCCGCGCGCAGCCCGCCGCCGACGTGGAACACGATCGGGAGGGCAGCCTCCTGGGCCTGTTCCCAGATCGGGAACAGGCCCGGATGGCTCGGCGCGTGACCGCGCGGGCAGCCCGACGGCACGAGCAGCGCCTTGGCGCCGCGGGCGATCGCCTCGCCGGCGATCGCCCGCGCACGCGCGAAGTCGCGCAGCGGCACGTAGCAGGTGGCGAGCAGCCGGCGGTCGACCGCGCAGAAGTCGAGCATCGCGCGGTTGTGTGCGCGCGCGAAGCCGTAGGCGAAGTCCACGTCGGCCCCGCGCTCGGCCTTGAGCAGCGCCTGGTTCACGAACGTGTTGAACAGCAGCTGGCTCTCGAAGCCGAGCAGGTCGAGCGCCTGCGGCCGGTCCTCCCTGAGGAAGGAGCCGGTCGCGGCCCAGTTCTTGCGCAGCAGGATCTGCTCGGCGTCGTCGGCGCGATAGGCCGGGTCGGCGTGCTTGGCGCGGAACGCGGCCATCAGCCGGTCGTCCTCGCCGGGCGCGAGCGCGGCGAGGAAGCTGCGCGGGAGACGTGCCCGGACGCTCGGGTCGGCGCACTCGCGCAGCATGTCGGCGGTTTCCACGACGTGCGCGTCGGCGTCGTGGATACGGCGATGGGCGTAAGGCATGGGACACCGTCAAGGAGATATCGTGTCCTCCCACCATACCAGCTCTGGCGACCCGTGCGTGCTCGCGCCTACGGCGAGGTCCGCCGCGCGGAAGCGGTCGTCAGCGGTGCGCACGAACTCCACGGGAGATCTCCTTGCTCAGACGAACCGGTCGTCGGTATGGGCGATCGTTTCGGGCGCGAGCTCCTTCCAAGCGGGAAGGGTCGCGAGCAGCACCGGCAGCACGCGCGCGGTCTCGCTGAACTCCTGCTCACCGTGGCGGGCGGCGCTCTGGAGCCGCGCGTCGCTCGGGAAGAGGTCCAGCAGGTTCGGCGCGTGCTGGAAGTTCACGTGCAGGTCCCAGAAGGCGCGGTCGCGGTCGGCGGTGGCCGAGGCCACGCGCAAGAACGGCAGCAACAGCGCGTTCGAGCCGCGCGGCTTCGCCAGTGCGTCGAGCGCCACGATCGCCACGTTGCGCGTGCCGATGCGGCCCGCTTCGACCGCTTCCCACGCATAGCGCGCCGGGATCACCGTCGAAAGCGCGCCGTCTACCAGAGCGCTCAGCGAGTGGCGCTCGAACAACTGGCCGAGCACGCGGGCGCCCTCGGCGTCGTCCGGCAGCAGGTCGTAGGAGAGCACGCCCGGGATCGCCGCGCTGAAGCCCGCAGCATCGAGCGCGGCGAGCCGGCGCGTCTCGGGGTCGGAGCCCAGGAAGACCGGCACCAGCACCTGGCGGCTCATGGCCAGCGAAACCAGCGGGCCGACCAGCCGCGCGAGCGTCGCAGGCGGGAGCTTCGCAAGCGCGCCCGCGCTGTGCACTTCGAGGTCGATCATGCGCGCGTAGGACTCGCTCGGCTCCGAGAGCGCTCCCGGCCCGAGCCCGGTCGCGAGCACGTCTGTCGGGATCGCCAGCTCCGCGAGGCTCTGCTGCCGGCCCCCCACCGCGAACAGATCGCCGAGCGCGCTCCGGAGATCGAGACGCAACGCCCCCGGCAGCCCGAAGCGCGGGCGGGCCGGCGCCCGGAATGCGCCGCGCTCGCGCAACCGCCGAATGTGCTCGAGCAGCAGGGGCAGCTCGAACCCCGGCGTGCGCGCGCGGATCACCGCGAGGATCGAGCCCACGCTGCAGCCCGCGAGGTAGCTCGGCCGGAGGCCTTGCGCCTCGAGCCGGTGCAGCGCGCCGAGGAACACGTAGCCCGAGCCCGCCGCGCCACCGAGCACGAGCACGAGGCGTTTGGTCGCGAGCTCGGCGTCGAGCGCGACCTCGCTGGTGAGCCCCGCCAGGGCGAGCCGCCGTCGCGCTTCGCTCACCAGCGTCACGACCTTGGGGAGCCGCGCCGCGAGGCGCGCCGCGTCGATCTGCGCGGGCTCGGTCGGCAGCACCGGTGCGAGCAGCTGGAGCAGGCGCAGCCGGAGCGCGCCGATGCGATCGACCAGCTCGTCGGGCTCGCCGCCCAGCGACGAGAGCTGTGCGAGACGGAGCGCGTGCCGCAGCAGCGCGAGCTCGCGCGGCGGCAGGAAGGTGGGCTCGTCCGCGAGCCGTCGCGCCAGCGCAATCTCGCCGCGCCGGAACGGGCGGAACTCGTCGAGAAAGATCCGCGCGTCCACGCATCCAGCATACGCCTTCGAGCGAGAGCGGAAGGGCGACTCGATGGCACCCGGACGCTCCAGCCCACAAAGAGATCGGAGATTTATCTGCCTTTCTTGCTTTTTTCTTGCAACTTCCCTTCCGCAGGTATATGAAGCTGATTAGAGGGGCTCACGAGCGTGTGCCCCGGGAGCCGAACCGAGCCGAATCGGGAGGTGAAGCGGCGATGACTCCGAATCCGGGACGTCTCGTGGCCGCCACCGTCGGTGCGCTCGCCCTGCTACTCGCGGCACCTGCGGGAGCTGCGGTTTCGACGAACTTATGCCTCCTGGCTGACAGATGCACCCTCACCGAGCTGTTCGCCGGCGGCTCGATCCAGGTCGACGACAAGAACTTCAAGAAGTGGGGCCTCGAGTATCTCGACTACAGCGCAGGCGCGTTTCCCGATTTCAACCTGATCACCGTCGAGGGGGTATCGAGTGCG
>CAYTJA010000462.1:0-12933 GCA_964437835.1 uncultured Spirochaetales bacterium
GTCGAGGCCGTCGTCGCAGACCAGGCCGAGCGCCTGCTCGGAGTCGTCGCTCGCGCTGGCGCAGCCGGGGTCGTTCGGGAAATCGATGAGGCCGTCGCCGTCGTCGTCGGCGCCGTTGTCGCAGACCGAGGTCTCGCTGGAGTCGCTAGGCGAGGTGCAGCCGGTGTCGGAGGGGAAGTCGATTGCGAGATCGCCGTCGTTGTCGAGGCCGTCGTCGCAGACCAGGCCGAGCGCCTGCTCGGAGTCGTCGCTCGCGCTGGCGCAGCCGGGGTCGTTCGGGAAATCGCTGAGGCCGTCGCCGTCGTCGTCGAGCCCATTCGAGCACGCGAGCGGAAGTTCGAACTCGATGAGCGCGTAGCGACCCTCGCCGACACCGAACCCGCCAGCACTTGGGCTGCCGAAGGCGGCATTGGGCGGTCGCACCTTGAACGGGACGCCCGGAAGATTCGAGAGTCGCTCGACGTCGTCGACCTTCAGGTCAACGGTCGTCGTCAGCGGGTCGTAAACCATCTCGTAGAGGTGATAGCCGCCGCCAAGACCGGTCAGTGTGACGTTGCTGCCCGACACCGAGGCGATCGGGTCGTTGCTCGAATTGGACCCAAGCCGTAGATCAAAGAAATTCAGCGAGTCGAAGAAGGACATCGTCACGGAGCCATCGGCGACGTCCGACGCGTTTACGACGCGCACGCGCGACCGCAGCGTGAATCCTTCCGTCCGTGCCCGACACATCACGTCCGGCGAGAGGGCGTGCACGTAGGACCGCCACGCGTCGATCGCCGACGAGTCGTCGTCCACGAAGAACGAGTCGTAGCCGAGGTCGCCCGCTTTCGGCCCGACCGTGACCCCCGCGCCCGGACCGTTTGCGATCCAGCCTTCCGTCGCCGGATCTGTGAGACCGGAGTGCGAGGCAACGACGCCTCCGGGTTGAGATGCTGAGCAGGTTCCGGATGGGATCGTGCTGACGATGTTGTCGAAGTACCCCGTGTCGCTCCCGGTCTCGGTCAGATCCCATGCGATGAACAGCTGCGTGACGTTCGTGAAGCCGACCGGCAGCAGCGTTTGGAAGTTGGCATTTGCGACGACCGGGAACGCCGTCAGCTGCTGAGTCGCGGGCAGCGCCGGGTTGTAGCTCGTTCCGATCAGGATGCTGGTGGCGCTCGGTTGAATCAGGCGATAGTCGAGGCTGGTGAGGTCGAAGGGTCCACCGTCTTCGCGCCGCAGGTAGATGCCCTGCCGGTCCGGACCCAGACCAATTGCGGTTCTGCCCCCGTGGCTCGCCTCGAATGGAAGCTGGGTAATGATGTGAAAATGAGCCTGCGCGAAGGACTGCTGGTTGTTCTTGACCCAGAACGATTCCACATGCATGCCCCCTTCCTGGAAGGTGTGGCTCGCGACATTGAGGATCCCGTCATTGTCTGGGGCGTTGAGCGGGGGGAGGATCGGGTTCGTGAAGGTGATCTTCGTCTGCGTAGCGCCGAGGGCCGGCACCGCCAGCGCGCTGGCCACCGAGAAAGCCAGTAGTCCGAGGACTACCAGGCTTCCGATCCGAAGACGCATGCACGAACTCCCGGCCGGATCGACCGCAGTACCAGGTGACGAATCAGGCCGGGAATCCCGACGCGAACAAGATCTCCCAGTCTTCGTATCTTCGCATCGCGAGTATCTCCCCATCGGGGGCCGTTCTCCGCCTGGCACGTTAGGAAGTTCGAGCGGCCGATCTATTCCCGATGACGAAGCCACTGGCAACCCTCTCGGTTATCTGGCCGGCCGACAACAGGAAACACGCCACTGCATCGACCTCATCGGGCCGCAGGACGCCCTTGCCCTCGGCGGGCCCGAGGACGCCCCCGAACGCCTGCCGGGCGTCGCAATCGCGCAGGTCGCGGACGACCTGCTACTCGGCCCGGCCCCTGCCCATCGGCATCTCGACGGCCATCCCGCAAATGTTCTTGGGCGAGTAGACGCGTAGGGAAAATTTGCGGCCACGCGACGACCGATGCTGGCCAAACCGTCGACTCCAGCGGGGGGAATTGACCGGCGGCGGCGATTTCAAGCGGAGTGGCGGCCGTGCGCGGCGAGACGGGGCAGCTGGGGCTGGCTGCGGGGCACACGAGTCGCGTCGCGAGTCCACGGCGTACAGTGCGCAGCGGCCCGTCTGGCGGTCGATCCAGATCGCGTCGTGCTCAGCGGGCGCGTGGGGGTGGCGGCGTGAAGCGGAGCGAGAGACCCTGCTCGCGGAGCCGGTGAAAGCGGTCGCCCGGAAGCAAACTCCCGGCTTTGCGGCTAGCTCCTCTCGGCGCTCACGATCACGGCCTGCGCCGGATCGCCCATCGCCTTGCTGATCGCGAGCACGCGAAAGCCCGCGCGCCGCACAAGTTCCGCGAGTTCGTCTGCGTCGTAGAAGCGGAAGCGCCCCGCTTCCTCGAGGTCCAGCAGCCGCGAGGCCTGATTCAGATACGCGCGCGCCGCGCACTCGAGCTGTGCGTCGTCGAGCGCGTTCCCGAGCAGCGCGCGTGCGCGGCCGGCCTTGAGCTCGAGGATGCCGTCGGTGTAGAGCCGTGACATATCCGCGTCGCGGCGCAGGCTCGAGAGCACGAGGCGCCCGCCCGGGCGCAGCGCGCGCCTGAGCTCTCTGAGCAAGGCCTGCGGTTCCCGTACGTAGGACAGGAACAGCGATGCGAGCGCGGCATCCAGGCTCGCATCTGCGAGCGGAACCCGACAGCCGGCCGCGGGCTCGAGGTCGACTTCCAGATAGTGAACGGCGAGCTCCGCGGGGGCGCCGATCGCCGCGAGGCGCTCGCGCGAGCGCAGGTGGCCCGCGCGCACGAAGTCGAGCGCGACGATCTCGAGCGGGAGCGGCGCCGACGGACGCTGGGCGAGGTGCAGCGGCAGTGCGCCGGTGCCCGAGCCGACGTCCGCGACGCGCGCGCCCGGCCGCAGCGCGAGCTGCCGCAGCTGCTCCTGCATCAGCTCCTCGTAGGGCGTGATGCTCGTCATCAGCTCGATTCCGAGCGTCTCGTCGCGGCCGACGAGGTAGTCCTTCCAGAATTGGCGCAGGTCGCCCGTGCGCCGCGGCAGCCGCGCGCGCTCCGCGCGCGTGCGCCGCTCGATCTGCGAGAGATCCGGCAGCGCCGGTGCGATCTCACGGCCGAGCACCATCTGCCCGAGCTCACAGGCGACGGCCTGGAAGGTCTCGACCGCCTGCTGGCTGTTCTTCAGCATGTGTCCGGTGGGGATCTCGATGAAACGCCGCCGCGAGGTGTCGCCGCGCGAGAGCACGTCTTTCACGCGCTCGGGATCCATCCAGGCGTCGTGAAGCCCGTGGAACCACGTGATCGGGACGCGGATCTCCGCGAGATCCTCGCGCGCGTGCTCGAGCTTCGACAGGCGATCGCGGCGGGCGTCGCTCGCGGCGTAGTCCATGTCGACCTCGACGCCGAGGACTTCCTGCAGCGAGAAGCGGATGCCGAGCTCGTTGCCGCGCACGTAATCGAGGCCGCCCGAGATCACGCGCATCATGGATTGGCAGTCGGCGGTTCCGACGACGGCGATCCAGCCCTTCACGCGCGGGTCGAGGCGCGTCGCGCGCCGAGCCTCGACCGACGCGGCGCTGAACGAGAGCAGATAGAAGTCGCGGCTGCGGAATTCGGGCGCGCGCTCGAGAAAATCCATGCTGGCGCGGATGTCGCGCACGCCCTGCGTGAAGCTGAAGCGGTGGTGATCGCGCCCCGGCGCGCGGCACTCGGGGTCCTTGTAGGACTCGCCGCGCTTGCGGATGCCGTCGTAGCGCAGCACCACGACGGCCTCGCCGGCGCGCCGGAAGGCCGCGGTGACGGCCAGCGCGAGCGGCAGCAGCGTCTCCTTGGTGCGTCCCCAGGCGGGAGGGATGATCACGGCCGGCGCGCCGCGAGTCTCGCCGGTCGCATCGACGATTCCGCGCAGCGATTCTCCGTCGCGATTCTGGTAGTCCACCACGTGCAGCTCGGGCGCGCCGACCGGGACACCCACCGCCGCGCCCGCGCGCTCGAGCGCGGAGCGCAGCCCAGCCCGCAGCAGCGCCGTGCGCTGGCGCAGGCGATCTGCACGCGAGCTGTCGAGCGCGCGCTCGCGCCGCTCGATCCGGAGTGCGCTGCGCGGAGCCGGGGCCAGATCGAGGCCGATCCGGATCCGACCGGTCGCGTCCGCCCGCGAGACGTGACACACCTGCGCGTGCATGCGCTGGCCCGCGCGCGCGCCGCTGCGCCATTCGACCTGGACAGCGTCGCCGCTGCGCGGTGCCGCCCCCTGCTGGACGCTCACGCCGAGACCGCGTGCGGAGCGATCGGCGATCCGACCCGCGCAGGCGCTGCCATTTTCCGTGCAGAGCGAGACCGGTTCGGGAGGGCTCGCGTCGCGGTCGTCGTCGCGCCGCTCGGCGCAGTGGATCGCGTCGGGCAGCGCGGCCACCAGCGCGCCCCGCTGCCCGCGCTCTCGCAGAACGCAGGCAAAGAAGTGCGCGCGCCCGTCCAGCGCGAAGTTCAAGTAGAGCTGCGACGCGCGGGTCGCCTCGAAGTTGCGGGTCTCGAGCCGGAGCTCGCGCGCGGGTCGCTCGCAGAGCCACGCCTGTTCCGGAAGGATGCGTCGGTTCATCGCGCGCTGCAGGGCGACACGCTGCTCGTAGACGCGCGTGAGCAGCGCGAGGATCGCGGCCGGATCGCGAATCGCGCTCGGGTGCAGCCTTTCGAGGTCGGCCTCAGCGATCGGTCGGGAGCGTTCGAGTTCGGGTCGGAAGGGTGACGGCATGGAAGCCCTCCTGGCTTCTCAGCGAGATCGCTGATGGGGCGCGCAGTCTAGAACGATGTTTCGGATTAGTTCAAGCGCGAAATGCGGCCGCGCTCAAGCGTGGGGTTCGAACCCCGATCGAAGCTGCCGCACGGCGATCCCGGCCTCTTCGAGCAGCCGCAGCGAGACGTCGCCCAGCGGGTAGTCGGCGCTGAAGACGACCTCGGCGATGCCCGAGTTGATGATCATCTTGGTGCAGATCAGGCAGGGGCAGAAGGTCGAGTAGAGCGTGGCGCCGCGCACGCTCACGCCGTGGTAGGCGGATTGGGTGATCGCGTTTTCCTCGGCGTGGGAGCACAAGCACTCGCCGAGGTCGCGTCCGCTCGGGGCGAAGCGATTGCAGCGCGGACAGCCGCCCTCGTTGCAGTTGCGCACACCGCGGGGCGTGCCGTTGTAGCCGGTCGAGATGATGCGCCGATCGAGCGTGATCACGGCGGCGACCATGCGCTTGACGCAGTTGCTGCGCGAAGCGACTACGCGCGCGATCGACATGAAGTAGGTGTCCCAGCCCGGGCGCTCGAAGCGCAGGTCGCTCGTGATCAGCCGCTGCAGCTCGGCGTGCAGCGCGTCGAGCCCGGCAGCGTTCGCGATCGCCTGATCCGCGAGATCGCGCACGTCGAGCAGCTGCTGCGCGGCGGGGTCCGCGCTGCGCAGCTCGCGCCCTTCCAGCTGGCGCAGCTCCTCGGGGGTCTGCGGGTCGCCCGGACGCGCCCGCTTGAGGATGCGCTCCAGCCGCAGCGCTTCGGGCGCTTCGACCCAGACCAGCCGAAAGCCCTGTGCGGCGGCGCGCAGTACCTGCACTTCGGCCGGGTGCCGGATCGAATCGATCACGTAGTGGCGGTCGGGCTGGAGCCGCGGCAGCAGGCGTTGCGCGAGCGCTCCGGGACCTTCGCTCTGCCGCAGCTCGCGGCCGGTATCGATCATGCGCTCCCGCGTCTCGGGCTGGCCTCGGCGCCGCAGCTCGTCGCGGATCACGTCCGAGAGCGAGTACGCGTGGAAGCTGCGCTCGCGCAGGAAGGCGACGACTTCGCCCTTGCCAGCGCCATTGCTGCCCGCCACACCGAGGATCATCTGGTGGCTTCCCCCCGGCGGGGCAGACTAGACGGCTCGGAGCCCTCCAGCCACCGCGTTCGCGGGGATCGCGCGATTGCGGCAGCCTGCGGGCATGCGGGTCTTCGTGACCGGTGCGGGCGGTTTCGTCGGCCCCTTCCTGCTGCGCGCGCTCGCGGCGCGCGGCGATGCCGCGCACGGCGCCGATCGCGAGCTCGACGTGACGCAGACCTCCGGTCTCTCTCGCGCGCTCGGCGACTTCGCGCCGGATGCGGTCGTCCACCTCGCGGCCCAGAGCTCGGTGGCGCGCTCGCACAGCGAGCCCGCCGAAACCTGGCGCATCAACTACCTCGGCACCCAGAGCCTGCTGCGCGCGCTCGCGAGCGCGGCACCGCGCGCGCGGCTGCTGCTCGTGAGCAGCTCCGACGTCTACGGCTCGGCCGCGCCGGGCGCCGCGCCGTTTCGCGAAGTCGACGCGCTGCGGCCGAGCTCGCCCTACGGGCGCAGCAAGGCAGCCGCGGAACTGCTCGCGCGCGCGGCACGCGGTCTCGACCTCGTTTGCGCGCGCGCGTTCAACCACAGTGGCCCCGGGCAGACCCCGAGCTTCGCGCTGCCGAGCTTCGCGCAGCAGCTCGCCCGGATCCGGCTCGGCCGCGCCGAGCCGTGGCTCGCGGTCGGCAACCTCGACTCGGTGCGCGATTTCCTCGACGTGCGCGACGTCGTGCGCGCCTACCTCGCCCTGCTCGAGCCGGCGACGCCCGCGGGCGTCTACAACGTCGCGAGCGGCCGCGGGCGCGCGCTGCGCGAGCTGATGCGCGAGCTGATGCAGCAGGCCGGCGTCGCAGCCGAGCTGCGGCCGCGCGCGGAGCTCTGGCGTCCGACTGAATGCTGTGTCGGTGACGCCTCGCGGATCGAGCGCGCCACCGGCTGGGCGCCGCAGCGGGCCTTCGAAGAGACCCTCCGCGATCTCTTCGCACACTGGCTCGCGCGCGAAGCCGAAGCGCGATGAGCGCCCTCGCAATCACTCGCGGCGGCACAGCAGCGCAACCCAGCGCTCGCCGTCCGCGTCCTCGCGCGTGAGCCGCTGCGTGGCCCGCCAGCCGAGCGCCGCGAGTTCGCACGAGAGCGGCTCCGCCTCCGCCTCGAGCAGCCCCGAGAAGACTGCGTGGGCTCCGGGTGCAGCGCGCAGGCCGAGCTCCGGAAGCAGCGGCTCGAGCTCGCGCCGCAGCAGGTTCGCCGCGAAGCAGTCGAAGCGCGCCGCGCACGCGAGCGCCTGGATCCCGCCTGTGAAGAGCCGCAGGCGCGCGCTCAGGCCGTTGTGCAGCGCATTGCCGCGCGCCGCGGGCGCGGCGAGCGGATCCAGATCGCAGCCGAGCGCGCGCGCTTCCGGAAACAGCAGCAGCGCCGCGAGCGCGAGCACGCCGCTGCCGGTGCCGACGTCGAGCAGCTCGCGCACGCGCGCGCCGCGCTGCTGGCAGGCGTCGAGGCCCGCGAGCGCGAGCCAGGTCGAGCTGTGGGCGCCGGTCCCGAAGGCCTGGCCGGGCTCGATGATCAGCTCGCGCTCGGGCGCCGGGCCCGCAGCTGCGAAGGGCGGCCGCAGCCGCAGGCGCGGCGAGATCTCGATCGGCCCGAGGCCGCGCTTCCAGGTCTCGGGCCAGTCCACCTCGGGCTCGGGCAGCCACTCGTCGAGCGCTCCGTCGCCCGCGAGCCCGCGCAGGGCGGCGAGGCGCACCGCGGCCGCGGCGACCCGCGGCGCGTAGAGGATCCAGCAGATGTCGCCCAACCCTTCGGTCTCCTCGGCTCCGGTCGCGCCCGCCTCGACTGCGAACGCGAGCGCGCGCTCGGCTGCGTCGCGCGTGGACGCGCGCAGCAGGGCACGCCCGAAGCGCGACTGCTGGCTGGGAGTGGGCTGTCTGCTGCTCATCGCCGCGGCGACCTCCGGTTGCTATCTCGGCCACGTCGCCGGTGGCCAGCTGCGGCTGCTCTGGGGGCGCCAGTCTCTCGCAACGCTGCGCGAGAGCCCGAACACTCCGCAGGAGCTGCGCGAGAGCCTCGAGCTCGCGGAGGCGACGCTCGCCTTCGCCCGCGAGCTGGGCCTCGCGGTCGGCGGGCAATATACGAGTTACGTCGAGTGGCCGGGCGATCGCGTCGTGACAAGCGTCGTCGCGACGCGCGTGGGCGAGCTCACACCCGCGGGCTTCTGGTTCCCGATCGTCGGCCGGCTGCCCTACAAAGGCTTCTTCGATCCGAGCCGTGCGGAGGACGAGGCGGCGCGCCTGCGCGCGCGCGGCTACGACGTCTGCGTCTCGCCGATTCGCGCGTACTCGACCCTCGGCTGGTTCGCCGACCCGCTGACTTCTCCGCTGCTCGCGCAGTCGCGCGGGCGTCTGGTCGAGACGCTGCTGCACGAGCTGGTGCACGCAACGGTCTTCGCACCCGGCGACGCGCGCCTCTCCGAAGGTCTCGCGACCTTCGTGGGACAGGAGGCCAGCGTGCTGCTGCTCGCCCGCCGCGAAGGGCCCGCTGTGGCTGCGCGCCGGCGCGCCGAAGTCCATGACGCGCGCCAGGTCGCCGCGCGCCTCGAGCAGCTGCGCGACTCGCTCGCCGAGCTCTACGCCGCGACCCCGGATCCGGCGCAGGCCCAGCAGCGCCGCGCGGCGCTCGTCGTGAGCGCCCGCCGCGACCTCGCGGCGCTGCGCCTCGCGACGCTCGACGCCGGAAGCGTCTCGCGTGGCGCGCGCACCAGCGACGCCTGTCTCGCACTCGCGGGGACCTACGCCGCCGACCTGCCCCGCTACACCTGCGCGCTCGCCGCGCAGCGCGGCGACCTCGCCCGCTTCGTCGCCGAGTGGCGCAGCGCCGCAGACGCGGGCGCCGAGGCGCTCGCACGCTTGCAGCAGCGCAATGGCGCGCGCAGCTGCCGCACGCCTGCCTCCCCGCTGCGCGCAGATTGAGTCGCCTGCGCAGCCGGGCCCGCATCGAGCGCGGCCGCAAGAGGCGCTGCCCCGCGCTCCAGCGGGCGTCGCCGGCGGCCGAAACATCCCCCGTGGAACTGCCGAAGCGCTCCCCGGCCGGGTCCCCGCTCGAGCTGCAACTCCCCGCGGCAGCGCAGGTCCGCCCCGAGCTCCGGATCGAGGGAGTGAGCGACGCAGCGGCCTGCGCCGAGCGCATCTGCGCGAACGTCGAGCGCGCGCTGCGCGGCAAGCCCGCGCTGGTGCGCCGAGCGGTCGAGACCCTGGTCGCAGGCGGGCACTTGCTGCTCGAGGACGTCCCCGGTGTCGGGAAGACGACCCTCGCGCAGGCGCTCGCGCGTTCGCTCGACGCGTCGTTCCGCCGCATCCAGTTCACGAGTGATCTGTTGCCAGGCGATCTGCTCGGCAGCGCGATTCCCGAGGTCCGCGATGGCGTGCCGACCGGACACTTCCGCTTCCAGCCCGGACCGCTCTTCGCGCACGTCGTGCTCGCGGACGAGATCAACCGCGCGGGACCGAAGGCGCAGTCCGCGCTGCTCGAGGCGATGGGAGAGGGCTGCGTGTCGGTGGACGGAGTCACGCACACGCTGCCGCAGCCCTTCTTCGTGATCGCCACGCAGAACCCACTCGAACACTACGGCACGCACCCGCTGCCGGAGTCGCAGCTCGACCGCTTCCTGGTGCGCGCAGCGATCGGCTACCCGGCACCGGAGGACGAGGCCGCGATCTTGCGCGATGACCCGGCCGCGACCGCCCTGCCGCAGCTGGCTCCGGTCGCGGGCATCGAGGAAATCCAGGCGCTGCAGCGGCTCGCACGCGGCGTCAAGCTCGAGGGCTCGCTGATCGAATACCTGCTCGCGCTGGTGCGCGAGACGCGCGAGCACGAAGCCGTCGAGATCGGCGTCTCGACGCGAGGCGCGGTCGCGCTGCGCCGCGCGGCCCAGGCGCGCGCGCTGCTCGAGGGACGCGACTACTGCGTGCCCGAGGACATCCGCGAGCTCGCCCCCGACGTCCTCGCCCACCGCCTGACGCTGGATCCGCGCGGCGGGCGCTCGCGCGGTGCCGAGGAGGCGCGCTGGATCCTGCGCGACATCCTCGAGCGGCTGCCCGTCCCATTCTGAGCGAAACGCGGCCCGTGCCCGAGCGCGCCTGGCAGCGCGTCCAGCGCCGGCTGCGACCGCCGCGGACACTGCGTCCGACGCGGGCCGGCTGGTGGTTCTGCGCGCTCTCGTTCGGCGTCGGTTTCGCGGCGCTGAACACCGGCAACAACCTGCTCTACCTCGTGCTCTCGCTGATGCTGGCCTTCCTCGTGCTCTCGGGACTGCTCTCGGAGTCGGCCCTGCGCGGGATCCAGCTGCGGCGCGAGACACCGCGCGAGCTGTTTGCGGAGGCCTCGGCGCGCGTCGTGCTCGAGATCCGGAACGTGCAGCGCCGCGCGGCGGCATTCGCGATCGCGATCGAGGATTGCCTCGAGTCGGAGAGTGGGCTCCGGCCCTGCGGCCGCTGCTTCGCGCTCCGGATCGGCCCGGGCGAGTCGCTGCAGCGGAGCTATGCGCTGCGCCCCGAGCAGCGCGGGACGCTGCGCTTCGCGGGCTTCCGCGTGCACACGCGCTTTCCCTTCGGGCTGTTCTCGAAGTCGCTGCGCATCGACGCGCCGGAAGAACTGCTGGTCTACCCGGCCGTCGAGCGCGTCGACGCACTGCGGGCGTTCGGCCAGCTGCGCGGCGGGGATTCCGAGCTGACGGGCGCGGGGCCGCGCGGCGCCCTGGCCTCGGGCCTGCGCGCCCATGCACCGGGCGATCCGGCGCGGCGGATCCACTGGCGCGCTTCCCTGCGCCGCCGCGAACTGCTGGTGCGCGAGCTCGACAGCGAGAGCTCCCGCGAGGTCGAAGTGAGGTTGCGCACCGCGGCCCAGAGCCCTGGCGAGGGCTTCGAGCGCAGCGTGCGCTGGGCGGCGTCGGAGATCGTCGCGTGGCTCGAGGTCGGCACGCGCGTCTCGCTGCGCACCGATGCCGAGCAGCTGCCCGCGGGCGCCGGCCGCGCTCAGCGGGCGCGCCTGCTCGCGTTCCTCGCGCGCGTCGAACCCGACGCCGACCGAGCGCCCGCGTGAGCCGCAAGAGCTTCCGCGCGCAGGTCGCGTCGCCCCGCCCCTTCGCGGCGTGGCTGCTGGTCTGCGTCGCGAGCGCGACGCTCTGGACCACCCATCAGCTCGCGCCGTGGGCGATGGCGCTCGAGGCACTGCTGCTCGCGCTGGGCTTCTGGCGCCGCCACTCGCCCTTCGAGTGGCAGCGGAGCGCGCTGCTGCTGAACACGGGGCTCTTCGCAATCGTCGCGCTGACGCTGTTCGTCGCGTCGCGCGGCGGCCCGTCGACGATTCCGCTCGCGCACTTCGCCGCGCTGGCGCAGGCGCTGCAGCTACTCGACGCGCGGCCGCGCCGCAGTGAATTCCTGCTCGTGGTGTTGGCGCTGTTCCAGGTGATCCTGGCTTCGAACCTGACCGACAGCGTCGCGTTCCCGCCGCTGCTCGCGATGTTCGTGTTCTGCGCGGCCTGGACGCTCGTGACCCACACGCTGCACAGCGAGGCGATCGAGGCCGGCGAAGAGGCCGCGCTCCCGCACGCGCTCGGCGCCGGACTGCTGCGCACGACGCTGCTCGCGACGGCGCTCTCGCTCGCGCTCGCGGGCCTCTTCTTCTTGATGCTGCCGCGACTGCGAGGGAGCGTGGTCTCCGGCACAGGCTTCGGCGCGGGACTCTCGATCGCAGGCTTCTCGGATCGCGTCGAGCTGGGCGACCTCGGGCGCATCCGACAGGACGCGACGGTGGTGATGCGCGTCGAGACGCTCGAGGGCGAAGCCCCCGCGAGCGGGGATGCCTACTGGCGCGGACTCGCCTTCGACCACTTCGACGGCAGCCACTGGAGCGTGAGCGCCCGCGCGCGCGAACTCGTGCCGGGGAGCCCCGAGGGCGGCATGGCCTTCGGCCCTGCGCCCGAGCATTGGAACCTGCGCCAGCGCATCGTGCGCGAGCCGGTGGCAGCGGGCGCGCTGTTCATCGCGGGCGACCTGCGCAGCCTGCAGGGCACGCTGCGCCAGCTCGAACGCGACGCCAACGGGGGGCTCTACGCCGCGCGGCAGGCCGACGAGCGCGTGCGCTACGAAGTGCTGTCGCAGCTCGAGCGGCCCTCAGCACGGCGCCTGCGGCGCGGTCGCGCGCCAGCGCCCCGCGCCCTCGAACGCTACCTGCAGCTGCCGCCGCTCGCGCCGGAGCTGCAGGCACTCGCACTGCGCATCAGCGCGGGCCTCGAGAGCGATGCGGAACGCGTGGCCGCGATCGAAGCGCATCTGCGCAGCCACGGCCGCTATTCGGACCTGCCGCCTTTACTGCCGCGCGACGCCTCGGTGTCGCCGGTCGAGGCCTTTCTGCTCGGCGAGATGGCGGGCCACTGCGAGTACTTCGCGTCGGCCATGGTCGTACTGTTGCGCTCGCTCGGAATTCCGGCGCGCCTCGTGAACGGCTTCGCGGGGGGGCGCCTGAACCAGATCGGCGGCTTCGTCGAGCTCAGTCAGTCCGACGCGCACGCCTGGGTCGAGGTGCATTTCGAAGCGCAGGGCTGGGTCCGCTACGACCCGACGCCGCCGGACCTGCGGCTGCGCGCGGCGGTCCCGACGTCGCTCGCGGAGCGCCTGCGCGATCTCGCGAGCGCCAGCGA
Organism: uncultured Spirochaetales bacterium; assembly: GCA_964437835.1. GTDB lineage: Bacteria > Myxococcota_A > UBA9160 > UBA9160 > SMWR01 > CAYTJA01. Next base: position 12,554 of record CAYTJA010000462.1, read on the forward strand.
GCTCTGGTGGTACCAGCGCGTCGTCGGTTTCGACCGCGCGGACCAGGTACAGGTCGTGAAGCGCGTCTGGCTCGCGTGGCAGGACCTGCGCTCGGAAACGCGCGCGGGCGGAAGCCACGGGGCCCGCGGCCCGAGCGTCGCGCTGCCGGGCCCGGGCAGCCTCTGCGCGCTCGCGCTCGCGCTCGCCGCGGGGCTCTTCGCGTGGCGCCGCCAGAGCTCGCTCCGGAGCGGTACGCCCGCGAGCTATGCCGCCGCGCTCGCGCTGTTGCGGCGACGCGGACTGCGCCGCGGGCCTAGCGTGACCGCGCGGGCATTCGCGCATGAAGTCGCTGCCGCGCGTCCGGAGCTCGCGCCGAGCTTCGGCGCGCTGACCGAGGCCG
>CAYTJA010000463.1:0-8042 GCA_964437835.1 uncultured Spirochaetales bacterium
CGCCGCGAGCCCGCGCAGCGCCCGCTGCCGCGCGCGCTCGGAGTCCGCGAGCGCGACACCCGCGAGCGACGCGGCCGCCGCGGCATCGAGCCACGCCCAGAGCGGCGATTCCATCAGCGATGCGGTGTTCCAGGCGTAGAAACGCGGCAGGCCCGCGAGCCACAGCGCCGTGAGGCCGAGCGCCACCGCGACGGCCATCGCGGAGCCGGGCGCGGCTGCGCGCGCGAGCCGGCGCGCCGTAGCGAGCACGAGCCAGAGCGCGGCTGCGGTGAGTGCCAACGAGAGCGCGACGAGGCCGCGCTCGGGCGCGGGGTGCAGCGCGAACGCCAGCGCGCAGAGCGCCGTCCAGGCCGCGGAAGTGAAGCCCTCGACGCGCTCGAAGCCCCGGCTGAAGACGAGCCCCTCGCCCGCCGCGAAGTTGCGCGCGTAGACGAAGCTGATGTTCGCGTCGTCGATGCCGATCGCGGGGAAGCCGTAGTGCGCGTGCACGGCGAGCCCGCCGGCCAGCGCGCAGAGCAGCGCGAGGCACAGCGGGGCTGCTTGCTGGGCGCGAGAGAGAGCGGTCATCGATCTCCGCTCGGCGCCGGCGTGCCGGCCTCGGCGGCCGGCGGGAGCCAGTCCTTGGCAAAGTCCGGCGGCAGCCGATCGAGATCGAAGAGCGTCGCGATGAACTCGCCCTGCGCGCCCGCGCGGTTCGGATTCCAGAATTCCCAGACGATCTGTTTGTCGCGTGTGAGCTCGAAGGCGCGCCCGTTGTCTGATTCGATGACCAGCGTATTCCCGTTCGGCAGCCGCTCGGCGCTGCCGCAGGTGCGCGTGAAGAAGGGCTGCGCGGCGCCGCCCTGAAACACCCAGCTCGCGCGCCCCGAGATCGGATCCATCTCGATCACGCGTGAGTACCGCTCGAGACCGAGGTTGTCGAAGAGCAGCAGCTGGCCGTTGTCGAGCAGCTTCGGATCGTGCTGGCCCCGGAAGCCGCCGGCCTGCGCCCAGACGATCTGCTTCTGCTCGAGGTCCAGCACCGCGATCACGTTCGTGCTGCGGCACGAGATCAGCACGTTGCCCTCGCGAAAGGCCGGGTGGCGGGCCGCGAGCCGGCCGTCGAGGCGCGTCACGCTGTTCGCGTGCAGGATGTCGCCGTTGCGCCCCGCGCGATCGCGCCACAGCGCGCGGTAGGGCGAGTGCTCGAAGGCCTCGAGCAGCGACACGCGGCGCTGCTCGCGGCCCTGCGCATCGAGCAGCACGACGAGGTCTTCGAGCACCGGGTGATCCGGGTTCACCCAGTCGATGCGCCGCCATTCGCGCGTGAGCGTCAGCACCCCCCCATCCGGCTGCGGCTCCAGATCGTGGTGCGCGCCATTCAGGCGCGCCCACAGCAGCTTCGAATTGCGATCGAGCTTCAGGATCCCGATGCCGGCGAAAATCGCGAGCACGTCGCCGTTCGGCAGCAGGCGCGCGCGCCGCCACCAGCGCGCGTTCGCCTGCGTCTCGATCGCGGGGACGTCGGGCCACGCAGCCGTGGCCTCGAAGCGCCAGCGGTGCAAGACGCGCCCGTCCATGTCCATCAATACCGCCTCGGGCGCGTGCCCCGAGGTGTAGAAATTGAGGCCGCGATAGGCGGTACCGACTTCGTTCCGGCTGATGCCGGAGCCCGCACCGCTCTGCGAGCCACTCGCGTAGCCGATCTCGTTCAGCAGCTGCAGCAGCTCCTGCTGCTCGGCGGCGAGCGGGCGGTCGCTGCGCGCCTTCCGGAAGCGGCCCCAGAGCGCCTCTGCATCCACGTCCGCGTCCAGCTGCGGGGCCGCGGACGGGACCGCCTGCGCCGAATTCGCGCCCGGCTGCGGCGGCGCCCCCTGCGCGCCCGCCGCTGCGGAGCACAGGGTCAGCGCGAGCTGCGCGAGGCAAGAAAGCGGATTCGCGAGTTTCATGCGGGCGACCGACCAGAAGTATAGGAAGCCAATTCCAGCGTAATCGCCCTCGCCGCGCGCAGCCGCAAGCCGCTTCCGCGCGCAGCGAGGCGAAGCCGAACGAAGTGCGGAACCTGGTGGCGTTCGGGTCGCGCGTTGGATCCAATCAGCGCTCGGCGACGAAGGCGGGAATCACCTCGCGTCCAAAGCGCAGGATCATCTCGCGCAGGCTCGCGTACGCCTCGGGGGATCGCGCGGGGTCGGAACGGCCGCTCAGGCCCCCGCCGAAGCCGATGCTGAGGTGCTCGACGCCCGTCTGGCGTCGACACTCCTCGATCTCGGAGATCACGTCTTCGGAGGAGCCCCCGAAGAAGCGGCCGCGGGCGATCTCGCCGACCGAAACATCCTCGCCCGCGTCGATCCTGGCGAAGAGCGCGCGCTCGGCTGCGCCCTCGGCCGAGACCCGCCAGTACGCGAGCTGCCGCTGCACGAACGCGGGCAGGAACTCGCGCTCCATCACGCTGCGGTCGGGACCGAGCCAGACGTAGCGGCGCAGCAGCCACGTGGGCGCGCGGCCCACCGCCGCGCACGCCCGCTCGTAGAGGCCGTGCAGCTTTGTGACCTCGCCGACGCTCTGTACGGGATCGCAGAGCCAGTGGGTTCCGAGGCGGGCGGCGCGGTCGATCGCGGCGGCCGCGTTGCCCGCGACCCAGAGCGGGGGATGCGGCGTCTGCACGGGCCGGGGATGGACCGTGACGGGATCGAAGCGCCAGAAGCGGCCGCTCCCTGAGACGTCGCGCTCGGTCCACAGGCGGCGCAACAGCTCCAGCGACTCTTCGAGGCGCGCTCCGCGTTCGCGGAGCGACGCGCCGAAGGCTTGGTATTCGACCGGGTTCCAGCCGATCCCGACTCCGAAGGAGACGCGACCGGCGGAGAGCTGATCGAGCGTCGCCACGCGCTCCGCGAGCTGCAACGGATGATGCAAGGGCAGCTGGAAGATCGCCGTGGCGACGCGCAGCGACGTCGTCTGCACCGCGATGGCCGACAGCAGCATGAGCGGATCGCTGACCTGGTCGGCGAGGAAATGGTGATGCCCGAGCATGACCGTGTCGAAGCCGAGCGATTCGGCGAGCTGGCAGAGCTCGAAGGTGCGGCGATAGGGCTGGCGTTCGCCGGGATCGCAGAAGGGCACGAGGCTCAACGAGAAGCGCACGGCAGACTCATGCACCGACGCGGGAGCTGCGTCAAGCGGCGCAGCAACCGCTCCGCGGCTGTGCGCGCTACGAGGGTCCCCTGAGTCGGTTGCGGCTCAGCAGCCAGGCCTGGATCGCAGCGACTTCCTCGCGCGTGAGCCGGTCTGCGAAGCGGGGCATCCCCAGCGCGTTGTCCGCGCTGCTCGTCGATCCTTCCTGGAACATGTGGGTGGCGCACGCGGTCTGCATGGTCATGGGAATGGCGCTCTCCTTCCCGCTGGCACTGCCCTTCATGGCCTGCTGTGGGGCGATGGAGGTGATGGTGCCGACCCACCTCGCGGGCATGTTCGCCGGGATGTGGGTGGGGATGGAAGCGGCGATGGGCCCGGTCTCGGCGGGCGCCGGCTTCGCGACCGGCGTCTGGGTCGGACTGGCGTCTCTGGCGTTCTGCCATGCGGCCGATGTGTGCTTGCGCGCGAAGGGAGACCCGCGTGGATCTCGTCACCAAGGGTAAGTGGGACCGGGCTTCCCGGAACTTCGACCTGATGGCAGGGCGCGGGCCCGAGCGGCGCTGGGCGCCGTTCAAGCGGGAGTTCTTCGCGCGCATGCGCCCCGAGGCGAGGATCCTGTTCCTCGCGGTCGGCACCGGGCTCGACGTGCCCTGCTTCCCGCCGGAGCGCGACATCGTCGGGATCGACATCAGCGACCGCATGCTCGAAAAAGCGCGCAGCCGCAGCGACCGCTACCGCGGCCGTCTCGAGCTGCGCCAGCTGGACGTCCACGAAATGGACTTCCCCGCCGCGCATTTCGATCAGATCTTCACCTCGTGCACCTTCTGTTCGGTGCCCGACCCCGTTCGCGGCCTGCTCGCGCTGCACCGGGTGCTGAAGCCCGGCGGCGAGCTCCACATGTTCGAGCACACGGGCAGTCGCTGGTTCCCATTCAACCTGGTCATGCACACGATGACGCCGCTTTCGCGGCGCTTCGGCCCCGAGATGAACCGCGACACCGTCGGCAACGTGCTTGCGGCGGGCTTCCAGATCCGCGACGTGAAGCACCTCTACCTGGACGTGGTCAAGACCATTCACGCCGTGTCCGGCGAGACGCGGCCCGGGGCCTAGCGAACGCGCCGGAGCGGGCTCCGCCCTTCCCTCGACGTCGAGCACCCACTCGTGATCGCCGTCGCCGGCGATGCGCGTGTGCTTCATGACGCGCGGCTCGGAAAGACCCCACGGGCGACCCCGATGCAGCACGCAGCGGTTGTCCCAGACCGGCCCTCTCCAGATCCGGACAAGGAGATTTCTACCATCCGGCTCCTCCGTGGAGGCGACTCGTGGTCAGGGGCCCCAGATCTCGACCATGATCCGAGGCCGCGGGAGCGGGAACTCGCGGAGCAGATCCGCGAAGCGCTCCCAGGTGAGGCGCTTGCGCTGGCTCCCACGGTAGAGCCAGCGAGAGGGCCTCTCATACCCCGAGAGGCTTTCCAAGCGAATCGATCCTCACCTGTGTGAGGGCTGACATTCCCGCATCAGGACAGCCGGATCGCCGTCGCGCTTCCGCGCGATCGCCTCGCCGAGAAGCCGCGCGCCGCTCGAGGGATCGGTGCCCCGTGCACTCGCGTTCGACGCGCCGCCTTCCAATGGGAGGCCCGTGAAACGGTACGACGTGGCGTGGAAGGTTCCGCAAATCCGCCCGTCGGGCCGCGTCGAGGCGACGCGGATCTTCAGCACTCCATGATCGAGAAAGCCCCCGGGCGTGACTCCGTCCAGCACGGCGAGTTGGGCGTTCACCTGGCGCCCATCAATAGCGAGATGCGCCCCCGGCACGAGTAACGTCGAGTCGAGAGTGGCATCCATGACGGCAAACGCTCCATTCGCGAGCTCGAAGTACAGCGCGATGAATCCGCGATGCGGATTGGGATCGGAAGGATCGAGCCCGGCGTCTGCGCCGCTGGAAGCGACCTCGAGATCGACATCGCTGATTTCACCGCGCAGGTCGGCGGCGCCGGTCTGGAAGGGCGGGACCGTACCCCTGGTGCCCCACGCCGCGACGAAGCGTCCCGAAAGCGAGCCATTCTTGGCCAGGCAATAGTCCAGGATCGTGAGCGGCGGGAAAGTTGGCGGACCGCCCGCCAGCTCCCCCGCAACCCGCGCACGTCGGCCTGTCACGAAGGCGCGCAGCGGTGCGATCGCAGCCGAGAGATCGCCCGTGGAGGGCGCGACCAGGGCTTCCATCCGGTCGATCTCGGCGAGGATCGCCGTTTCGTTCCAAACCGATTCCAAGAGGGCGTTCATCCGCGCAACGTAGGAGGACCAGGTAGCGGGCAGATCGACCAATCGGCGTGTGATCGCGGAGTACGCGAACACCGCGTTATTTGCCACTGGGTTCAGCGCTGCGATCGGACTGCCCTCAGCGAAGATGCCGTCGATTCCCCAGGGCATGAAGTAGAATTTCCCGGACGTAGGATCGTGATACGTGTAGAAGTTGTTCCGATTGCTCGTGTACCCGTCGAAGAACCCGACGAGCCCCTCCATCGCCCAATAGGTCATGAAGGCGTCCAGGTCGACAACGCTTCCGAGAGCGGTCGCCAGGTCGGCGTCGGTCGCGCCGAGCGCCGCGATCACGGCATCGAGATCGCTTCGATCGTTGGTTGTCTCGTTGGTCTGCGCCTCGAAGGTATTGACGAGTGAGGGATGGAAATCGCTGGCCGTGCCTTCGTACAGGTTGCCGTCGTTGTCGCTGAAGTGCCGCGCGAGCATCGGCTTGCGTATCTCTTCGACATTCACGTAGATGCCGAGGTCCTGGTCATTCAGCATCACGTGCGCAAAGTTGCAGCGCGGTGCGGGAATCCCCGCCTGGTTGAACAGCTGGTAGCCGAGGCATTGGCGCAGCAGCGACGGATCCTGCTTCGCGTTGTTCAACGTCAGCTTCTTGACGTCGTAGACCGGAGCGTTGTCCTGAAACTCGTCGAGGTCGAGCTTGAGCGCAGGTTTCCGCGTGTCGAGAGAGCCGAGGAAGCCCTTCTTGCGGATCCCTGCGTTCTCGCGTGACTGTCCATCGATCGTCACACGCGCTTGAAACCACGTGTACGGGTTCTCGAAGGGCTGGGCGAAACAGTCCCCGCCGAATAGCGAGACGAAGGTGCGCTCCTGGACGCGCAGCCGATTCCAGGCATCCGGATCGATCCGGATCTCGATCTCGAGGACACGAGCCGGATCGAACATCGCCGCCGTCGGATCAGCGCCCGCAGCCGCGGCTTCAGTGGACAGGGCCAGCAAGACGACGACCCATCGGAGCCACAATCGGGCTGACATCGCCGGATCCTCCTTCGGCACCTGACCCTGAAGAAAAGATGACGTTCTGGCGCGCCTTCCGCAGAGTCCAGTACTGACATTAACATGGAGCGTAAGGCGAGCGCAATTCCTCAGCGACTCAACCCGCCGCCTTCGTGCAGGCCTCCTCGAAGCTCGCGCCCTCTCGGAGCATGCGGCGGTAGTTCATCAGGAAGCGCACGCGGTTCAGCGCGAGCGCTGCGGTCAGCTTGCCGGTGCGGCCGTAGAGCGCGACGAACTGGTGCTCCTCGAGCGAGCCGTGGAAGATCCGCACTTCGTCGTCCGGCCCCGGGCGGCCCGCGATCAAGATCTTGCAATCCTACTGGTCGGACCAGACGTAGGGGACGGCCGAGAAGGCCTGGGGCTCGCCGGAGACGAGCGCCGACGAATAACAAGAATAGCGAGGTGATCGACGGCCGATATAGGTCAAATTCCTGAAAAATTCCGCTGGGAAATGCCGCGGAAATGACCGGCGGCGGACCGCTCGCGAGAAATTCGAGCTGGACCTTTTCGACAAGAGGGTGCTGACTTCCTCGCCTGCTTCGCAGCCGTCGTTCGTCGGGTCGAGCAGTTCCCGTGGATCTCGCTCGTGGTCCACCCGCCGTTCCGTCGCGCGCTCCTCCTGCGTTTTCCGTACTGCGTCTTCTACTATCTCGAGTCGGAATCGGCGGTGGCCGTGGGCTGCTTCCACGCGCACCGCAGTCCCGAGGGTTGGCGCCTCCGCGCTGGCGTCTAGCAAGACGCTGCAGCTGAGGTGCGGGATGCGCGCCCGTCGGGAGGACTCACCGGAGATGGCCCCTGCCCGCGGGGCGGGTGGACTAGGGGCTGCCGACGAAGGGCTCGCCGCGGCGGTAGCCATCGAGCCGCGCGCGGATCCGCTGCTTGCGCGGGCCCTGGGCCTTTGCCAGCGCGAGTTCCGCGGACTCGATCGCCGCTGCGAAGTCGCCGCCCGCGGCCTGCGCCGCGGCCAGCGCATCCAGGGCCGCGGCGTCGCGGCCGGCGCTGAGTTCGCGCGCGCGGCGGCCGAGCCGCGCCGCCTCGATCGGATTGCGCAGCTCCGGATCCGGCCCCGAGGCCAACACCCACACCAGCTCGAGCATCGAGGGCAGGAAGGTCGGCTGCAGCTCCAGCTCGGCCTCGAAGAGCGGGATCGCGGCTGCGACTTCGCCCGATTCGAGCAGCGCGCGGCCGAGGTTGTGGCTCGCGAATGGGATCTGGGGGTTCTGCGCGAGCGCGCGCCGAAACTGCAGCATCGCCTCGGGCAGTCGCCCCTCGAGCTGCAGCAGCCCGCCGTAGTTGACCTGCGCCATTGCGTAGTCGGGATCCAGCGCGAGCGCCCGCTCGACGCTCGCGAGCGCCTCGGCGCGCCGCCCGGCCCGCTCGAGCTGATTCCCGAGGATCAGGTGCGTGCGCGGGTTCTTGGGCCGCACCGCGACCGCGGACTCCCAGAGTGCTATGGGATCCCGGTACAGCGCGAGGCGCTCGCGCGTCGCGAGCGAGAGCGCGAGCGCGACCGCCGCGACCGCGACCCGGAGCAGCCCGCGCGGAGCCCGCCGCAACAGCAGCTGCAGTCCGCAGACCGCGAACGCGATCAGCGCCGCGAGCGGCAG
>CAYTJA010000464.1:0-7754 GCA_964437835.1 uncultured Spirochaetales bacterium
CGAGCAGCGCGTCGAGGCCCAGTTCGACGCGCGCGTCGTCTCGATCGATCCGGTCGCGAAGCGAGTCGCGCTCGCGAGCGGGGCCTCGCAGGGCTACGACCGGCTGCTCGTCGCGACCGGCTCGCGCACCGCCCGCCCGCCTCTCGCGGGCGGCGACGGCATCGGCGTGCACGACATGTGGACCCTCGCCGACGCGCGCTGCTTTCTCGCGGGACCGCACCGCGACGTCGTCGTCGTCGGGGCGGGCTTCATCGGCCTCGTGATTCTCGACGCGCTGCTCGCGCTGGGCGCACGCGTCAGCTACGTCGAGCTCGCCTCGGAAGTCCTCCCGCGCATGCTCGACGTGAGTTCGGCGGCGCTGGTCGCCGCCCACTTGCGCGACCGCGGCGTGACGCTGCAGCTCGGCCAGGCCGTCCAGCGCATCGAGCAGGCCGGCGCGCGCCGGCGCCTCTTGCTCGCGAGCGGTTCGAGCATCGACTGCGACGCGGTCGTGATGGCGACCGGCATCCGCGCGAACCTCGAGCTGCTCGCGGGCTCCGGCATCGCAGCCGAGCACGGCATCCTCGCCGACGCAGAGCTGCGCAGCAGCGCGCCCGACGTCTACGCCGCGGGCGACGTCTGTCAGGGCCCGAATCTGCACTCGCAGGAGCGCAGCGTTCAGGCGATCCAGCCGACCGCCGTCGATCACGGGCGGATCGCGGGCGCGAACATGGCGGGTCAGTCCGTGCGCTACGAGGGCAGCCTCACGATGAACGTGCTGCACACGCAGGGTCTGCAGTCCGCGAGCTTCGGGCTCTGGGGCGCAGCCGGCCGCGAGACGACGATCGTCGAGAACGCGCGCGACCGCATCTACCGCAAGTACGTCTGGGACGGCGACCGCCTCGTCGGCGGCGTGCTCGTGGGGCCGAATGCCGCGGTCTCGGGCACGAACGACACCGGCATGCTGAAGGGGCTGATCCAGACGGGCGTTTCGCTCGGCCCCTGGAAGCAGCATCTCGAGCACAACCCGCTCGACCTGCGGCGAGCCTTTGTCGCGAGCGGTGCACCGAAGGCGCTGCTCGGGCAGCAGCTGCTCGCGGGCCGCGCGTCCATGCCGAGTGGCTTCCGTTTCGGCCGCAGCCCCGCGCGCAGGCCGCGCTCGCCGCACCACGCGGTGTTGCTGTCTGGGCGTTGAGCAGGGCCCGCGGGACCCTTGCGGGTCGAGGTCAAGCTCTTCGCAGGACTGCGCGAGAAGCTCTCGCAGTATCCGCGCGGTTCGGGCCCCGTCGAGCTCGGGCCGGGCAGCTCGCTGGCAGATCTGCTCGATCGGCTCGAGATCGACGACCGCGCCGCGACCATGATCCTCGTGAACGGCGTCCAGGCGCCGCGCGGGCGCGCTCGGCGCGCGGCGCTCGCTCTCGGCGAGGGCGACTCGGTTGCGATCTTTCCGCCGCTCGCGGGCGGCTGCTGAAGAGGGGAGGCAGGCTTCGTCGATGTCGAATCTAGCGCGCGTCGGTCTCGGAATCGCAATCGCCATTGTGTTATTCGGAGGCTCGATCCTGTTCGCATCCGAACAGGGCGACGAAGTCGTCACGCTGCTCAGCTTCGACCTCGAGGGCAAGGGCGGCGAGACGCGGCTCTGGGTCGTAAACGACGCGGGCCACGCGTGGCTGCGCGCGGGCCAGCCCGATTCGAGCTGGTTGCAGAGAATCCAGCGGGTACCCGAAGTCGTCGTGCGGCGCGCGGGCGGCGAGGCGCGCTACCTCGCGGTGCCCGTCCCGGAGCCCGCCGCGACCGAGCGCATCAACACATTGATGCGCGAGCGTTATGGATTCTGGGATCGCTGGATCTCGCTGACCCACGATGACGCCCGCTGCATCGCGGTGCGCCTCGACCCACTGCCCGAGAGCTGACGGGGACGGAGCCGACGGGGACGGGCCTTACGAAGTGCAGATATTGCATTTATTTCCTTCGGGGAATAAATGCAATATCTGCATTTCGTAAGGCCCGTCCCCGCGGTGTCATCGGGGGCTGGCGTAGAGGAGGAGTGCGTTGCCGGACGGATCCGCGAGCACCGCGCGGCGCTCGTGCGGGCCCTGCTCGGGGCCGCGCAGCAGGCGCGCGCCGGCTGCCAGCAGCCGGCTCAGCGCGGCGTCGAGATCCGTCACCTTCAGAGAGATCGCCGGCACCGGCGTGAGCCTCTCCTCGCCCGCGGCGAGTGCGAGCGTCACCCCGCCGACGTCGAAGGCGCAGAAGCGATCGCCGTCGCGGAATTTGAGCGTCAGCTCGAGCGCGTCGCGGTAGAAGGCGACCGCGCTTTCGAGGTCGTCGACCGGGTGGATCACCATGCCGAGCTTCTGGACCAGGGCCATTGAAAATTCCTCCGGGGATTGGTGGGGCGGCGCCGTCGTCTGCGAGCTCCGGCGCGGCGTTCGCGAGGGAAGGCAGCGCGCGCCGCAGCAGCTTGCCGGTCGCATTGCGCGGCAGCGCTGCGGTGAAGTGATAGGCGATGGGCTGTTTGTACCCGGCCAGCTGCTCGCGACAGTGTTCGGCGAGGGCGCGCGCGAGCGCGGCGCGCCCCTGTGCGGCCGCTTCGGGGCGCAGCACGATCCAGGCGCCCGGGCGCTGGCCGAAATGCGGATCGGGAAGCGCCGCGACGCCGGCCTCCAGCACCGCGGGGTGGGCGAGCAGTGCGGACTCGATCTCCACCGGGTAGACGTTTTCACCGCCCGAGACGATCAGGTCGCTGCGCCGATCGAGCACGCGCAGGCGGCCCTTTGCATCGAGCTCGCCGATGTCGCCGGTGTGCAGCCAGCCGCCCGCGAGCGCGGCAGCGCTCTCCGCCGGGCGCCCGCGGTAGCCGCGCATCAGCGTCGGCCCGCGCACCAGGATCTCACCGGGAAGGCCTGGGCCGAGCGCGCGGCCGTCCTCGCTGCAGATCCGCAGCTCGCTGCCGGGCAGTGCTGCGAGCCCCGCGTCGAGTGGCGAATCGCGATCGGAGAGCGCGCGCGTCGCGACCTGCGAACAGGCCTCCGTGAGCCCGTAGCTCGGCGCGATCGGCCAGCCGGCGCTGTGTGCGCGCTCGAGCAGTGGCAGCGGCGCAGCACCGCCGCCGAGCAATACGCAGCGCAGCATTGCAGGCGGCGGCCGCTCGCCGCGCCATTCGAGCAGGCGCTCGAGCATCGCCGCCACGAGCGAGACCCCGCTGATGCGCTCCGCGTCGAGCGCCGCGCTCACGCGCTCCGGATCGAAGCGCTCGTGCAGCACTGCGGTCGTGCCCTGGAGCGCGGAGCGGATCGGGATCGAGAGGCCGCCGACGTGGTAGAGCGGCAGGCAGCAGAGCCAACGCTCGCCGGGCTCTCGACCCAGGTGCTGCGCCGATGCGGCCGCGCTCGCGGCGAAGCTCGCGGCCGAAAGCTCCGCGCCCTTCGGTGTTCCGCTGGTCCCCGAGGTGTAGAGAACTGCGATGGGAGCGGGATCCGAAGGCGGCGCGGGAAAGCTCGTGGCCGGCGCGAGCTCGGCGAAGAGTGGCTCGGAGATCGATCGCACTCCGCACCAGGCGGCTGCGCGCTGCGCGCGCTCGCCGGCCGCGTCCTCTGCGTGCAGCAGGAGGTCCGCGCGTCCATCGCGGAGCGGGTGCAGCAGCTCGCCCTCGCTGAGGCGCGCGTGCAGCGGCAGCAGCGTCGCGCCGAGCTGCTGTGTGGCGTGTAGCAGCTCGACGAAGCGAGCGCCGTTCGGCAGCAGCACCGCGAGCGTCGCGCCGGGACCGACGCCGCAGCCGGCGAGCCGCGCCGCGCAGGCTCGTGCGCGCGCGTGCAGCTCCGCCCAGCGCAGCGACTCGGCACCGACTTCGAGCGCGACGCCCGCGGGCATCGCGGCCGCACGGCGCTCGAGCCAGCTCGCCGGGCGCATCAGCGCGCGAACTCCAGCGCGGGGCCGCAACCGAGCTGTGCGAGCGAATCGGCTTCGGGCTCGACGCCGATTCCAGGTGTGCCGGGCAGGCAGAGCTCCCCGCGCCAGAAGCGCGGCGCAGGGGCGAGATCGCGGCGCAGCAGGCCGGTCGTCGCGAGGCCGGCAGGCCGCTGGTTCGCGCCGAGCGCCGCGGCGAGCTGCGCTGCGGCGTGCACTCCGAGCGAGGAGTCGAGGAACGAAGTCGCCAGGCAGCCGATGCCCGCGCGCCGCGCGCGCCGTGCGAGCGCCAGCGCCGCGCGCGGCCCACCCAGCACCGGGAGCTTCAGCACCAGCGCGCCGACCGCGCGCTGCTCGAGCAGGCGATCGCTCGCGCCCGGCAGCGCGAGCGATTCGTCGGCGCCGATCGGAAATGGCGCTGCGCGGCAGATGCGCTCGAGCGCATCGAGCTCGGGCGCCGCGACGGGTTGCTCGAGCAGCTCGATCTCGAAGCGCGCGAGCGCCGCGACCGCCTCGAGCGCCTCGCCTTCACCCCAGGCGCCGTTCGCATCGAGGCGCAGCGCGAGATCCGCGCCTACGGCGGCGCGCAGGGCCGCGACGCGCGCGAGATCCTCGGCGAGTGCGCGTCCGCCGAGCTTGAGCTTGAGGCAGCGAAAGCCCTCCGCCTGCGCGGCGCGCGCGGCGCGCGCGAGCGCCTCGGGACTCTCGCCCGCGACGAGCGCGCTGACGCGAATCCGCGCGCGCGGCGCGAATCCGAGCAGGTCTGCGAGAGACGTGCCGCGCGCCCGTGCGGCGAGATCGAGCAGCGCGAGCTCGAGCGCATTCGCCGCCACCGGATTGCGTTTCGCATCGACCGCGGCGCTCGCACAGTCGAGCAGCTCGGACAGCGCACGCGCGCGCGCCTCGAGCAGCGCGCGCAGCCCGCGCTCGATCGCCCGCGTGCACGCGGGGAGGTCCTCGCCGCCGAAGGCCGGCAGCGGCAGCGCCTCGCCCCAGCCGGCCCCACCGCTCGCGTCGCGGAGCTCGATCAGGCAGCCCTCGCGTACCCCGATCGCCCCGTGCGCGGTCGCGAGCGGCTGCGCGAGCTCGAGTCGGATCGGCCGCAGCCGCGCGCGCTCGATCCGGAGCGCGTTCACCACAGGATCCCCCCCGCCAGCAGCAGCGCGAACACGAGCTCGAGCCGCGCGGTACCCGCGAGCGCGGCATTCAGCGCGGGACCGTCGACGTGCAGGAACACGCGCCGCGCGAGGCCGAGCGCGAGCGGAGCGCAGACCAGCACGAGCAGCGGACCCGACCCGCCGAGACGCAGCGCGAGCAGCGGCAGCGAGGCGAAGGCCAGTGCGACGAGCCCCGCGTACTCGAGGCGCGCGGCACGGCGCCCGTAGCGCACCGCGAGCGTGCGTTTGCCAGCAGTGGCGTCGGTCTCGATGTCGCGCAGGTTGTTCACCACGAGGATCGAGCTCGCGAGGCAGCCGATCGGCAGCGAGGCGAGGCAGGCCGTCGCCGAGAAGGCTTGGGTCTGGACCCAGGTCGTGCCGCAGACCGCGGCGAAGCCGAAGAATACGAGGACCGCGACCTCTCCGAGCCCGTGATAGGCGAGCGGCCAGGGTCCACCGGTATAGGCCACGGCGGCGCTGATCGATGCCAGGCCGATCGCGGCGATCGGCCAGCCGCCCACGAAGACCAGGTAGACGCCGATCGCGGTAGCCGCGGCGAAGACCACGGCCATGCCGCGCCGCACCGCGCGCGGCGTGAGCAGACCCTGCTGCACCGCGCGCGGCGGGCCGATGCGCGCCTCGCTGTCGGCGCCGCGCTCGGCGTCGAAGAGATCGTTCGCGAAGTTCGCGCCGATCTGGAGCAGCAGTGCGCCGGCCACTGCTGCCAGCGCGGGAAGCGCGCGGGCGCCGCCCTCGACCGCGGCGATCGCCGTCCCGACCGCAACCGGCGCCAGCGCGACCGGCAACGTGCGCAAGCGCGCAGCGAGCAGCCAGGCGCCGGCGCTATTCGGCGCGGGCAGCGACCGCGCAGGCGCGGTCGCTGCATCCGGAGCTAGGGCCTCCACGGGAAGGGCGAGAAATCTGGCTGGCGTTTCTCGATGAAGGCGTCGCGCCCTTCCTGGGCCTCTTCAGTCATGTAGAAGAGCATCGTTGCATTTCCTGCGAGCTCCTGGAGTCCGACTTGTCCGTCGCAGTCCGCGTTGAAGGCCGACTTCAGGCAGCGGATCGCCAGCGGACTGTGCTCGAGGATCCGCTGCGCCCATTCGATTCCGGCCTGCTCGAGCTCATCGACCGGGACCACCGCATTCACGAGGCCCATGTCGAGGGCCTCCTGCGCCGCGTACTGCCGGCACAGGTACCAGATCTCGCGCGCCTTCTTCTGCCCGACCACACGCGCCATGTAGGACGCGCCGAAGCCGCCGTCGAAGGATCCGACGCGCGGGCCGGTCTGACCGAAGCGCGCGTTGTCCGCGGCGATCGTGAGGTCGCAGATCAGGTGCAGCACGTGTCCGCCGCCGATCGCATAACCCGCGACCAGCGCGATCACCGGCTTCGGCAGCGAGCGGATCAATTTCTGCAGGTCGAGCACGTTCAGGCGCGGAACGCCGTCGTCGCCGACGTAGCCCGCGTCGCCGCGCACCTGCTGGTCGCCGCCGGAGCAGAAGGCCTCTTTGCCCTCGCCCGTGAACAGCACACAGCCGACCTTCGGGTCTTCGCGCACGCGCATGAACGCGTCGATCAGCTCGAAGACGGTCTTCGGGCGGAACGCGTTGCGGCGCTCGGGGCGATTGATCGTGATCTTTGCGATGCCGAGCTCACTGCGCTCGTAGCGGATGTCTTCGTATTCCTTGACGCGCTTCCAGTCGACGGGTTTCATGAGGGGACGCAGACCTCCTGAGTGGGCTGATTGGATGGATTGGGAGAGGGGCCGCCTCGCGTCGGGAGAGCGCTGTACGCGGAGAGATGAGCCTCGAGCGCGGACACGCAGGCGGCCGGCTGCTCGAGGTGCGCTGCATGTCCGGCGCCCGCGATCCGCACGACGCGCGCTCGCGGGAGCATGGCTCCGAGCCCGCTCGCGATCGCGCGAAACTTCGCATCGAGCTCGCCGGCCAGCAGCAGCACGTCGTGCGGCAGGCCCGGGAGTGCTTCGAGCAGCGGGGGCTGAGCGCCGCTGCCCATGCCGCGCAGCGAGTTCGCGAGCCCCTGCGCGCGCTGGCCGAGGCGCTCGGCGCGCGCGCGAGCGAGAAAAGCTCCGCCGAGCCGCGCCTGGCTCGCGAAGAGTGGAAGCGCCATCCAGTGCTCGACGAAGCTCGGCACGCCCTCGCGCTCGATGCGCAGCGCGAGCGCCTCGTCGCTGCGCACTCGCGCCGCGCGGGCCACGAGATCTGGGATGCCCGCACTCGCGCCGACGAGGGCCAGGCTCGCTACGCGCTCGGGCTGCGCGCAGGCGAGCGCGAGCGCGCTGCGCCCGCCCATCGAGTAGCCGAACAGGTGCGCGCGCGGCAGCGCGAGCGCGTCGAGCAGCGCCGTGAGCTGGGCCGTGCAGCGCTGCATCGAGTAGGGCGCGACGTCGCGGGGCGCGTCGCTCTCGCCGTGGCCGATCAGGTCGACGCGCACGCAGAGGCAGCGCGCCCGCAGCGCGGCCGAGAGCTCGCCAAGGTCGCGTCCCGAGCCCGTGAAGCCGTGCAGCAGCAAGAGCGGCGGCCCCTCGCCCTCGATCTCGACGTGGAGCCGTAGCCCCGGCTCGACTTCGATCCGGCGCGTCTCGCGCCGCGCGGCGCCCGAGCGGTCTCGCGCGGCCTCGCTCATGCCGCCTCCCCGGCCTCGGCCGCCGTGACCGCGCGCACCGCCACGGCGACGCGCGCGCGA